>CAYQJN010000017.1:0-25513 GCA_964417845.1 uncultured Isosphaeraceae bacterium
AGCACCTGCCGCCCCTTCGCGGTGACATTGAACGTGTCCTCGATGACCTGCCCCACCCCAACTGAACCTGATCGGCCATACTGCCTTCGACAGAGGAGCCCGCTATGTCCGACGACGCCAGAATCACCGACGCCCACCGCAGCCTCATCGAGGCGCAGGAGATGTTCTTCGTCGCGACGGCGCCGCTGGCGGCTGACGGCCACGTCAACGTCTCGCCCAAGGGTCTGCAAGGGACGTTCGCCATTCTGGATGACACGACCGTCGCCTACCTCGACTGCTGGGGCAGCGGCATCGAAACAACGGCGCATCTACGTGAAAACGGCCGCCTCTGCATCATGTTCTGCTCATTTGGCAAGAAGCCCAAGTCGCTGCGGCTCCATGGACGCGGCGAGGTCGTCGAGCCCGATCACACCGAATTTAAAGCGCTCCGCGCTCACTTTCCGGAGATGCCCGGCACACGCGCCATCATCCGCCTGCACGTCTCCCGCGCCTCCACCTCATGCGGCTTCGGCGTGCCGAAGTACACCTTCGAAGGGCATCGCACCGACCTCCCCCACTACGCCCGCGAGTGGGGCGAGGAGAAGGTGCGGTCGTTCACCACAGAGCACAATGCCGAGAGCATCGACGGGCTGCCTGGAACGGGGTTCTGGGCGCAGTCGGCCCAGTGACAAGCACGACTACCATCCCCACTCATGCACGACGTACTCATCATCGGTGGCGGCGCAGGTGGGCTTTCCTGCGCCATGACGCTCGCCTCGGCCCACGTCAAACCGTGGTTCGATGATCGGTCCATCGTCGTGCTGGATGACGGGCAGAGCGATCTGGCGAAGGCGAGGCTCTGCAATGCGCCCGGCGTGCCGATGGGATCCAACGGCGCAGATGTGCTCGCGGCCATGCAATCGCAAGTGCTGCAGTACGGCGTCGCGTCGATCGAACATGTAACGGCGTGCACCGCCGGGAAGACCGATAAAGGTTGGCACGTCTCGTCGGAGTGCGGGGGGACCTGGTCCGCCCGCGAACTTGTGCTCGCCACCGGCTACAAGCGATGGGAGATTGATGGACTCCCATGCACCCCGACGCCCCATCCACGAGGCGGCAAAGCCGACCGCATCATGCTGACACATGACGGCGTGTACCGCGTTGCCGAAGACCTGCATGTCGCCGGCCTCCTTGGCGGCGGCTCGAGCCAGTTCGCGATCGCCGCGGGCATCGGGGCACAGGTCGCCGTCGAGATTCTGAGCGGATGGGCCGGAAAACGTACCCACATCCACGACGTCCCGGAGCCCACACCATGATCCTGATGACATTCACCCTCACCGCTGGCATCGCCATGCCCCAGCCACCTGCCGCCGCGCACGCCATGGCACCAGCGTTGTGCGCCGACGATTCCGGAGCGTGGCTCACATGGCTCGAACCAGCGCCCGTGCACGAGACAGCCACATCCGACGATATCTGGCGACTTCAGATCAGCCACCTCGACGCGTCGAGCGCAACCTGGTCGCCGCCGCAGACCATCACGCAGCGCCGGACCTTTTTCGTCAACTGGGCAGACACGCCCCAGGTTGCCGCCGCAAGGAATGGCGATCTCTACGCCACATGGCTCCAGCAAAGCGGCCCTGGAACCTACGCCTATGACATCGGCATGGCGCGATCGACCGACCGCGGCGAGACGTGGACCATGCTCGGAACCCTCAACGACGACCGGGTGCTTGGCGAACACGGCTTTGTCTCGATGGTGCCCGAGGGTGACGGCGTCCGCGCGGTGTGGCTCGATGGCCGATCCATGACGGGCGAAGGCCACGATGGACATGATGGCGGCGACATGTCTCTGCGCACGTCAGTCATCTCCGACACTGTCCAGCAGTCGATGCTCCTAGACGACCGGACGTGCGAGTGCTGCCCCACGTCACTGGCCGCGATCGAGGGTGGATCCATCGCCGTGTACCGCGATCGTGATGCTGATGAGCGGCGGGACATGTCCGCAATTCACATCAATCGCGGCGATGCGCCAGTTCACATCGAGCTTCCGCAAGACGATTGGGTCATCGCCGGATGCCCGGTCAACGGGCCCTCCATCGCATCACACGGAGATCAACTCGCCGTGGCGTGGTACGCCGGCGGCGAACATCCCGGGGTCCGTGTGTCTCGGTCCGGCGATCAGGGCCAACACTGGTCAACGCCTCAGATGATCGGCACGGAGGATGCCACCGGACGGCCAGCGGTCTGCTGGCATCAGGGTCACGCGTATGTCTGCTGGATCGACCGAGTCGACGGAAGCCCGGCGCTCGTGTGGACCCATGTCGGGCCCGACGGCCACATTGCCCCGCTCGAAACCGTTGCCAGCGTCACTGCCGGGCGCCGGAGTGGCTATCCACGCCTGACCCCTATGGGCAAGGCCGTGCTGGCCGTTTGGGTGGATGAAGACCCCGCCAAGGGCGTTTCCGCGGCTCCATTACGACGAAAACTGCCGCTCCCTTGATGCCTTTGGGCACGGCACGCTCGCATGGACGCGGCTTCGGGTACCATGTGCGACGCGGCCGAGTGGCCGCACTCCCGGTCTCTGGCGTCACAGGCGGAAACCGAGTTCTTTGCTCCCTGTGACTGCTCTGGTTCGAGGGTTACTCCCGTGAAGCTCTTTGTTGGAAATCTTCCGTGGCGCGTTCGTGATAACGATCTCGTCGAAATGTTCTCCGAGCATGGTCATGTCACGTCGGCCAACGTCGTGATGGACCGCGACACCGGCCGCTCCCGTGGCTTCGGCTTCGTCGAGATGGGCGATGACGATGGTCGCAAGGCCATCGAAGCCCTGAATGGTTCCGACCTCGATGGTCGCGCCATCAACGTCAATGAGGCACACGCCAAGACGCGCTGATCGAGTACTCAGATCACAAAGGGCGGGCGTTGGAGGTTGACCTCTGACGCCCGCCTTTCGTTGCGCTCCGCTGGTCAACGACACGAAGCGGTCCGCGCGATGATCGCTGCTGCACGCATTGCTGTTCCAATCCCCTCCCCCGCTTGCCGGGGGAGTTCCGGCGAAGCCGCAGCAAGCGTGTGTTGCCGGTCGGACGTTTCGCACGCTTCGCGTGCAGCCCCCTCCGTCCGCTGCGCGGACACCTCCCCCGGCAAGCGGGGGAGGGGAAACACAGGCACGCTTGGTTGTTCTACTCCGCTCCCCCGCTAGACGTTGAAGTACTTGGCTTCCGGATGATGCACGATGATCGCGCTGGTGCTCTGCTCCGGGTCGATCTGCCAGTTTTCAGTGAGTTGGCAACCGATCCGGGCCGGATCCAGCAGCCGAAACAGTTTCTGCTGGTCTGCCATGTTCGGGCATGCGGGGTATCCAAATGAGTAGCGGCTGCCCCGGTACTTCTGCTGAAAGAGTTCCGTGACATGCGGACTGTCATCGGCTCCAAGCCCCAACTCCTGACGCATGCGGCAGTGCCAGTATTCCGCCAATGCCTCGGCGCACTCCACGCCCATGCCGTGTACATAGAGATACTCGGTATACGAATCTTTCTCAAAGAGCCTGCCAGCCAATTCGCTCACCTGACTGCCCATCGTGACACATGAGAGGCCGACCACATCCCGATCTGCCTCCTCCACGCCACGGAAGAAGTCACTAATGCACAGCCGTCGCCGCTTCGCCTGGCGAGGAAATGAGAATCGTTCAATCTCCATGGCGTGATCCTCCGGGTCGAAGATCACGAGATCGTCACCATCCGCCCCGCAGGGATACCACCCGTACACCAAAGCCGGCCGAAGCACGCCTTCCGCCCCCATGGACTCCTTGAGCCGCTCAAAGACCGGCTCGGCTTCTTCATGCAAGAGACGGTGGAAGTCGCCGCGGCTTCGTTGCCCTCTGCGGAATCCCCACTGCCCTCGGAAGAGCGCGGTCGTATTGACATACGGATAGACCTCATCGAGGGGCACATCCGAAACAACACGACTCCCCCAGAAGGGTGGCGTGGGAATCGCCACTTCCTGGCTCACGTCACTCCGACCGGGCTCAATGGTCGCGACTTCGCCTTCATGACGCTCGGCTGCCTCCATGTGATCAACACGGGCCTCTGCCGCGGCGCGCCGCGATCGGCGGCGATCAATCTCTGCGTCGAGTGCCCTTGCCTGCCCCGCTGCCATGGCGTCGCAGATTCGCAGGCCATCAAAGGCATCCTTACCGTAATACACCCGGCCCTGATACACCTCACGAAGGTGCGACTCGCAGTACGTACGAGACAGCGCCGCGCCGCCAAGTAGCACCGGAACATCAATCGCAAGTTCATTGAGCGCGCGAAGATTGTCCTCCATCACCATCACACTCTTGACGAGCAGCCCCGACATCCCGATCGCGTCAGCTCCTGTTCGCCTCCATGCCTGCACGATCTCATCGATGGTTCGTTTGATGCCGATGTTTTCAACGGTCCAACCGTTGTTGGTCAGGATGATGTCGACGAGATTCTTTCCGATGTCATGCACATCTCCCTTGACGGTTGCCAGCACGATGCGCCCCTTGGAAGCGCCATCGATTCGATCCATATGAGGCTCTAGGTAGCCCACGGCTCGCTTCATCACCTCAGCGGACTGAAGAACAAATGGCAACTGCATCTGGCCGGATCCGAAGAGGTCCCCCACGGTCTTCATTCCGACCAGAAGGTGGTCGTTGATGATTTCAAGCGCGGAGTACTGCTCCATTGCCTGGTCGAGATGGCTTTCCAAACCTCGCTTCTCGCCGTCGACGATATGGGCACGAAGCAACTCCTCCAGCGACCGTTCAATCGCTAACGCCTCGGCCTCTTCAGAGGTGTCGTCGTCAAACAGATCAATGAACGCCTGAAGCGGATCGTGGGACTCATCGGAGACCCCTGACGGGAGCCCCGTCCCACCATGCGTCAACGCTCTGCGGTCGTAAATCACGTCGAGCGCGGCCTGCTTGCGTACCGCATCGATTCGGTTCATGGGCTGAATCTTGGACGCGTGCACAATGGCGCTGGTCAGTCCAGCATCCATGAGCTCCCACAGGAGCACGGAATTGAGCACCTGCCGAGCGGCAGGCTTGAGACCAAAAGAGCAGTTGGACAGTCCGCAGGTGATCTGAACATCAGGCCAGGTTGATGCAATGCGCCTGACGCCCTCCACCAGTTCGAGGGAGCTCCTCCTGTCAGTGTCCATGCCGGTGGACACAGGCAGCACCAATGGATCGATGAACAGGTCACCCACCGCCAGACCGTGCACTTCGGTCGCGCGGGCGATGCCCCTTCTCGCGATCTCGAACTTGCGATCCGCCGTGCGGGCCATCGCATCAGCCGGATCTTCGTCGATGGTCCCGATCACGAGCGCCGCCCCGTACGTGGCAGCCAGCGAGCACATGTGATCGAACTTCTCATCACCGTCCTCGAAGTTCGCTGAGTTGATGATGCCGCGACCCCCCATGTGCCGCAGGCCCGCCTCCATCACGGCTGGCTGCGTGGAGTCGATCATGATTGGCGCATCCACCTGCCGCACAACCTCAGAGACGATTTGAGCCATATCGTCCGGGCCGCTCCGCCCGGCATAGTCGACGTTGATATCTAGGCAGTTGGCCCCCTCACGTGCCTGCTGCCGCGCCAGCGACACCATTTCGTCGATGTTCTCTTCTTCCAGAAGCCGCTTGAACTTCCTGCTTCCGGAGGCGTTCATGCGCTCACCCACGATGAAAAAAGACTGCTCCTGACGATACGGCGTTGTCGAATACAGACTTGAGCAACTATCGGGCGGCGATTCGGGTTGCCTGGACCCGGGTGTCCCTCCGCGAAGTAACGCTGCCAGCCGCGCGATGTGATCCGCACCGGTTCCACAGCACCCGCCGAAGATGTTGACTCCCATTTCCAGCAGCGCCTTGACCGAATCGGCCATCTGGTCGGGCCCCAACGGGAATCTGGTGGAGCCTTCGACCAGGACGGGCAGCCCCGCATTGGGGATGCACGAAACGGCACGGTCCCAGTGTCGGCACAGATACGCAACATGGGGAAGCATCTCCGCCGGCCCCGTCGCGCAATTCAACCCGAGACCTGCAATGGGATAACTGCGGAGCGCCGTGACGGCGGTGGTGATGTCGGAACCGAGAAGCATCGTGCCAGACGTTTCGATCGTCAGGCTGACGAATATCGGCGTTGCATGTGGAGATCCACCATGGGCCTCCAGCGCCGCGAGGCACCCGTTGATGGCCGACTTCACTTGCAGCAGGTCCTGCGCCGTCTCGATCAGGAATGCATCAACTCCACCAAGAAGGAGCCCACTGGCCTGCGTCTGGTAGGAGGCCGTCATTTCTTCCCAGGACACCTGCCCGAGCGACACCAGTCGCGTCCCTGGCCCCATCGATCCAAACACAAACCGTGGCTGGTCGCTGCTTGACCACCGCTCACAGGCGGCCCGCGCAATCTCCGCGGCCTCGCGGTTGAGGTCCACGGCCCACGTGGTGAGATCCGAATCAAACTCGGCGAGGACGAGCGGATTGGCACCAAACGTATCGGTCTCGACGGCGTCAGCGCCGACTTCCAGAAAGCGCTCGTGGATCGACTGGATGAGTTCCGGACGCGATCGCACAAGCAGGTCCACACAGTTCTCGTGCCCGAGGTAATCCTCGTCAACGGTCAACTCGAGATTCTGGAGCGTGGCCCCCATCGCCCCATCCAACAGGAAGGGGCGATCGGAGATCAACTTGAGGAGTGGAGTCGGCATGGGCCGCAGCATAGCGCTCCGGCGACCAGCATACAACCGCCTATCCGGATGAACGGATGGGCCTATGCGGCGTATCATCCCCCCGCCAGAGCGGCCTCCCATGATCATCCACGCACTCCTCCTCACGCTCAGCCTCGCGACGCCCGCCCCCGCCAGCCCGCTGCCGGACGGTCCCCTGCTCCTGCAGCGATTCGTCCGGACGATTGGCGGAGAGACGGCAATCCGCTCGGTGAAGACGCTCTCTGCCTCCGGTCGCATTGAACTTCCGGGGTCCCCCGCCGCCGGGACCTTCTCATGGGCGGTTGCCGATGGCAACAGATGCACGTTCGAGACATCATTCCCGGATCTGGGATCAAGTTCATTCGGATCGGATGGCACCATCGCCTGGGAGCAGCTGGTTCTCAATGACCAGCGGGTGACTACCGCATTGACCCTTGAGGAGGTGGAGCAACGCCGACGCAACGCCAACTGGTTTGAGCTGGTGTTCACGCTCCCAGCGCGGTCACGAGCGTTCACCACGATCGGCCAGGCAACATTCGATGGGGTTCCCGCCTTCGAAGTGCGGATGGTGGATTCGATTGACCGGGTACACCACCTGTTCTTTGATGTCGAGTCTCATCTGCTGCTGGGAGTCCGACTGCTTGAAGAAGGTCCGCTTGGGACGGCGGACATCTCGATTCGTTTCGGGAACTGGAAGCCTGTTGGTGACCTCCTGCTCTTCCACTCGGTGACGATTCACCAGGCCGACATCTCACTGGTTCTCAGATTCGACTCCATCTCGATCGATCCCGTTCCACCAGCTCGGTTCGCGGCACCTGAGGGCATCAATTCAGCGGAACGACCGGCCGATGGGTGAGACGCCGTGCATCAACATCACACAGGTCACCAAACGCTTTGGCGATGTGACCGCTGTCGATGATCTGACACTCTCCGTACCAAGTGGTTGCCTCATCGGTTTTCTGGGCCCGAACGGGGCCGGGAAGAGCACGACTATCCGCATGATCATGTCGATCATTTACGCTGATCAGGGGCAGATCGAGGTGCTTGGGCGCACTGCGTTAGACGCCAAGGATCGCATCGGGTATCTGCCTGAAGAGCGTGGTCTGTACCGACGGATGCGTGTGAAGGAATTCCTTCGGTACATCGGTCGACTCAAAGGGCTGACCCGCGCAGAGGCGGATCGAGCGGCCGCCTCGTGGATGGATCGACTTGACCTTCCAGAAGCCCTGACTCGACGGTGCGAAGAGCTCTCGAAGGGACAACAACAGAAAGTCCAGTTTGCCGCCGCCGTCCTGCACGACCCAAACCTCATCATTCTGGACGAACCATTCTCCGGCCTGGACCCCGTCAACGCGGCCCTGCTCTCGAGCGTGATTCAATCGCTTCACGAAGAGGGGCGAACCATCGTCTTCTCAACTCATGTCCTACATCAGGCGGAGCAGTTGTGCGATCGGATCTTCCTGATCGATCGCGGAGTCAAACTGCTGGACGACAACCTGGCGGCGATTCGACAACGATTCAGAGAGCGAATCATCGAAGTCAAACTTGATGGAGGCGAGACGCTGATCACCCCTGATGGTGTTTCAACCGTGACGACCTCACCACAGCATGCCGTCGAACTGCACCTCGACCCAATGGCAGACGAGCGGAGCGTAATGCGGCAGGTCATCGAGACATCCAGCGTGCAGTCCATCGCCATCCGCCAGCCGAGCCTCGAAGAGATCTTCACGAGCCTCGTAGCAGGAGCAGCAGCGCCATGAGTCGCCTGTTGACGGTCGCATCACGGGAGTTTCGCCATACGGTGCTGACCAAGGCTTTCTTCGTAGGCGCAGTCGTGATTCCGGTGCTCATCGTGCTGGTGAGCATCGGTGCTGAGGTCTTTCTCAAGCCGGACATTCCGCCATTGCAGGGTCGGCTTGTCGTCATCGGTGGATCACCGGAGCTCATGGAGACACTGGACGCCGAACTGCGTCCCGACCACAAGGCACCGGCGTCATTGATTCCCGAGGGCTCGACACCTGAAGAGATCATCGAGCAGGCCATGACCCAATCCATGGCAATGAAACAACAGTCCGGCAGGCCCGACACGTCCGAGCTCACGCTCTCCACAGCCGACCGATCTGCCGACCTCGATGCCATCAAGGCGGAGATTCGATCGGGCGATGCGGCAGGCTTGGTCGTCATCGACGAAGGCACGCTTGAACCTGATGTTGAAGGTGGAGGGCAGCTCTCAATCTGGGTCGCCCCCAAGGCGCCACCGAGCCACATGGAACTCCTGACCGACAGCCTTCGGCAGTCCATCGTGGACACCAGACTCGGACAGCTCGGCCTGTCGCCTGATGCCGTCCGAACGGCGATGCGAAGACCTCGCGCAGGAACGATCCGCCTTGGTTCTGAAGGTGGCGAGAAGAAGGAGTCGGAGTTTGCTCGGTTCGCCATCCCCATGGGATTCATGATGCTCCTGTGGGTGGTCACCTTTACAGGCGGCAACTACCTGCTGATGTCGACCATCGAAGAGAAGAGCACACGAGCCATGGAAGTGCTGCTCAGTGCAGTCAGCCCAACGGCGCTCCTGACGGGGAAGATCATCGGGTTCGCCGCCGTGTCTCTGGTGATGCTTGGCATGTATCTGGTTGTTGCCGCCGTCGTGATGACGATCTTCGCGTCTCTTGATCT
The DNA here is from genome assembly GCA_964417845.1 of uncultured Isosphaeraceae bacterium. Lineage (GTDB taxonomy): Bacteria > Planctomycetota > Phycisphaerae > Phycisphaerales > SM1A02 > UBA12567. The sequence continues at coordinate 9,391 of CAYQJN010000017.1, forward strand.
GGTCTCTCCAGGAGACCTGGCGCTGGCGGCTGTGTTTTTCGCCTTAGCCTATCTCATGGTCGCAGCCATCATGGCGGGCATTGGAAGCGCGGTCAGCGATGTCACCGAAGCCCAGTCGCTCATGGGTCCGGCCATGGTCATTCTTATTCTTCCCATGCTGCTCATGACGGTGGTCACCGAAGATCCAAACGGAACGATCGCCATCGTCGGAAGTCTGGTGCCCCCCGTCTCTCCGTTCGTGATGGTGCTCCGTATTGCCGCGTCACCCGAACCCATTCCGCTGCTGGAACTGGTCGCCGAAACGCTGTGGTGCATGCTGTGCGCTCTCGGCATGATCTGGGCTGCAGCACGGATCTTCCGTGTCGGTGTCCTGATGCAGGGGAAGCCCCCATCGCCCATCGAGTTACTGCGCTGGATCAGATATCGCTGAGCGAAGCGGGAACGCGCCAGCCCGCCATCGCCGCGATCGCAGGCAGATTGAGTGCCAGGTAGATGGTGGCCGCCCCAAGGAAGAGGCCGGAGAACTTCACGGTGTCCGCCCCCGAGGCTGCCAACACGAGGCCCGATGTGATCACGCCAACGAAATACCCGATGGAACCTGCCGCCTGCACACCGCTCATGTCGAGCGCGCCCCGCGATCGCCGGGACGCCAGCACATAGGCAGACGGCGCCAACCCGGCGCCGAACACTCCAATGGCCCCGAGACCTAGCAGCAGCGCCCACTGAGGAAGCCACTCAGCGCCGGCAATCGTGGCGAAGCCTGTGGCGTACCCGACCACGGAGAGAACACGCACAGGGAGGGCCCCGATGCGGTCGACGACCACACCGGCGGGCCATGCCCCCAGCCCCATCAGGACCAGCACACCTCCAAGGCCCGCGCCGACGATCGCCGGATCGAACCCCACTCGATCGATGAGGTACAAGCTCGCCGTGACTGACATCAGCGCTGCCAGACCGCGATCCGAGAATGAGAAGACCAGCGTCGGCCAGTATCGCGGTCGAGACCGAGGCACCTCCTGCACCGCCATGTCGGCTCGCAGGAGACCGCCTCCGCAACCGGCCGCCACCGCCAGAAGAAGCGAAAACGTGGCGCTGATCAGGAAGATCCCCGACCCCAGGTCCGTCGCCATTCCACCGCCCAACGCAAAGCCGACCGAAAGCCCGACCATGATCGCCAGCGAAGCCGGCCCATAGCGACGCCCAGCACGCCCGGCGTCACCTGCCTCAAGCAATCCAAGCAGCACCGAGAGCGTTGCCAGATCACAGGCGCCGGTCAGGAACCTCAGCACCATTGCCAGTGACCACGGGACAGGTGCCCAGAGACACACGAGAACCGCCGCATTCATGACTGATGCCGCAGCAATAATGGTCCCCCCACTCCAGCGGCGCTCCATCGGCCGAAGCAGGCCGATCACACACACGCCGCCAAGGAGCGCCATCGCGGTGAACCAGTGAGCATCGGCCAGCGTCACGCCCCATCGATCCACCACGGCAGCCTTGAGCGCCATCGGGACCAACGCATCGGGCATCACGGCCAGCCCGATCAGGAGACAGAGCCCCAGCGTTCGACGAGAGCGCGGCGCCATTAGGCGTCGCTCGATCCCTCCGCATGGGGGCAACAGGGCGCCGACCCAGCGGATGGATCCAGACCATCCAGGAGTCCTTCGAGCACCTGCGTCAGGTGGTCGAACATACTGCACGCCGCCGCCACCACGGCGTCGCGATCAGCGACTGTGGTGATGGCCTGTTCCATCCGACCCTTGAAGGCGGTGAAGTCCGGCATGGGAGATGCCCCCGAAGCCCAGAAGTAGGACAGTGCCTCAGGCCCACATTGGTACGCCTCGTCCAGGCTTCGACGCAGAATCGCCCCGCCAAGTTTGGACCCTTCCAATACATACAGACAGCCCAGCAGTGACACCGGCCGCGAAGCGGCGATCGATGCGATCCACGCCACTGTCCTGAGCGTGGCAGCGGCCGCATGGTCCGGCACCTCGGGCGAACCGTGACAGGCCACATCGTGCCGCAGGTGTGAGGCGCGAGCCATGCCGTCCAGCCACACCGAACGACAGGTCGAGTTGTCGGATCCCCGCAGCGCTTCCTCCAGAACACCGTGAATGGCGAGCCAGCACGCCAGTTGACCGGCGAATCGCTCGCGAGGAAGCCGCCCCTCCAGCATCATCACGCTGAACGGAATGGACTCAATTCGATCATGAGCGGGCCGCGTCTCGGCTCGCAACCGCTGCATCACGCTATTCTGATCCACGAGCGTTGGGTCCGACATCCGTGACAGGCTCCGGCGTGCCGGGCGCCGGCCACCAGACGCTGGTGGGAGGCACGCGACGAAGACGCGCGATTGAGAATGGGTCGCAGATCGTACATGGCACAGAAGACATTTGCTACAGCAACGGATGCACTGGAAGGGCTCACTTCGGACGACATGACCATCGCCGTCGGGGGTTTCGGCTTGTGTGGCATCCCTGAACAACTCATTCTGGCGCTCCGCGACTCAGGGGCCCGGAACCTGACGGCCGTATCCAATAATGCGGGCGTCGATGACTGGGGTCTGGGGCTGCTTCTACAGACCCGGCAGATCAGGAAGATGGTCAGCTCCTATGTCGGCGAGAACGCTGAATTCGAGCGTCAATACCTCGGCGGTGAACTCGAACTGGAGTTCACGCCACAGGGCACACTGGCAGAGCGACTTCGAGCTGGAGGCGCCGGGATTCCGGGGTTCTACACCCGGACAGGAGTCGGAACCGTGGTCGCCGAAGGGAAGGAACACCGGGAGTTTGACGGACATACGCACATTCTCGAGGCCGGTATCAAGGCCGATCTGTCGCTTGTCAAAGCATGGAAAGCCGACGAATCAGGCAATCTGATCTTCCGAAAAACGGCCCGCAACTTCAATCCCGCTGTGGCCATGTGTGGCAAGGTGACCGTCGCTGAGGTGGAGGAGATTGTCCCGATCGGGCACATGGACCCTGACCAGGTGCACACGCCGGGCATTTTTGTCAATCGAATCGTCCAGACCGTCTCCGAGAAGCGAATCGAGCAGCGGACGGTCACAGCGTCGTAGGCTTGGCCTCAACCCCGGGTAGAATCCTGCCGAGTTGACCATATTGGGTGCCATAGACGGGGCCGACCGCCGTTGGAGCCCTTCCCGACGGCAGGACCTGCCGCCCAGAGAGTACAGACGGAGTGATCCATGACCTTTCTCGCTCGTACCGGTTTTTTAGCCCGAATCGCCACAGTCGCCACCCTGTCGCTCGTGACAGCCGCGGCCACGTCGCAAGGCATCGGCTCGCTCCCGCAGATCATGAAGCCCGAGTTCTTCAGCCGAGACCTGCTCCTCTTCATTGAGGGTCTCGATCTGACTGATGAGCAGCAGGCCATCACCGAGATCCACTTTGAGGACTACGACCGGGAATTCCAGAGGGGCTTGGACGAGATGGAGCTCAGTGTGACCAACGTCGCCAACTCAGTGGAGGAGTTGGGCGACGACAAGAGCGCCATTGTGACGGCCGTTCTGGCGCCGATTCAGGATTGGGCACGCAAGCGGGATGTGCTCGGCCACCAACTGGTTGAGAACGTCCGCATCATTCTGGATGAGCAGCAGCAGGCTGCATGGACCCAGTTCAACCGCAGACTGGAGCGAGAGAAACTTCTCCCCGAGGGCCGTCTTTCGGGTGAGAGCACCAACATCGAGCACGTCATCCGCGACCAGGCCATTCAGGTGGCAGTCGACTCACCACTTGCAGAGGCGCAACTCCGATGGGAATTGGCACTCAGCGAGGGACTGCGAGCGCGGGCCGCCGCAGTCAGCCAGGGATTCGATCTCATCGAGCAGATTGAGAATCCCAACGCTTCCGCAGCCGACATCCAGAGCCGTCGAGTCGAGCTTCAAGCTCGCATCGCCATCCGGGACATCACGGATCAGTCGATTGAGGAGATGGCAGGTCTCCTCGGACAACAGGGCCCGGCGTTCCGCAAAGAAGCACTGAAGCGGGGATATGGTCGAATCTTCCGGACCACTCCGGTGGAGCGTCTCTTCAAGGCCGCGATCAGTAACGACGCGATCGCGGCTGATCCGGCCGTGCTCGCCGCTGTGCGGGACCTGTTTGCCGAGTATCAGCGTGAGTTGGGTGAGATCAATCTGACCCTCCTCGACACCACGCGAACGTGGGAACCAGAACTCGAAGAGGCCAAGATCGAGAATCGCGCCCGCCGACTCAGTGGCGAGCCACGACTTCGACCGGATGATCCAACCCGGTCCCTCTATCAGGAACGTCGTGAGTTGGGCGTTCGGTACGCCCAGCTGCTCCGTGACCTGCTCGGAGACGAGCTGTTCGGACAACTCGACGGCGCCTCCAGGTTCATCCCCCGGGCGCGGCCCGTCGATGGCGAGCGTGCCGATGGAGGACTCCGACCCGGCGGACTCAAGGCATCGGGCGGGCGGGTATCTGATCCGAACTACCTCAAGGGCAAGAAGGAAGGCGGAAAGCCGAGGGGCGGCCCTGGGAGCGTTTCCAGCGGCCGGGGAGATGATTGACCGGAATGGACCGTGACCCCGCCCAACTCGAACAGGCTGCCGAGGCGTCCGAGGAGACGCTGACGGCGAGCCGCACCATCGACGAAGAAGCAGCGGAGATCCGTGGGCGGGCCAACATGGTGGGCCTCCAGTGGCACGAACGACCGGTGGAGGCTTCCCCCGACGCCATCGGCCTGGTCGAACCCGAAGTCGCTGTCCGACTCCGCATCGTACCGATCGCCGTGCGGGAGAACCGGCTTGTGTTGGCCATGTTCGACCCGTTGGACACCGAAGCAGCGGACGAAGTCTCGGTGCGATGTGGTATGCCAGTGGAACGGGAAGGCATGGAGCCGGGTCTCTTCGCAGATCTACTTCGCCAGCACTACGGCACAACAGCGTCGAAGATGGCGGACCTGCTCGGAGGCCAGTCCGAAGAGGACGCTGATTCCGCAGAGCACAATCTCGAAGCCTTTGAGACCGACGACATCCACCGGATGGCAGAGGAACCAACCCTCGTCAATCTGGTGAACCTGATCCTGATCGAGGCCATACAGTCGCGCACCAGCGACGTCCATGTCGAACCGTTCGAACAGGATCTGACCGTTCGTTATCGCATTGATGGGGTCCTCCACCAACAGCCCCCACCACCGAAGCACCTTCAGCCTGCGCTCATCGGGCGTATCAAGATCATGGCTGGGATGAATATCGCCGAGCGCTATGTGCCTCAGGACGGCAAGATCTCGTTGCGATACGAAGGCCGCAAGATTGACATTCGTGTTTCGACCGTCCCCACGCTGTACGGCGAATCGGTCGTCATGCGTATTCTCGACAAGAGCCAGTTGCGACTTGACTTCGACACGCTCGGAATGCGGCCGTCACTGCAGTCGGCCATGGATCAACTGCTGTCCAAGCCGCACGGCATTCTCCTCAACACAGGCCCGACCGGATCCGGCAAGACGACGACGCTCTACGCCTCCCTCACGAGAATCTTCGACCCGTCAAAGAAGATCATCACGATTGAGGATCCGGTGGAGTACGAACTTCAGGGCATCAACCAGATTCCGGTCAATGCCAAACGTGGACTGACCTTTGCTTCAGGCCTGCGATCCATTCTTCGGCAGGACCCTGACATCGTGCTGGTGGGCGAGATTCGAGACGGCGAGACGGCAGACATCGCCATTCGATCGGCGCTCACGGGCCACCTCATCCTGTCCACGCTGCACACCAACGACGCCATCAGTTCGATCGGCCGTCTGGTGGACATGGGCGCCGAACCCTATCTCGTCGCCAGCGTTCTGGAAGGTCTGCTCGCGCAGCGACTCGGCAGGCGAATCTGCGAGCACTGCCGCACGCAGGTCACCATGCCAGACGACATCGCTTCCCGCATCAAACCGGAGGAAGTCGAGGCATTTGGCGGCCACGTCTGGCAAGGCGCTGGCTGCGACAAGTGCAATGGAAGCGGCTTCCGTGGTCGGGTGGGCTTCTTTGAACTGCTGCGAATCACCGGGGACTTGAGGCGTGGCATTGCCAGCGGCGCCAACAATGCCGACCTCGCCGGGCTGCTCCCGTCGTCATTCACCACCATGCGAGAAGACGGCATGGCCCGTGCAAGAGAGGGTGTGACCACCGTCCCCGAAGTGCTTCGCGCCACACAGGATGCCGAAGAGTCCTTCGAGTAGTCCATGCAGACCTTCGAGTACGAGTCCATTTCGAAGACCGGCCGCCCTCGCAAGGGCCGAATTGATGCAGTCAGTCGCGCCGATGCCACCAGACAACTGCTCGCTCGAGGTGAGACCGCCACATCAATCGTGACTGCGGCGGCCACTCAACGCACCTCCCGCACCGTAGCCGCAACCGACACGAAACCCCGGAAGATCAAGGGTCGGCCGTCCATGAAACGGACGGAGGTCGCCTCCATGATCCGAGAACTGGCCACGGCGTTGGAAGCAGGCCTTCCTTTGGTCCAAGCGCTCAGAACCATGCGAAAGCAGGCCGCCGGCCGAGCCGCGCCGGTCGTCCTGGACCATCTCATTGATCGCGTTGAAGCCGGCGAGTCGCTGCATCGTGCGGCGACCTCGTATGGCCCGCCGTTCGACAACCTCATCGGCGGCATGCTTCGCGCCGCAGACGCATCCGGCGAAAGCAGCATTGTCCTGCACCAGCTGGCGGACCTACTCGACCGCGGAATCGAGTTGAGACGCGAAGTGCTCGGCGCCATCTTTTATCCCATGATCGTGGCCACACTCATCCTGATCAGTGCCGTCATTCTCGTGACCGTGCTGATTCCCCGGCTGATGGAGCCCCTCCTGGCCGCTGGCGTCAAGCAGCTGCCTCTTCCGACACAAATCCTGCTCGATCTGGCCGACTTCCTCACGAACTGGTGGCTCGTATGCATCGCCGTTGTCGCGGGAGGCATCGCGCTGTGGAGATTCTGGATCGCCACGCCAGAGAACCGCCTGAAGTGGGACACAGTGAAGTTGCGTATTCCAGTCCTTGGTCGCCTTCTCCGTGATGTAGCGGTCGCAAGATTCACACGGACGATGGGCACGCTGGCTTCGGCAGGACTCCCGCTCCTTGACTGTCTCAACATCACGCGTGACACACTTGTGAATGCCGCCATGATGGATGCCATCGACGAAGTACAGGCACAGGTTACCGAAGGCAAACCGCTGGCAGAACCACTGGAGCGCTGCGGCCTCTTTCCTCCGCTGCTGGTGCAGGTCGTCAACCTTGGCGAACGTTCGGGCCGCCTCGAGAACATGCTCGCCCACGCCGCGGATGCCTTCGACCGGCAGGTGAACATCTCAATCAAGATCTTCACAAAGGCATTCCCCCCTCTACTCATTGTGCTCATGGCGTGCCTCGGCGGATTCGTCCTGGCTGCCATTCTGCTCCCCCTCCTTCAACTTCAGAACATCGCCGGATGACCCCCCGCCATTGAGGATTCACTGATGAACACCCGCCACGCCAATCGCCGACGCCTTGCACGACGCGGCTTCACCACCATTGAAGTCATCGTGATCGTGACCATCCTCGCCCTGCTCATGACCGTGGTCGCCACGAATGTCCTGAGTTCACTCGGCAAGGGCCAGTCCAAGATTGCACAGGCCCAGGCTGCCAAACTTCACCAGGCATTGATCCAGTACCTCATCGATGTCGGGCAGCCACTTCCGGAAGACAACTTCGACCTCACGATTCTCACGCTTCGACCTGACGAGGGCGGCGGCCCTGGTGGTCCCTATCTGCCGAAGCGAACCGACGTCCTCGATCCCTGGAAGAACCCGTTCATTGTTCGTATGCCCGGCGAGATCAACGCCGACTTTGACATCCTCTCGTTCGGTGCCGATGGTGCCCCCGGCGGCGAACAGGCCAACGCCGACGTCACCCAATGACCCATGTCGCCCCGCCGCGCCTTTACGCTCATTGAAGTTATTGTCGTCACTGTGATGGTGGCGATGCTCGCAGTCGTCCTCGTCACTCGACTGACAGGCGCGGCCACGCGCGAATTCGACCTGGCCACAGAGCGGGTCAGCGATCTTCTGCTGATGTACGCCATCCGAAGTGAGTTCGCCGATGAGCCCGTCGGCATTCGCGTCAATCCAGACCGCAACAGCGTGACACTCGTGATTCGCAGAGGAACGCGAGACGACGCATTCGACGGATGGACACCGGACCCATCCGTGCCCGAGGTCATCCTGCCGGACTTCATTCAATCGACGGATCTTGCGTTTCACGCAGACGGCGACCCGATCGATCCGTCCGACCGACCGCTCACAAGCCTCCCTGGACAGCCTCGCCCTCGCGTTGACGTGCTGATGCGGAGCGGCCACCCCCGACTGAGCCGAGAAGTCAAACTCGTCCTGCCCCCCAACGCATGGCGGCCAGTTCTGAGCGACACCGCTCGCACCGAACAGAATGCGACGATCTCGCGTACCGCAGTGGATCTGGATACGTCGGGGCGATGGCAGGAAGACTGGTGATGTCGAGCAACAGCCGAACGATGCCGCGGGGGGTCGCGCTCCTTGACGTGATCATCGCCGCGCTCATGCTTGGCATCGGCCTGGCGGTGACACTCTCGACGGCAAGTATGTCTCTGCGATCGGAGGTCACTGGCGAACGGCGTCTGACCGCCTCATGGCTGGCAGATGAGGCATTGGCGCTCGTGCTGGCAACCGGACCACGCTCCTACCTCCTGAGGGAGCCGATGGAAGGTCGGTTCCAGGCCCCCTTCGAAGACTACGACTGGACACTGGAGATCCACAGGCCAAGCGATTGGGAGGCATGGAACGTCCGAGCAACCGTTGGCTGGCAGGATCGGGCCGGGCCAATGAGCGTCAGTATTGACACCCTGGTGGCACCCAGACAGGGCGATGAAGACGATCCTGTGGATTGGGAACCGCTGGAGCCTCTCGACCGCGAGGCTCGGACATGGGATGAGGACGAAGGCAGCGCGACGAGTGAGTCATCTCCATGACTGCCCGATCGATGCCACACAGCCGCCGCGGGTTCACCATGGTCGAGTTCATTCTTGCCGGAGTGCTGCTCGCGCTGGTGCTGCTTGCCATGGGCATGTCCATGCAACAGATCGTCAAGTCGCGCAATGCGGCCCGGGCCAGAATCGACGCGCACATGCGGGCCGATGCGGCCCTCCGGATGATGCGGCGCGACCTCGTCTCAACACTCCGAAGAGAAGACCTCTACTACACACGCATCCTGCTGACCGATGGATACTCGCAACAAGCAGCATTGACTTACGACCGTGATGAGATTCTGGTCTTCAACAACCGACTTCAAGCCACGCGTGACATCGAGTACAACGGGGACGGCCTTGAGTTCGAGACGCAGTATCGGATTGAGGAAGACGATCTGGGGCCGGTGCTGTGGCAGCGCCGCGATGCCATGCCAGATGCGTATCCGCGTGGCGGCGGGATCATCACACCGGTCGTCGAGGGCATCACGGATCTTCAGATTGAAGCGTGGAACGGGCTGACGTGGTTCGACGACTGGGACAGCGATGAAGACGGCATCCCGTGGGCGTTTCGAGTGACGGTGACGGCGACTGGCGCCGCCGCAGGCCAGGCTCCCAAGGATCATCCATTTGCCACACTCAGAACGGTTGTCCCCCTCGATCGAAGCCGAATGCCACTGGAAGTGGCGGACGCCAGACTTGCCGACGAAATCGTGGAACGGTTCGGGCTTGATCCCGACTCCTGGGACGCCGTGGTCGCAGCCATTGAGTCCGGGCAGGCTCCGCCGATCCCACGGGGCGGGCAGCCTCAGGACCCGGACGCAACGCTGGACACGGGCGGAACCGCAGCCGGGGCAGCCGCCGGAGCCGGAGGTCCTGGCGCTGGCGGCGGCGCAGGCCAGCGGATCGAGACTCCGGAAGGCACGGTCATCATCGGCCCCGATGGATCCTCGGCAAGTTTCGAGGGGGGCCCCAGATGAGCAGGAAGACGCGCACACGCGGCGCCGCCATGGTGGCGGTGCTCTGGGGACTCACGATTACAGCCATGCTGGTTGCCGCACTCCAGGTGGGCACGACACGCATGTCCATGCTCGGCCGCGACACGATGGAACGCATCCGTGCTCGCTGGGCCGCCCGAGCAGGTGCCGAGGCAACCCTCGCCACACTCGCCTACCACACGCGGTATCCCGTCCCCAATGACGCCTACGCCCTCGTCAAGGATCTCGAAGCGGTCCACGCCGGGAGTGTTGATGGGGGCGAGTGGCTCATTCAACATGCCGCTGGTGACGTCGCACGCCCCTTTGCTGGGCCTCTGGACGAACACGCCAAACTCAATGTCAACGGACCGAATCGCGGGTACATGGACATCATGTTCGGCCCGCTCGCGTGGGGCGTGTTTGCAGCGATCGAGGACTGGATCGACGAAGATGATGAGCCCAGCGAATTCGGAATCGAGCGTGACTACTACCTGTCGCTCGACGCCCGATATGAGCCTCGCAATGCGCCACTGCAAAGTGTCGCCGAACTCGAACTCATCGGCGGGATCGAACCCGATGACATCCGAGGCGAAGACTGGAATCTCAATTCCCTGCTTGATCCCTCCGAAGACGACGGCGACGAGACGCTGCCGTGGGACAATGAGTCCGGTGTGCTCGATGGAGGATGGGCCCGCATGCTCACGGTGCGATCAGCAGCCGATGGGGCCACGAAGAGCGGAGAGCCACGCATCTGGCTGCTTGCCACCGATGTCGACGAGCTCGCTGAGCGATTCGACCTGATGGGCCTGGAGCTGACGCCGGAGAAGGCCCAGCAGATCGTCTCCGATGCCGCGGATGGAGGCCTGGATCGGACCACCATGGTCACCCAGCTGGGAGCCGAACCACCTGCCCCCGAGGAGGGCGACGAAGCGGCCACCTCGGAGGACGTGTACTACACCCCGGATGAGGTCGCGGTCCTGCTGTCCGAGACCAGCCTGTTGCCCACGCATCGTCAGGATTGGGGTCGTATCAATATCAACACCGTAGCCCCAGAGACCCTGTACGCGATGTATGAGGGCAACGAGCGACTTGCAGACAGCCTGCTGGCGCTCAGGACCCACCGCGCCAACGGGCTACCGAGCGTCGTGGACCTCTGGGACCTCCCAGGCGTGACCGAGGAGGCCCTCGCCCAGCTCGTGCCCCTGTTCACGAGCGACAGCAACGTCTTCACAATCACGTCCCGGGGACGAAGCCACGCAACTGACGAATCTGCTGAAATCAACATCGTGGTCGATCGTTCCTCGCTCCCCGTGCGAATCCTCGAGTACCGAGAGGACTAGGCCGGGCTCGGCCAGTGTCCTTTCCCCTGCGGACGGTCCCCAGGAGGGCTCAAGCGCCCTGAATTCGGATATCCTCCCGTCCGCCGATGAGCAGGCTCAGCCCCGATTCCGCAGCGTCCGATGCCCCCGTCTCCGGCCTCCTGCACCAGGTCGAGGGGGCATGGTCGGCCATCCGATTCGTGCCTACCGCCGGTGGCATTCAGGTGCGTTCGTCCGAGCGACTGACCAATGAGGCCGTTGCTGGGTGGGCGGCCCAACTCGAGACACCTCCCCGCATCGTGCTCCCGGCCGCTGCCGTCATGGCCCGCGTACTGCCTTTGGGCCATGGCGATGAGGCCGCGATCGACCACCTCCTGCATGACCTTGCCGCAGACCGGCTCGGTGACTCGGCCCCCCCCCATCGCATTGCAACCGCGGTGGTGCCAACCGCTGATCCGGAGGAAAGCCGACTCGGCATTGCGCTCACCTGGCCGGAAGGCCAGCACCGTCCCCTTCCTCCGGGGCTGAATCCCGAGGAAGTCCTGTGCGTTCCGGATTCAGCGGGCCTGCTCTCCCTGCTCGGACGGAATCGTCCTTCCAGCCCCCTTCTCTGGCACCACGCCGAGGCCGGAAGCACGGCCATGCTTCTGGCAGGCCATGGGCGAATGTCACTTCGCTCGACCAACGTCACCGGGCTTGAAGAAGCGGACGCCATGCGGCGGTTCATCATGGAGTCAGCGCTACAGGCTGGCTGGAATCCGGAAGAGGCACAGGCGATGGCCAACGCCTCCTCGACGAAGTCAGCCTCACACGAATTGCTGCAACTTCCAGACGAAGTCGTTGAGTCCCTGAACGCACGCTGCGGGGGCAACGTGCCCGACAACCTCGACCATTTTGGTGTTGCACTGGGCTGCGCGCTGGCCACATCGGACGACTTCGCGTCGCTGACACTTCTTCGCCCCAAGCTACCCATCAACGAAGCGACACTCACAGAACGCATCATCGACAACCTGGCGCTGCAATCCACGGCGGCGATCCTGGTCATTGGACTGATCTGCCTGATCCTCTTCGGCCCACTCATCACCAATGGACTCCGATACGGATTGCTTCGCGCTACCAGCGGTCAACTTGAACAATCGCTTGCCGATGCAAAGGACATTGAAGACCGCAACAGGCTGTACGCCCAACTTGGTCGGGGCTCTCTTCCGGTCACCAAGTTGCTCGCTGACATTGCCTCGTCCACCCCTCTCGGTGTCAAGATCGAGAACATCAAACTGGGCACCGGCGAGCCGGTTCGCATCAGCGGGGACGCGACGACGTATGGGCAAAAGTCGGCCGCCGAGTTGATTGGTGAGATGAAGGCGATGCTGCAATCCAGCCGCGTCTTCCAGAACGTCGCTGTGGAATGGAAGGGCCAGACCAACCTGGGCGCTCGATCATTCTCACTGACGGCCACGCTCGGCGCCACGTCGCTCAGGCCGAGTTACCCCATCGAGCAGGACTTCGCTGCCTGGACGCATCAGCAGCGTCGGCACAACCTTCCGACATCCGCAGAAGGCGGACCGAGCCCGAGACCGAGCCTCGCCGCAACCTGGATCCCCGGAGAAAGCACCGCGGAGCCCCCAATCGCCTCGCCTGTTCCAAACGCTCCCACCGGATCCGGCAGTGCCATGTCACCGCCCACAGGGGGAGCCGCCGCAAGCCCGGTGGCGAGCACGCCGTCGGGCAGTGGTCCCGCGCCCCGTCGACCTGCGTCGACCACCCCTCCCGCTGACGCTCCCCGGCGAACTGAAAGCCTCGGAGGCGGCGCGCGGCCGGATCGCAGTGGAGGCAGTTCCACCGCCAGCGATACTGGATCCAGAAGCATTGCCGACGCGGGTGCCCGAAGCGGAGACCTCTCTGCTGAAGACATGGGGGCCATGCCGGACATTCTCACGGACGAGCAGATCAAGGCGTTGAATCGTGAGGAGACGCTCGCCAAGGTCAGCGAAGTCACCAATGCACGCAAACGCGTCACTCCTGGATCCGATGAAGACGTTGCGCTGGTGGACTACTGGAAGCGGCTCTTCGCGCACCTCCACACCATTCCGAGGAACCCAGGGAAGTGAGCAAAGTAGCCCCGATGATTGATCGTGTCACCAACGAACTCGGCAAGATGTCGCGAAGCGGGCGGGCCATCATCATGTTGGGCGGTGCCGTATTGCTGGTGCTGGCGTGGTCGAGCATCTTCTCGCCTCTGGCAGCCCGGTGGGCCGAAGCCGCCGACTCCATCGAGTCGCAGACCGAGCGGGTTGAGCGTGCCACCTCGCAAGCCGCGGCCCAGCGATCCAATGTCATTGCATTCGGTCCGGTCAACCCGCCGACCCGAAGAGCAACGGAATCGCAGGACATGCTGGAAGCCGTGCGATCAATCATGGCAGCCCATCAGGTCAGGGACTACGACTTCAACGAAGCCTCAAGTGCAGTCAAGGTCGGCGCTGCCACACTCCCGGGCGTCGAACGCATCCGCTCAACGCTTGACTTTGAAACCGACAACGAAGATGCCATCGACATCATCGCTGAGCTCGAAGACAGCCCCTCGATCGAGGCCATCAGCAGTGCCAAGGTGCAGAAGGGCAAATCCGCCCGCTCACTGGCGGTCCAGCTGACGCTTGAGGCATGGACGCAGGGAGGCGCCCGGCGATGATGAGCCGAGACGAACTGCGCGGACCTCTGGGCGTCAGCCTTGCGGCGCTGGCATGCATCGTGATCATCGGCCTTTGGCTCCTGGCCCCCCTTCTTGGCGCCGTGACCAGGATCGGCGGCGGAGCGGCCGTCGAAACAGATCGCCACGAAGGCCTGATTGCGTTGCACGATGAGTCGCACGCCACCGACCTCGACCGGGTGCTCGGGCGATCGTTCTTTTTCGATCCACCGGCACCTCCAAGACCGAAACCACCGGAGCCCACAGGCGCCTGTTGTGTGCTGGAAGAGTGCACGGTGATGCGACGCGACGGCTGCCGTGATCGCGGCGGGCAGTTTCAGGGGGCGGATTCAACCTGTGACGCAGGGACCTGCGAACCACGGGAGGCCCCCAAGCCTGTGGAGGTCCCCAAAGTGGACCCGCGTCCGAAGCGATATGGCGGGCCGGACATCATCGCGATCTACGGCACCGACGTGCTGTTCAGATCGCGAGATGGCCTGATGATCGTTCCCGTCGGTCGGACGATGAACGAGATACAGGTCGTCGCGGTCAACGCCCCGAGCAGCGCCGAACTCATGTGGAAGGATGGCGGCCCGTTCACGGTGCCGCTCATCGACCAACCGGACGAGCCATTTGCCGATTCCGGTCTTGAAGGCGTGATTGAACTCCCAACGACCTCCCCGACTCGCACCGTCGATGAAGATCGACCCGGCAGGATGGCAACCCCGTGATTCAACATCATTGGACAGAATACAGCCCTACTCGACGCGTTGCTGGAGACCGAGGGACCATGAGAGGACGCACTGTGGACGCACCCCCCACCCGCATCTGGATGTTGAACGCAATGGCTTCCCTGCTGCTCTCAGCAGTCACCGGGATCGCCACTGCACAGGAGGATCGCCCGGAACCAGCCGCTCCTCCCATTGCCGAGCCGGTGGTGGAGCCAGCTGCAGAGCCTGCCACACAGCCAGTCGCCGATCCGGTGCCTGAAGTCGTCGAAGAACCCGCTACCGCAACCGAAGAAGTCCCGAGCGAACCAGTGTCCACCGGCGAGCCAGTCGTCATCGAAGACGACGAGCTGGCCGAGAAAGCTGTTGAGCCCGCACCGATTGAGTTAACGGAGGAGCTCTCCGAAGAAGATGTTGCCGTCGAGGCAGCGCCTGTGATCTGGAGCACGGACATCGTTCGCCCCGGTCGCCTCCCAGTCAAAGAGGAGCCAGTCATCCTCGCCTTCAAGGATGTCAAGCTTGAAGAGCTCCAGAAGTTCATCGCCTGGGAGACGGGCAAGATCGTCATGCCCATTCAGATGCAGTCCGCCTCCGCCGGGCGCAATACGTACACCATCGTGGCGGACCATCCCATGCCGCGAACCGAGGCGCTTGACTTCATCTTCACCTATCTGCGCATGAACGACATTGGCATCATCGAGCGCAAGCGAGTCATCTTCATGGGCAAGCTCAGCAGCATGGCCGAGCAGCTTGGTGAGATCGAGATTGTCTCCGCGGGCACGTCGCTCATCGATCGCATTGACCGCGGCGCACTCGTGTTTAAGATCTTCCAGATCGAGAATACGGATGCAGGCAGCATCTCAAGTGACCTCCAGGACTTTTTTCCCGGCAACTGGGCAAAGATCAAGGAAGACGACCTTTCCAATCAGATCATGGTGCTTGGCGACGTCGGCCTCTGCCAGCAGATCGAACTGATCATTCAGGACCTGGACCGCAAGTGGCTCCAACCCGTCATTGAAACGTTCAGATTGCGGTATGCGGACGCCAGAGAGATTGAAACCAACATCCTTGAGTTGTTCGAGCAGCAAGCGGGCGGCAGTTCCAGCGGCTCGTCGAACCGTTCAAACCAGCGAGGAAGGTCCACTCCGCGAAGTGGCGGTGGCAGTGCTGCAGCGACATCCTCCGAAGGTGTTCCCGAGGCAGAGCTGCGTCTGACTGTCAATGAGCAGCAGAACACGGTCACCATTCAGGGCGAACGAAAGACCGTCGAGGAAATCACCGAGTTGATCCTCGGCGAGTGGGATCTCCCCCGCCCTGAGGGTACCTCTCGACTGTTTATCCTGAAATACACCGATCCCATCAAGGTGAAGGACCTGCTCACCAACGTCCTTGGAGGCGGTTCCTCCAGTTCCAGCAGCGG
>CAYQJN010000018.1:0-9266 GCA_964417845.1 uncultured Isosphaeraceae bacterium
CTCAGGGCCCACTTTCAACAGGACGGGGACGCGGGGGCTACCCCCATCACCCCCGCCGTATGGTGAAGAGACCGCCAATGACCCACGAATACAGCCCAAATGAAGTCCCTGAGGAAGTCGCCCGCTGGCTTGCCAGCGACGTCGACTCCACGCCTCCTCCGTCCCAGCCGGACCTGATGGACATGGCGGCCTGGATCGACACCCCGTCGGCGGATGATCGCGTGGATCGACTGCTCGCATCCGATGCCGCATGGCGCCGGACCGTGGTTGACCTCAGGCTGCGCGGCCCCGAGGAAGCGCCAGCCGAAGCGGTCCTTCCCAGCCGGCTGGCCGCCCTGATTCAGGACCAACCATCGGTACTGGCCAGGATCAGCGGATGGTCTCTCGCTGCGGCAGCGGCCATCCTGCTGGCCATCGGCGGGTGGCATCTTGGCTCACAGACCCTCTCCGGCAGCGATGGCGAGACGCTCAGTCCGGCGCTCTTCGGCTTTGATGAAGAGTTTGCGTCGTCATCTGCAGGCTTCTTCGTTGTGTTTGAAGGTGAGTCGACACCATGAAACCTCGCATCCTGCTGATCCTGCTGCTGCTTTCACTGGTCTTCAACATCTTCTTCGTCGTCGGTGCCCTTCGCCACCGGGCCAAGCGTAATCCCGGCGTCAGGCTCGCACGCGCCGCGCAGGCGCTCGGCCTTGACGAACAGCAATCCAGGCGATTCGCAGACCTGCGCCAGAGTTTCAACGAGGAATCGCACATGCTGGCCGAGGAGCTTCGAGCAATCCGCTCGCAGATCTCCGCTCAGTTGAATGCAGAAGTTGTTGATGCTGATGCCATGGCCGAACTGATGGATCGTGAGTCGGCCCTCAACAGACGTCGCCACGAACTCGGCGCTGCCCACTTCGGACAGTTCGTCGATCTGCTCACTCCCAATCAACGCCAGCAACTTGGCCAGCACTTTCGCGGTGTGCCGCACGGCCATGACACGCCACCTCCCCCCTCACTGCTGGGTCGGTATGACCAGAATGAAGATGGACATCTGGACGAGCAGGAGCGGGCCGAAGCCGATCGCCAGATGCATGACCGCAGAAGGCAGCGAAGTGTGTGGCAGGCGCAGTTGCGAGCTAGGTTCGACGAGGACCAGGACGGTCGCCTCAGTCCGGAGGAGCGCGAAGCCTTGCGAACCTGGGTGCTTGAGCAGGGATTGACCCCGCCGCCAGCACTGGAAGGGCTACGGGATGGGGTACGACCTGGCCCGCCCAAGGGTCCTGGGGGCGGGCCCAATCCCGGGGGCCCCGGTCATCCGGCGCCCCGGGCGCCGCGCCCTGGTTCCGGTCCGGGTGGCCGTGGCTGAGTTGAGTCCGCAATAGCCCACGCGCGATCCCGAGGGAACTGGCACGCCGCCGAGCGAGGTCGTTGAGTACACTCGCCGCGACATGAGACTCACAATGGAATCGCGCGCATGATGGGGTGGGTGTTTCTCGCACTGGCCATCGGCTTCGAAGTGGCTGCCGCCACCTGCATGAAATTGTCGGACGGACTGACACGATTGTGGCCGTCGGTCCTGATGGGCGTGTTCTACGTGCTGTGCTTTCTGGCGATGATCAAGTCGCTGGAATACCTCCAGATCGGCGTGGTCTACGCGATCTGGGCTGGCATCGGAACGGCTGCCATCGCGGTCATCGGGGTCTGGCTCTTCGGTGACACGATGCCCTGGGTCAAGATCGGCGGCATCGGCCTGATCGTGCTCGGCGTGGCGATGGTCAACCTCGGCGGAACGCACACGCCCGAGGACCTTGAACGCCATCAGCAAGCGGCGTCCCCGACCTCACCGTGAGATGGCAGATCGATAAAGCCGCATTGCGCGGGGCATGATGACCCGGAAGTTCGAGATTCGAGACGCGGGAACAGGATGCGTCGAGAGAAACTCGAATCGATCTTCGCCCTCGGCCTGCATGCGGGTCCAGAGCGGAATCGCGGCGCGAGGATCAAACCCCGCGTGAGCCGCGATCATGAGTCCAAGCTCGTCGGCTTCGGACTCATTGAGCCGGCTGTAGGGCAGCATGATGCCGACCGTCGCGCCCGCCCCTACGGCCACCATGATCAACTCTCGTGTGCCATCGTCCTGATCCTTGAGCACCTCGTCCGCTGCCACAGCCCCAATACCGACCAGCACTCCATGACTCATGCGTTCGGCTGCATGACGGGCAATCACGTGCGCGACCTCGTGCCCGAGCACGACCGCGACCGCGTCATCGTCGCCTGCCAGCTCCAGCATGCCCGTGTGCATGACGATATGAGCGCCTGGAAGGGCAAACGCGTTGGGGGTCTCGTCTTCAACCACCGCAAAGGACCATGTGTCGGGCAGTTCCGCCTCCGGATACAGCGATCGCACCGAAGTGACCATGGCCTGCCCGATCCGGTCGACTCTGGCCGCGTCCGGTCCCTGGTCGATCACCGTGTGCTGCGAGATGATGGAGTGATACGCCTCATCTCCAAGATGAGCCATCTCCTGCGTGGACATGAAATTGAGACGCTCTCGATTCGTCCCAGGAACGGTTGAGCAACCACCTGCAATCGCCGCAAGCGAGATCGACCACACCCAGAACTGAAGCACTCGACACGTTGGCATCAGTGGGAGTCTATCCATTCGCCATCCTCTGGACACAATGCCTTCGCGGCCAGCGAGATCGGGTGCTGTGCACATCGATCCATCACATCAGCCATCTGGTGACGGCAGGACGTCCCGTTGGCCGCAATCGGCCCCGAGTGTGACGCAACGCTCGCCAGCGAATCCCGGGCGATATGGCGGGAGATCTCGTCATGGTCACGCGTGTAACCAAACGAACCGGCCATTCCACAGCATCCGGTGTCATGAAGCGTTGCAGCGCTCCATCCGCACCGGTGCAGAAACGAGACGGCGAACTCCCCACGATGCTTCTGATGACAGTGCTGGTGCAGCGCTACGGCGTCGGTCCTGTGCTCGAACGTAGGGCGACAGGGATGCGCATCCCAATTCGCCACAATGAACTCCTCGATTGTCCACGCCATCGATGCGATCTCGGAAGGTGATGCCTGATTCACGTCGAGCCGAAGTTCAACCCACTCTTCCTGCAGCGCCGTGACACAACTCGGTTCGATGCCAAGCACCGCCACTGCGCCGGTCTCCCTGATCGCGGCGTGCAGCGCGTCTGCGGAGGCTGCAATGACACGGCGGGCCTGCCTCAGCATTCCTGAGCTGACCAGCGTGCGTCCACAGCACCCCACCGTCGGAATCACGACGCGATATCCAAATGCCTCCAGCAGGCAGATCGCATCACGTCCGATCTCCGACTCTGTCCAGGTCGAAAAACAGTCCGGATAGAGCAGCACCACCGGTGAAGCTGCCTCTCCGACAGGTCGGCGGCGATGCCAGGACCGAAGCGACCGACTGAACCCAGGCAGGGTTCGCCGTTGTGACACGCCTAACACCCACTTCAACAACGCGGCGACAGGACCACGCCGCGTCAGCATGGTTGATAGAGGATGCATCGCCGAACCAAGGCGATTGACACCACGCACATAGCCCAGCAATCGAGTCCGAAGCGGGACCCACCGACCCATCGATTGAGCCAGGTACTCCGACTTGAGAGACGCCACGTCTACGGTCGCCGGGCACTCGTGCCGGCACGCCTTGCATCCGAGACAAAGATCGAGACTGGCCAGAACGTCGGCATCGCCCCAACTTGGCGCCTCCCCTCGCCCCAACTGTCCTGACAACGCCAATCGAAGGCCGTTGGCCCGTCCGCGCGTGGCATGTCGCTCGTCCATGGTGGCTCGGTACGAAGGACACATCGCGCCGCCGGTCGTCCGCCTGCAATAACCATTGCCGTTGCAGGCCTCCGCCGCAGCGAGCACGCCCCCAGGCCACTTGAAATGTGTTTCGCACTGATCCGCCTGAGCCTCGACACCGCGATCCAGCCTGAGGTTGCTCGTCATCCCAGAGTCGACCGTGACCATGCCCGGGTTGAACCGGTTGTCCGGGTCGAAGATCGCCTTGATTCGACCAAACGCCTCAACCAACTCGGGACCATAGAAGGCGTGCGTCATGGCCGCCCTGATGCGCCCATCTCCGTGCTCGCCGCTCACCGTTCCCCCGAAGGACTTGACGAGATCTGTCGCTTCACCTGCGAGCGTCTCGAGAAGCGTTCGCCCCTTTTGTCCCCGAAGATCAATTCGTGGCCGAATGTGCAGGAGACCAACACTGGCATGGGCGTAATACGTCGCGTGGCATCCGTGCCTCGCCAGCATCGCCTCGAAGGACTTCTGGAATTCGGCGAGCGACGCAGGAGGAACAGCGCAATCCTCGAGGCCGCCCACTGGGTGCAGTCCATCCTCTCCGGAGAGAATCAGGCCAAGACCGATCTTGCGCAGACGCCACAGCGGCTCCTGCGACGCAGGATCTAGGCAGACGCGCATCGGCGCATCGGGGACGAGTGATCGACAGTGCTCGATGCGCTCCCGGAGGTCTTCATTGGTCTCGGCAAACCAGTCGATGTACAAAACGGCGTTGGCGTCTTGGTCCGGAAGAAGATCCACCAGCGAGCGGTAGTCGTGATGAGCTCGAGCGGCACCAAGCACGGTTCCATCCAGTAACTCCACGGCAGCAGGTCTGGTCGACAGAACATCGGTGAGTGAGACCAAGGCGTGATGCACGCTTGGAAACGCCAGCACGACCAACCCCACATGGGCAGGCTTCGGCACCAACGCCAGATCGGCCCCCGTGATGAATGCCAGCGTGCCCTCCGAACCAGTCATCAAGCCGGAGAGATCGATTTCCGAGAGCGGGTCTTCGGGCGCAGCTCGCATGTCCGCAAGAATCCGATCAAGCGCGTACCCCCCGACGTTTCGTCGCGTCTTTGGATATCGCGCATCGATGAGCTCAGCCAAGGGAGAAACGACGTCCAGGACCGCACGCGTGATCGCTGCCACACGCGCATCCCGCTCTGCCGCGCCACGATTGAACGTCACCTGCGAGCCATCAGCGAGGACCACATCGACTCCGAGGACGTGGGCATCGGTCATACCCCAATAAAGTGAATGAAGCCCTGCTGACCTGTTGGAGATCATGCCACCAAGCGTCGCATGCGTTGACGTCGATACTTCCGGGCCGAACATGAGCCCGTGAGCGGAAGCGGCCCGCTGAAGATCGTCCAGCACAACACCAGGCTCCACGTGAACGCAATGTGCGTCCGCCTGAATGGGACCAATCCCGCGCAGGCCCTGTGAGCAGTCGATCACGACGGCTCGATTGACGGTCTGCCCGGCCAGAGAGGTGCCACCCCCACGCGGCAGCACAGGGAGGCCATGTCGGCCGCACCAGGCGATGGTGGCGGCGACATCCTCGATGTCGCGCGGCAGCACGACGCCGAGCGGCTCCACCTGATACATGCTCGCATCGGTGGCATACAGGAGACGATCGTGCGCTTTGAAGCGAGCCTCCCCCTTGATCGCTCGCCTGAGCGACAGGATCGCGTCCTTCGACACAGGGGCTGACTGGCCCACCACAGGGAGGTGCATGCGGCGATTCTACGCTGTGGCCGCCCGACGATCCGCCCGCCGCTGAACAAGCTTGGCGATGCGCCCGACGGTCAATCCCTGAATGAGCACCGAAGCAATCACGACGAGAATCGTCGTGACCAGCGCATGGGAACGCAACGTTGAGTCGTCAGCCACCGTGATCGACACGGGAACGGCGATCGCCATGGCAATCGAGACGCCTCCACGGAGACCGCACCACGTCATGAGCACGAGTTCATCCAAAGTGATCGCCGTGCGATTCATAAGTTTGGCCACGCCCCATGGAATGGACAGCGCAATGAACCTGACGAACAGCAGAATGGGGATCACAGGAAGGCTCCACCAGACAGCCGACCATGACAAATGGACTGCCAACAATTCAAGGCCGATCATCAGGAACAACATGGCGGTCAGCGCCTGCTCCACCAGACCCCAGAATCCGATGGCCAGCCGCCCGTCCGGCCTCGAGAGCGCCTTGGACCGTCCCAGCACGAGCCCTGCGACAGCACAAGTCACAGGGCAGGAGAGATACAGCTGGGGCGCCAGCACGCCAACCAGAAGGACCAATGAGAGACTGACCAGCACGATGACCGAGGCACCCCGCGCCGATCCGATGAATGCACTCCCGATGAGTCCGAGCACGATTCCCACCACAATGCCGCCCACGGACTCCAACGCAAAGCCAAGTAGCCAGTGCCCCTCCAGTGGCGTCGATGAGTTCCCTGTGATGAATGCCACAAGAAACAGGAAGAGGATGATCGACGCGCCGTCATTGAACAGCGACTCGCCGGTAATCACTTCACGCACTTTGACCGGCGCTGACGTACGGCGAAGGAGGGAGAGGGCGGCGACCGGATCGGTTGGTGCCAGAATCACGCCAAAGAGCAGCAGGTGCTCAATCTGCACGTCATAACCACCCAGCGTCAGGAGCCATTGGTATCCGAACGCCGTGCCGATCGCCGTCAATACGACGCCAATCGTCGCAAGCCAGATGATCAGTCCGATGCGCCGGGACACACTTGCCGGTTCGATCTGCAGCGCCGCGGCAAAGAGGAGGATCCCGAGCAAGATGCCCTGCCCCGCGGTTCCCGATCCATGCCCGGCCAACAGCAGTGTGTCGAAGTGGAGCGATTGGACCAGTTCTACGGCCGCCTCGTCATCGACCCACCCGACCTGACTGGCCGCGATGATTCCAACCGACACTGCGACGCCCGCCAGCATGACGCCGATGGCGCTCGGAAGTCGGACAAACCGCTCGTTGGCCCACGCCGCGATCGCCGTGAATCCCACCACAATCGTCAGAATGGTGAAGCCGTCCACAGCCGCGCCCTGCCTCCATGGGTGCGCCGAGGGTCCACACGGACCGCATCGGCACCACACCCTGGCGAGGATATCGACGGAGCCGCCGGTACTGCGTGCAAGTGCCCATACCGAAGGGGCGCCGACGCAGTTTGACACCCTACAGGGCCACGCCAACGGGGCGGCGGCCAGCCCGCAGCCCGGTTGGCGTATCCGTCCCCGGATACGGCCCCCGAAAACCCCGACCGGAAACCCCGAAGAGCGCCCCCGGAAGGCGCCCCCGAATTCAACTCCCCCGCCCGGCATGCCCCCAGGTCATATGCCCGGGAATGGGCGATCAGGAGCCCGGCGCTGGCCCTGACGAGATCACGCCAGACCCAGACCCCCGGAGTAAGGCTCCAATCCCGGATGTGCCCCGCTGGTGCGGAACCCCAGCTGCCACCGTCTCAGGTGACTGCTACCCCCATCAACCCTCTGCCCACAAAGGGCCCCCAACAAGGGCTCGGTGGGTGCATGCCATGGGCACGCATCGCCCAGAGTACGCGCCTCACGGGAATCTGTGACAGAGAAACCCACAATTGACGCACAAAAACAGCGCGCCTCAGTGGTCCCCGGGCGGCGGGGCGTCAGGGTGCTCAGCCGGGTCCGCGGATTGGGCCATCGCCTGCGCCCGTAACTTCGCAATGAATTGCAGGCCGTGCTGCTCAGGGGCGCCCCCCGCGCCCTGCTCCAGAATGGCCTCCAGCAGTGATTCCGCCAGATCCAGATGCCGCACCGCCTCCGCACCGCGGCCTTGCTGAGAGAGCATCCACTTCGCCCGGTGAATGGCCAGCGAGGCCTCGATCTGCCGGAGTGGCACATTCGCTGGCGTGGCAGCCCGCCAGGTGGCGATCTGGTCTCCCAGTCTCCTGCACAACTCCGACCTGGCAGGCTCCCTTCCCGCCTCCTCAAGGCTATCGAGCAGCCGCAGGCTGATCATCCCAGCCAGCCGCAGGGTGTTAATCCCTCAACCCCGCTGACGCCCCACCGCATGTGGCGCGTGCGCCAACGACGCCTCCGCCAGATCGACGGCCCGCTGGCTTGCCGCCAGACTCTCCTCGATCCGGCCAAGTTCCACCTGACAGGCCGCGACCTTTGCCAGATCGATTGACACATCGGCCACGGCCAGTCTGTTATCGCGATTGATCGACAGTCTTTCCTCGTCGATTTCGGCGGCGAGTAGAAAGCACGCCAACGCCTCGTCCAGTCGCTCAGCCCGCCGAAGCATCATTCCCCGCCGGTAGTGCGAAGCAGCCAGACTCCTTCGAAGCACATCGCTCTCCGGATCGATCCTGACTGCCTCCTGAAGATGCGCCACTCCTGTGGCAACCTCCGCCAGACCGGCGTCGAGCTGCCCCACTCGAGACAATGCATCACCGAGATACCGATTGGCCTGCGCCATCGCTCGCTGAAGCATGACATTCGAGGGATCTGCAGCCAGGACCTGCGAGGCAGCCGCCACCGCCTCCTGCCCAGACGTGACGGCCTCATCGGTCTGCCCCATCGCCATCTGCAACCGCAGCACACCGAGCCACCCTGATGCCAGGGCCTGGCGAACCTCATGTCGGCTGCGACCGCCGAACTCAGACTCCTGAAGGAGGGCCACCCCCTCAATTGCGGCCGCCAGGGCCGCCTGCCGATCAATCCGCTGGTGCCGCATCAATTCCGCCCGCGTGAGCATGGCCTCGGTCCGCTCCCAGTCGAAGGTCCCTTCACCCAGCCGCGGCGTGCCCAGCGCGACGACCTCATCCAACCGGTCCAGTGATTCAAATGCCTCCTCATACATGCCCGCCTGACGATACCCATCCGCCATCGCCGCAAGACTGCGCATCCAGGAGGCCCAGGGGCCGATGGTCTGTGAACGCGCCGCGAGCGAGGTTGCCAGATCAACAGCTTCTCGAACCAGAGGCATGGCCCGCTCCACCTCGCCTTCTGACGCCACCACGGCCTCCCCCAATTCCGTCAGTGCCTCACAGAGATCAAGGATCGCCCGCTCGTTTTCGGGGTCATTCCACATGCGTCCACGAGCCCGATCGGCACGCCTCTTCAGCAGCGGCACGGCCTCACCCGATCGCCCGAGCATGATGAGCGCCTGACCCTGCAGCAAATCCAGACGACTCTGCTCCGTTCGTGCCTGTTGCTTCCACGTCGGCGACTGGGCCAACTCGTTCCAGCGATCCGAACTATCGCTCAGTTCCGCGAGCGCTGCGGTGGCATCCCCCATTTGCAGCAGCGCCTCTCCCAACCGGCGGTGCACGCGGGCCGCCGTGGCCCCCTCTGACGGCGGCAGGTTGGCCGCCAGATCAATCGCCTCACGCCACGCGCTGAGTACGGTGTCATCCGCCCCCCCAGCCGCCCGCAACCGCAGCCCGTGC
>CAYQJN010000018.1:9276-25422 GCA_964417845.1 uncultured Isosphaeraceae bacterium
GGGGGGGCGCCGCCCGCCCCGCGGCTCGGGCCGGGGGGCCGCCCCCCCCCCCCCCCCCCCCCCTCCCGGAGCGCGTGCGAGATCGACCACTCCGTCAGACCGAGCACATCAGTGTCCGGTACCAGGTCTCTGGCCGCACGGAGATCCACCGACGCCTCTTCAAGGCGCCCCATGGCCACCAGCACATCGGCACGCCGTCGCACCAGGGAGGATGCCAGCGAGCGATGCGTCACGTCCTCGTCGTCGAGCAGGCCCAGTCCGGTGGTGTATGACCGAATCGCCTCCTCGGTCCTGCCGAGGTTGTTCCTTGACGGATGCCCCTGGACATCGCCGATGCGGCCGTACGCCATCGCGACATCGCGCCGAACCTCCGGACCGCTGGCCCCCTCGGCCTCGATTTCGGCCAGGCATGTCAATCCCGTCTGCACCGTGAAGGCATGTAACGACGTCGCGCCCTCCAGATCACCAATGCGATCCTCCAGATCCACAATCAGCGAAGTCGCCACCGCCTTGACCTGCTCCAGTCGGCGAGCCGAATCACGCTCTGCAGCCGTAGCCAGAATGGCCTGCCAGACGGAGATCGCGGTTCCTGCCAAAAGGACGACCACGACGATGCTCGACGCCACGACGAGGGTCTGGTGTCGTCTCGCGAATCGCCCCGTGCGATACAGCCAACTCGGAGGTCGCGCCTGGATCGGCTCGAGTGCGAGTACCGCACGAAGATCTGCCGCGAACTCGGCGGGCGTGACGTACCGCTGCGAAGGCTCCTTCGCCAATGCCTTCTCCACCACGATCCGCAGGTCACCACCGAGTCTGCTGTCGATAGCGTCCAGCGGCCTAATCTGCATCTCCTGAATCCTGGAGATCTGCGCAGCGACAGTCAACCCGCTCAAGTCAATTGGCGGCCGCCCGGTGAGCAATTCGTAGAGCATGACGCCCAACGCATACACATCGGATCGACCGTCGGTGCGATCGACATCGCCGACCGCCTGCTCAGGGCTCATGTACGCCGTCGTGCCGACGACCGTCCCTGACGCCGTCAGCGTGTGATGCATCCCCCCCGACTCATCCACCATCCCGGCCACACCGAAGTCGAGCACCTTCGGATGGCCCTGCGGCGTCACCAGAATGTTGCTCGGCTTGAGGTCTCGGTGGATGATGCCTCGATCATGGGCGTGCTGCACCGCGCCACAAATCTCGACGATCAACTCAATTCGCCCCTGCGTGTTCAACTTGGCAGCATTGGCAAACTCCAGGAGCGGCACGCCGTCGATGCACTCCATCGCCAGGTAGGGCTGCGCCCCAAGACCGACATCCCACGTCCCGGCGTCAAAGACCTGCGCAATCGCGGGATGCTGCAACTGTCCCAGCACTTCTGCTTCCTTGGTCAGCCGCCGAATACGAATCGGATCAGCGCAATCATGACGCAGCACCTTGACGGCCACATCGCGGACGGGTTGATCCTGTCGGGCGCGGTACACCACGCCCATGCCGCCGTATCCAATCAGGCCCGTCAGTTTGAAGGGGCCGACCCGCTCGGGCATTGCCGCCAATCGCTCTGCGGTGGTCGGCGGACCATCGGTCGGACGCGCGGGCATATCCCGCGTCGGATCTCCAGACTGGCCATCCCGGGGGTCGTTCACGCGGCGATCATAGTCCCCGTGGAGCGGCGGCGATCATTCCCCGTCTCGCTCGAGTCGGTGCACGATCCGCCGAAGCGATCGCAGTCCACGCGACTTGATCTGACGCACCTGCTCCGGAGTCATCCCGAGCGATTCAGCAACGTCACCGACCGCTTCGCCACGCCGACCGTACCGCTCAAATGCGTCATAGTGATCCGGGCGCATCGATCGCTGCAGAACGCCGAGACCGCGCACCACCATGCCTTCGGCCCACTCCCGGTCCCACGCTGTGTCGGGGGCCTCCGCGGCCGATTCATGGTCCATGAGTGGACTGATCTGCTCGTGCTGCCGCCGCAGCCGCGTACGAACCGCGTTCCGGGTGATCACATGCAGGTATCCGCGGAACCGACCCCGCCGACGGTCATACTCAAAGTCTCGCCCGATGGTGTGCAGACTGAGGAAGACCTCCTGAGTGATGTCGTCAAGGTCCTGACCCCGGAGCCCCATGCCCCGGGCGTATCCCTCCACGATTCGGCCATAGTGCTCGGTGAAGCGTTCCCATGCAGCATTTCGAACGCCTGTGCTGCTGTCCCGAATGTGCTGCAGCAGCGTCACCCGGGTCTCACTGGCGCCACCAACGTGCTCGTCTTCGACACCGTCCGATGGAGCGCCAGCACCATCCACTTCAATGGTCCATGGTCCGATTTCAATCATCGAACCGTCCCAGAGTGAGGCGACTTCTCCACCATGCAGCAAGACTGTGTCGATCCGCGTACCGGACCTGCTTCCGAGGTCTTCGCACGTCCAGACACCAGCCTTCCGCTCCAGGCGAGCGTGCCGCCGAGACACCCAGGGGTGATCAAGAACAAACTCACATGCCCCGCTCCGTCCGATCGTCACGCCCTGACCGCCAACATGGATGCCACGCGGCAACGCCGCCGCCTCGTCTCCATCGTCAGGAGCCGATCGCTGGCCGAGCACCCGAAGCATCAGTCCACTCGTATCCCCGTCAGATTGCTCATGCGTTCGTGGCATGGTGTCGCCACGATACCACAAGGCACGCAGTAGCCTCTGAACATGCTGCACACCCTCTTCCCGCTCATCGCCGTAGCCTCCCCCATCGTCCTGGACGGACAGTTTGGCGATTGGACGACGCATCCCCACCATCCGCCGTTCTCGGCCGTCGCGTCGAATGACTTCACGTACCTGCGAATTCAACTGGACGGACCGCCAGTCAACCTGCAGGCGCTCGATGACCCACTCGTCATCGCGCTCGATTGGGACGATGAGTCCAGGACTGGCCAGCACGTTGGCGCTCTCCCGGGCGTTGATGTCGCCCTCCACTTCAGCCCGAACAGCGGGGGCGTGGAGATTCGGCAGCATGGTCGGGCCGTGGGCACCTGGGATGACCTTGGACTGGCCTTCGCACCAACTACAGCGAGCAACGAGTTCGAACTCCGCATGCCCCGCACGCTGCCCGGCTCTGAGGCCCGGGCAGCCGAGTGGATCGGCTGGTCGCTGAAACAGGGTGACCAGGCGCCGATCGCCGGGCGAACACCTGTTGGACAGGGCGCCGTCGATCCGCAACCTGCCACGGATGGTCCTCTGGCGTCCCCCGGCGAGCGCACAAGGGTGGTCAGCTGGAATCTCAAGTTCGGAAACCTCATCAAGGAGCGCCGCG
This sequence comes from uncultured Isosphaeraceae bacterium, assembly GCA_964417845.1. Lineage (GTDB taxonomy): Bacteria > Planctomycetota > Phycisphaerae > Phycisphaerales > SM1A02 > UBA12567. Next base: position 12,580 of record CAYQJN010000018.1, read on the forward strand.
TCGTGCAGCGACTTCTGGCAGCCATGCAGCCCCACATCCTGTTGATTCAGGAGGTGGAGTCCGACCAGCGGCATGAAGACCTCCTCAGCGTCCTCCAGTCTGCGATGCCGCAGGCGACCTGGACGCTCTCATTGGGGCCGATCGCTGGCACGCTGCGGAGCGCCATTGCCACTCGCCTGCCCGCCGAGGAGGTCCCCGCACTCGTGTCGGTGAAGCGCCGCGGCGAGCCCGCGGGCCGCGTGCGCGTTGCGGCGCTGGCAATCACCACTCCCGAGATCGGCACGATGCTCGCCTGTTCGACGCATCTTAAGTGCTGCGGAAGCGCCGAAGGGCCGGAAGACCTTCAGCGCATCGGGGAAGTGCTCGCTATTCGCAGAGCCATCATGCACGCGTCCACCGACACAGACTTCGACGCCCTAGTGATTGGTGGTGATCTCAATCTGGTCGGGAGCAGATTGCCGCTGGAACTTCTGACTGAAAACGCCGCCGCCTTACTGGCAGACCCGGCGATCGACGGCGACCTGCTGATCACCAGTCCGCTGCAGCCTGATGGCTCGGGTCTGCAGACATGGCAAGAGCGAGGAAATCGATACGCCCCCGGCAGGCTTGACTTTGTGATGTGCTCCCCCAATCTGGCCGTGCACGATGCGCTCGTGTTCGACACGCTCGACCTGCCCGAGTCGGCCCTCGCCGCCATGCGGCTGGTTCGCACCGATGCCGAGCGCGCTTCGGATCACCTCCCGCTGATCATCGATCTTGAATTGCCCCTACGGGATCAGCATCTTGGACGCTGAGACAGCCACGAGCAGGATGAACACCATCCTCACCAGCCGCAGCGGAAGCACATGGGTCAGGCGCGCCCCGAACCAACTCCCGATCAGGCAGGTGGGGATCAGCCACACGGATATGAACAGCGGGGTGTACCAGAACACGTCATCACCGATTCCCGGGACACTCGACAACGTGACATCCTTGTAGATCGCCGCGACCACACTCGTCACACACATCACGGTCGATGAACACGCGATGCACTCCCGGAGCGGGCAGCGACACAGGAGCTGCGTCAGCGGCACGGTGATGAGACCACCGCCGATCCCGAGAAGGCCTGCACCGAAGCCCGCGCTGGCCCCAACCCCGCCACCCCGAACCCAGGTCACCGCCGGCGGCCTGCTGGACTCACCGCGCCCAGCCTTGTCGCCCACCAGACGCCTGATGTTCTCATAGAGGACATACAGCAGGAACAAACCGAAGATCAGCGACAAGTCCGCGTTTGGAATCCAGATACTCGCCGTCACGCCGCACAGGACGCCCACCAGCGCCAGCGGGAGGATGCGCACGACCACATCGCGGCGCACCGCGCCTGCCTTGAAGTGGCGGATGGCGGCAGGCGCCGCCACGAACAGCACGACATTCATGGACGCTGCCTGCGCCAGATGGATATCTCGACCGAGAAGCAGCGAGATTGACGGAATCATCACCACCCCACCGCCGATTCCGAGCAGCCCACCGAGCAGTCCAGCCACGATGCCGACCCCAATCAGGACCACCAGCTCCCATCCCGGGAGCGCGATCACGGCAAGTTCGAGTGGCGGCATGGCGTGGAGAGTAGAGGGTTGGCGCGGCTGACGTCAGCCATCCGACAATGGCACCTGATACGCTCCCGACCCATGCGGGTCCTTCGAGCCGACGCGCTCCTCATGCTGGTCGCCATCATCTGGGGTGTCGGGTTCGTCATCCAGCGGACCGCGATGGACGTGTGCGGGCCGTTGACATTTACGGGCGTCCGACTCCTGATCGGCGCCGCTTCCATGCTGCCGCTTCTTCCGCTCGCCGCACGCCTGGCGCCCGCCAATCCCCGACCCGTCGCTCGCGGACCACTGCTGCTCGGACTCTGCGGCGCCGGTCTGGCCATGACATTCGGCGCGGTCCTGCAACAGGCGGGGCTCGTCTACACCACGGCGGGGATCGCTGGATTCATCACTGGTCTGTATGTGCTCTTCGTACCCCTCATCGGACTGTTCATCGGGTACTTCGTGCGATGGACCACGTGGGCGGCCATTCTGATCGCCACCGGTGGCCTCTACCTCCTGAGTGTCCAGGGACAACCGGTGCTCAACCCTGGCGATGCGCTGGTGCTGGCTGGCGCCGCCGCCTGGGCAGCCCAATTCCTCATCCTCGGGTGGCTTGCAGTTCGGTGCGACCCGGTTCGGATCGCCCTTTTCCAGACGACGTTTGCAGGGGTGCTCACCCTGATCGTGGCCATCCCCTGGGAACACCCGGGGATCAGCGAGGTGCTGCTCATCTGGCCGGAGTTTCTCTACAGCGGCGTCCTCGCCGTTGGCGCCGCCTTTCTCATTCAGATCGTGGCGCAGCAGGATGCGCCGCCCGCCCATGCCGCCGTCCTGCTCGCCATGGAAGCTGTCTTCGGCGCACTGGCGGGCTGGGCCTTCCTCGCCGAAGCGCTCACCCCCATCCAACTCCTCGGATGCCTGACGATGCTCCTGGGAATCATCCTCGCGCAACTGCGACCACCGCGACCACTCGAGGCGGATGCTGCCTCCGGCGTGGATACCTGAACCTGAAGATCCCTCCGCCGCTCCTACCCTTCCGCGTCCCGCAATCGGTCTACGATTTCACGCACACGGCGGGTCAATCGCATCTTGGCATGCCGAATCGCGGCGGGCGTCATGTCTGTTTCCTTCGCGACTTCCTCCGCAGGCACACCCCGTACGCCATACAACTCAAACGCTTTCCATGTGCGTTCTTCGACTTCGAGTTTGGCTTCGCCCATCGCCCGCTGCAGAAGTTGTTCAGTCCACTGACGATCCCACGACGCGTCCAGATCGCTCTCGACCGGCGGATCGACCGAGTCGTCGAATCCGGTCGTCGGTCGTTTGCGGCGATGGCGAGCCCGGATCGCATTGAGCGTCACGCGTTTGAGATACCCACGAAATCGCCCCTTGTTCGGGTCGTACTCGAACTTGCCTGAGACCTTGAAGAACCCAAGAAGTACGTCTTGCAGCACATCGTCCGCTTCCTGCGCAGGCAAGCCTGCATTCCGCGCAAAGCCGGCGATGACGCGGGCGTACTTATCGGCAAACTCCGACCATCCGAGTTCACGATCGTGCGTGCCATCGGCCTTGAGTTTGAGAAAAATGCTCGCTCGCGTGGCGTACAGCGGATCGCCCCGGCTGGCGGGCGGAGTCGGTGCGGCATCGGTCGCGGGCGGTGCCTGACCTGTTCCGGAATCTGCGGGCGGAGGCGGTTGGTCGTCGGGAATGCGCACCAGCAACTTCCACGGACCAAGCAGCAGGATGTCGCGGTCGTGCAATCGGACCGACTCGTCCTGATCCAGCCGCATCATGTTGACCGATGTGCCACCTCGGCTTCCGAGGTCGCGCACATGCACGCCACCTTCAAGCAGCGAGAGTGTGGCGTGCGATCGCGACACACTTGGATCTTCAAGTCTGATCTCCGAGTCGCTTCCTCGTCCAAGCGTCACGCCGCCTGCGCCGCCGTCACCCTGAAACCCGGGAAACCCCTCGGGACCGCTCACCATCACCAGTTCGACGTTTAGAAAGTCACTCATGGCAGCCGCGATGATACGAGGGACACCGCGACGTTGGCGACCATCGCCAGGCAGAATGCGAGTGAGAGGTTGTACACCTCGACGGTCTCTCCTCCCCAGGTGATCTGATTGTTCATCACGAGTTTCCACAGGAGCGCCACCAGAAACCCCGTCGCCATGCCAGTCACGCACCCAGCCCACGTGGCACGTCGCCAGAGCACCGCCAGCAGCACCTGCGGCCCGAATGACGCACCAAGAATGGCCCAGCCATACGTCAGCACATACTCGTAGACCTTGACCTCCTGATCGATCACCAGACACACCGCCACCGCGCCCAGTATGAGGACGCTGAGCCGGTTGGCCATCGTGTGATTCCGCGATGCTCGCCTGGCAAACAGCCTGGACCAGAGATCGTTGGCCCACGCAGACGAGGCCACGACCAATTGACTGTCCGCCGTCGAGCAGATTGCAGCGAGGATCGCTGCCAGAACCAGTCCCGCCACCGCAGGGGGCGCCAGGTGCATCGCGGCTGCGACCAGCGCATACTCTCCATCACCACTGGTCTGCATCGCGGCCGCCCACGCCGTGCCGTCAAGCGCCATGGCCCGCACCATGATGCCGATGGCAACGGCGCCCGAGAGCACCAGTGCCGCCCAGGTGATCGAGATGAACCCGCCGATGATGGCGTCGCGAGTTGATCGCATTGCCATGAAGCGAACCAGCACGTGAGGCTGCCCCATGTATCCGAAGTTGATACCGAGCGCGCCCGACCCAAGGAGAAATCCGATCAACACACTGCCGGTCATTGACGGCCAGAACGACACTAACTCGGGATCGTGCGTCAGAAGTGCATCGCGGTATCCACCAACTCCCTGACCGGTCAGGAGCAACCACAGGGGGAAGAACACCAGCACTCCGACCATCAGGAGGCCTTGCAGCAGGTCAGTCCAGCACGCCGCACGGAAGCCGCCGAGCGTGACATACACCAGCACGATCCCCGCACCGATCAGGACACCACCCTGATATCCAACGGACTCAAAGGCCACATCAAAGGCCTTTCCCGCTGCCGCGAACTGCGCCGCGCAGTACAACAGCATCGCCACCAGAATGACCACGACGCTCATGACGCGGAGCACGGGCGTACGCTCCCCAAAGCGCCTGGCGAGGTAGTCCGGAAGTGTGACGGCGCCGCTGGCCGACGCGCCTTCGCGGAGGCGCCCCGCGATGATGAACCAGTTGACTGCAAACCCCACCAGCGACCCGGGGAGAATCCAGAAGGCCTGCACGCCACTGGCGAACGCCCAGCCGACCAGCCCCATCGTGACCCACCCGGACTCACTGGAGGCGGAGGCCGAAAGCGCCGCCACCCAGGGGCCGAGCGACCGTCCAGCCAGGAAATACTCCTCGTCGCTTGAAGCCGCTCGCCGCGAAGTCCAGAGGCCAACGCCGACCACGAGCAGGGTGTAGGCAAGAAACGAGATCGTGAACAGGACCATCGTGATCAGATGCTACCGGCGGCCACGCCGCGCGGGCGCGTGGCGATACCATTCCTGCATGTCTGATGAGGGTGCTTCAACACGCTGGGACCGACGCTTCCTTGAGCTGGCCGATCACATCGCCGGCTGGTCGAAGGATCCCTCACGCGGCGTCGGGGCAATCATCGTGACCGAAGATCGGCGCATCTGCGCGACGGGATACAACGGACTTCCATCAGGGGTCGCTGATCGTCCCGATCGATTGGAACGACCCACCAAGTATGACTTGATCTGCCATGCCGAGGTCAATGCGATCGTGCAGTGCGCTCGCCACGGCGTCTCGTGCGTTGGATCGACGATCTACACGACGTTCTTTCCATGCAACACCTGCACACTGGCCATCATTCAGGCAGGCATCGACCGGGTGGTTTCGTGGGTGCCAGCCGAAGGCGACGAGCACTGGGAAGAGAGTTTCAGCACTTCTCGCGAACTGCTTGATGAGGCAGGCGTGCCCTGGTCGACCCTGACACGGACACCCGCATGTGCCTGACTGAACTCCAACTGGACGGTCTGGTCGGGCCCACGCACAACTACGCAGGGCTGTCTGCCGGCAACGTCGCGTCCACTTCCAATCGTGGTGATGAAAGTCATCCCAGGCAGGCAGCGTTGCAGGGACTGGAGAAGATGGCCTTCGTCGCAGGGCTCGGCGTCGAGCAGGCCGTGCTGCCACCGCACCATCGCCCCGACATCAACGCGCTTCGACTGGTTGGCTTTCACGGAAGCGATGAGGCGATTCTGGCCGAAGCGCACCGTGAAGATCCCCTCCTGCTGGCGCAGGCATGCAGCGGTTCGGCCATGTGGGCGGCCAATGCGGCGACGGTCTCACCATCTGTCGATACGAGTGACGGCCGTGTCCACCTGACGCCCGCCAACCTCCGATCGAAGTTTCACCGCGCCATCGAACCAACTCAGACGGCGAACCTTCTCCGAGCCATCTTCCCGGACAGGAACACCTTCGCCATTCATCCAGCGCTCCCGGGTGCCGATCAGTACGGGGATGAGGGCGCCGCCAATCACACCCGGCTGTGGTCACCGGAGGGCGTCGTGCACCTCTTCGTCTACGGACGAGTCGCTCGGGACGATCACGCCCCGGCCCCGAAGAGGTTTCCCGCACGACAGACTGCAGAGGCGTCGAAGGCCATCGCACGCCTGCACGGCGTTCAGCATGATCTGCATGTGCAGCAGCACCCGGACGTCATTGACGCAGGCGTCTTCCACAACGATGTGATCTCCGTCGGAACGGCCAACACACTGCTGGTGCACGAAGCCGCGTTCGTGGATACGCCCGCAACGCTGGAGGAACTTCGCCGGAGGCTCGGGGCGGACTTCACACCACTGGTCGTGACGTATGACGCGCTCACCGTCGAAGAAGCGGTGCAGACGTACCTCTTCAATTCGCAACTTCTCGAGACGCCGCGCGGCCTCGAATTGGTCGCACCCATGGAGGCGGGAGCCCATCCACCCACCCGCCGTGTCATCGATGACTGGGTCGAAACTGACACGCCCATCGCCGCCGCAAACTTCATTGATGTCCGTGAGTCGATGCGAAACGGAGGCGGTCCGGCGTGCCTGCGACTGCGGGTTCCCCTCACGGGTGCCGAACTGGAGTCCGTGCACGTGGGCGTGCGATGGTCTGCGACGCTCCATGATCGCCTCTCGAAGTGGGTCACCCGGTGGTATCCGGAAACCCTGCTCCCCCCGGAACTGGCCGACCCCCACCTGCTCACCACCAGCCGCGATGCGCTTCAGGACCTCACCGATCTCCTCGGCCTCGGATCGATTTATCCCTTTCAGCGCTGAATGCGTCAAACAACCTGAGGCAAAGTCCGTAGTCGGAGTGAACTCGCGGCGTCGGTCGGTCGACCAACACCGTGGCCACCCCTGCACCCTCGAGGTCCCCCCGCACCTCGACCACCGGAGACCGCCCATGTACCTGCTCACCCTTCATGATGGACGTCGAGGTCTCTACAAGGGTCGAACCGCCGAGAACTGCTTCGTCCGGCTTCAGGGCGAGCGGTATTGGTGCTGGATTCCGTGGGGAATGGTGGCCCGAGCGCTGGAATTGCCAACCGAGCCTCGCCGCGAAGCCGCCTGAGAGACTCAACGGTCGTTTGCAAGTAGACTCCGACGACGCGCCGCCCAGTGTGGAAGGGAGGCGGCGCAGGAGACACTCCATGCACGCCCATGCTCTGCTGCTGCTCGCCACCTCCGTGGCGACACTCGCCGCCCCGCCAGATGACCCCGGCCCTCGGGCCAATGGTCCGTTCTCGCACGCGAACCGTTGTCACGCGCTGACTGGCGCGACGATCGTTACCGAGCCAGGCACCAGCATCGAAGACGCGACGCTGGTCATCCGAAACGGCGTGATCGAAGCAGTCGGCAGAGAGGTCGATGTCCCGGCCGACGCGCAGTTGTGGCCCATGGACGGCCAGGTGATCTATCCAGCATTCATCGAGCCCGCGGCCAGTATCGAAGTGGAAACGACTGGCGGCCCCTCCGCTCACTGGAATGCCCGCATCCGTCCCGAAGTCAATCTGGGCGCATCGGGGCACACCTTGTCGGCGAATGATCGAACGCGGTATCGCGCCGGCGGCTACGGCGTCGTCGCCATCTACCCGGAGAATGGCATTCTTCGTGGCACGGGCACCATGTCCACAACCGCCACCGACGATGCGGACCTGATCACCTACTCAGGGCAGCCAGCCATGGCCGCGGCCTTCGAGCGGGGTGGCTGGGGCAGCGGCGATGGCCCAGGATCACTCATGGGCTCCATGGCCCTGCTCAGGCAGACGCTGAGTGATGCACGGTGGTATCAGACCGCGATCGCCGCCGCCGATCGCAACAACCTCGAGCCTCCATCACGCCACGATGATCTGGCCGCGCTCCACGCCCTGACACAAGGTGATCAGCGACTCATGGTGAGCGCACGCTCCGTCAAGGAATCCATGCGAGCCGCCGCACTCGCGGAGGAGCTGGACGTCAACCTCATATTGCTTGGAAGTGGCGATGAATACCGCGACCTGCCTGGCATCGTGTCCTCTGGCTGCCCCGTCATCGTCCCCCTCGACTTCCCTGATCGACCGGAACTCACATCGATTGACGCCGCGATCAGAGTCCCACTGGAGACGCTGCAGGAGTGGGAGCAGGCCCCGACGAATCTGAGGCGCCTGCAGGATGCCGGCGTCTCGACCTGCGTGACGACCGGGGATCTCAGCCACCCCAGGGATGTGGTCGCCGCACTTCGCCGGTGTGTGCAGGCAGGGCTCCCCGCCGACTCCGCGCTGGCCCAGTTGACAACGTCTCCTGCGACCCTTCTCGGCATCGACCATCAGGTCGGCCGACTCGAACCGGGGATGGCCGCCCACTTCATCGTCTGTGACGGGAGTCTCTTTGAAGAGGGAACGACCATTGATGAAACGTGGGTGTCCGGATTCCGGACCGATCACGAATCCGAACCGATCGCCGCCATTTCGGGCACCGGCCAACTGACATTGGGGGACGCCACCGCGCAGGCCACCGTGGACTCCGCGGCCGGGAAGATGACCCTCACGCTCGCGGATGACACCAAGGCGAAAGTGAAGAAGGTCAGTATGACCGGGCACCGACTGACCGCCTCGGTTGATGGTCGGCTGCTCGGCCACGAAGACTGGATTCGCCTCGCTGGCGTCATTCGCCAGGACGAGATCATCGGTCGCGGCGTCCTGCCAGATGGCACGAGCTTCCCGCTGCGGATCACGTTGACCGAAGCCTCGGATCCGGACGACCGTGCTGACGACACAGAGACTCCCGAAGAGGTCGCGCATTCCGATGAGCCCGTCGATCCCATCGCTGGTGTCTGGCATGGATCCATCGAGCTTGGCGCCGACTTTGAGCCGCCGATCGAGATGACGATTGAACGCAGCGACGATGGCGCACTTTCGGGCGTTCTCCGGCTGATGGAGCAGGAGATGCCGCTTGAGCAGGGAACCTATGACGACTCGAGTGGCACGCTGGAGTTTCAAGGCGATGCGACCGACGTCGGGGGATACCGCATTCTGGCCAAAGTCGATGGCAACGACGCCACGGGCACGGCGACCAGCCCCATGGGCGATGCCGCCTTCACGATCTCACGCGATACGCCCAGCGAGGGATCGTCGGACACGCCCGAAGACGACGCGCCGAGCGTCCGCTGGACCGGCATTCCAGATGACATCACGTTTCCACTCGGCGCCCGCGGACGCCTCACGCCACCCACGCCAACCGACGTCTGCTTCGAGCATGCGACGCTCTGGACGGCGGCGGACGCAGGCATCATCGAAGACGGATGTCTTCTGGTGCAGGATGGGCAAGTCGCCTATGCGGGCACGATGGCCGAAGCGCCTGAACACGAGCTGCCGCGCATCGACGCGACCGGAATGCACATCACGCCAGGACTGATTGACTGCCACAGCCACACCGGCATCGATGGAGGCGTCAATGAGTTCAATGAAGCCTGCACGGCAGAAGTCGGTATCTCCGATGTCGTCGCTGCCGATGACATGAACTGGTATCGGCAGCTCGCCGGAGGACTCACCGCGGCGAATCAACTTCACGGATCGGCCAATCCGATCGGAGGGCGCAACAGTGTCGTGAAGCTGCGATGGGGCCATCCCGCCAGAGGATTCCCCGTGGAGGGCGCCCCAAAGGGCATCAAGTTTGCCCTTGGCGAGAACGTCAAACGGTCAAGTGGACGGTATCCCGACACGCGCATGGGCGTCGAGGCATTCATGCGCGATCGGTTGTCCGCCGCGAGGCACTACGCCTCCCGGTGGGATCGGTGGAATGCCCTTTCACCTGAGCAGCAGGCCGCAGAGATCCCCCCCCGCCGCGACTACGAGCTGGACACGCTCGCAGAGATTCTGGCGGGCGAGCGTCTGATTCACTGCCACTCCTATCGACAGGATGAGATCCTTGCCCTGCTCCGAACCTGCGAAGCGTTCGACGTCACGATCGGGACCCTTCAACACATTCTGGAGGGGTACAAGGTCGCCGATGACATCGCCCGCCACGGCGCGGGCGCCAGTTCCTTCAGTGACTGGTGGGCCTACAAGGTCGAAGTCATGGACGCCATTCCGTGGAACGGCGCGATCATGCACGATCAAGGTGTGCTCGTCTCATTCAACAGCGACGACAGTGAACTGGCGACCCGCATGAACGACGAAGCGGCCAAGGCCGTTCGCTACGGCGGACTCGCCCCTCACGAGGCCCTTCAGTTTGTCACGCTCAATCCGGCAAAGCAATTGCGCATCGATCATCTGACGGGATCACTCGAAGCAGGCAAGGACGCGGACTTCGCGGTCTGGAACATGGATCCACTTGACTCCTACAGCCTCTGTCTGGAGACCTGGATCGACGGGACGAAGTACTTCGACCGATCAGAAGACGCCGACCTCGCTCGCCGCGATGCCGACGAGCGCACGCGGCTGGTCCAACTGGTCCTGCACGAGAGCCTCGGTGAACCGCCCGCAATCGCGCGTGCCGATGCCGAGCCACCGGATGAGGCGCCCGCCTGGGCGGCCAATCCCTACCTCACGCCGGACGACGACCATCGCGGATGTTGTGGCATTCCAACTGGTCATCAGCATGGGGAGTCCTGCCAGTGAAGTCGATCGCGATGTGTATCACCCTCCTCGCCTCAACCGCCTCGGCATGGGCGCAGTCTCGGCAGATTCCCGCCCGCATGGAGTCAAACCCCGTCCTGCTGGTTGGCGGAACAATCCACCCCGTCTCGGCGCCCGCACTTGAAGACGGCTGGCTGGCCTTCGAGCGTGGTCGCATCACGCTGGTGGGCCGCGGCGACCAGCCGATGATCGACGGCGCGACCGTCATCAATCTCGAAGGTCGCCACGTGTACCCCGGTCTGATTGCGGCGGACTCCATACTTGGCCTCACCGAGACCGGCATGGTCGACGTCACACACGACCACAATGAGCATGGCTCATTCACGCCCGAGGCACGAGCCGTTGTCGCGATCAACCCTGACAGCGATCTCATTCCCGTGTCCCGCTCGGCGGGCGTCCTCACCGCGCTCAGTGTCCCCGACGGAGGCCGGCTCCCGGGTCAGGCGGCGCTCATCCGACTCGACGGATGGGACTGGGAGGATCTGGCCATCGCACCCTCGGCGGCCCTGGTCATTGAATGGCCATCCGTCGACCGAGGTGGATTTGGAAGGCGCGGCGGCAGCAGCGGCGAGAAGCAGCTCGTTGAGATTGACCAGTTCTTCGACGAGGCAGAGTCGTGGTTGGCCGCAGCAGACGCCAACGCATCGCTCCCCCCGGACAGTCGGTACGAAGCCATGCGTCCGGCGATTAGCGGCGATCAACCCGTTCTCATCAAGGCTTCCACGGCTGGCCAGATTGCGACGGCCGTCGCCTGGGCTGCGCAGCGCGGCCTCGACCCGATCATCCTCGGCGGTGAAGAAGCCGACGAAGTCGCCTCGCTGCTCCTCGAGGAAGACGTGCCCGTCATCGTGCGCGGCGTGCATCGCTATCCGCGAAGCCGGAATCGAGATCCGAACGAACCGCACACACTCCCGACGCGCCTGCGCGATGCCGGGGTCCGGTTCTGCATCGCGCCGCGCGATCGCCCCGCACACCTCCGGAATCTCCCCCACCACGCCGCCACGGCCGTGGCCAACGGACTGACGCCAGAGGAAGGCCTCCGCGCCATCACCCTCGACGCCGCCGAAATCCTTGGGGTGGGCGATCGGCTCGGAAGCCTCGAGCCCGGCAAATCCGCCACACTCATCGTGACGACCGGTGACCCGTTGCAGATTCGTACGCAGATCGACCGAGCCTGGATTGATGGTCGACCGGTCGATCTCAGCAGTCGGCAGACGCAACTGCGGGACAAGTATCGAAAGAAGTACGAGACGCAGGACGGATGATTCGATAGGATCGCCCTTCTGGAGCGAGGTTCCTCCGCTCCCCGCGCGTGCGGGATGTGGAGGCGAAGAGGGAAGTGTGGTACTCCGCCCATCTGGCGGACAGTCCACCGCGGTGCCGCCGCCGTACGATCCGTCACCATGCGTGGTGGAAAGAGTCGGCCACATCACTGCTCGAACGTCGAGTGGGAAGAGAGCCGACGCATGGATCACAGCCGGAAGACCTGCCCGCTCCTGAACCTGCTGGCCCGCCATGCACGGGCCGGAAAGGAGCGCCCATGCGCGCTATCGTTTCGTTCGTCGCCACCATCACACTTACTACTACCTTCTCGCACGCCGACCTGCTGATCGACGTGAGCGCCAGCGTTGGCGAAGGCGACAACACGGCCTACGCCGTCATCGACTTCAGCGCCACCAACTACGGCGTGTACGCATTCAGTTACTCGTGGGATGGCGATGCCACGGTCCACGACATGCTCCTGGCGCTGGAGAACGAGGTGTCGCTGATGTATGCCTGGACCGATTGGGGCAGCGGCATCTTTGTTGACAACTTCGCGTGGGGAAGCCCGGCGGGCAATCCTGACTACTACTGGGCGCACTCGCTCGGAACAGTCTTTGGCGACGGCCCGGACTGGTCGGATGCGTACATGGGCGTCGAGCAGACCGACATGACCGACGGGTCCATTTCCGGCTGGTACAACGGATTCAACGAGGACTACTCGGCGATTCCGCCCACGCTGCCGCTGATCCCGGGCCCCGGCGGGCTCGCCCTGCTGGCAGCGATCGCCGCCGGCCCCCGACGCCGGCGGTAGACGCCGATCGGCCCCGCATCGCTTGAC
>CAYQJN010000019.1:0-25151 GCA_964417845.1 uncultured Isosphaeraceae bacterium
GATCTGACGAGAGGCGCATTCCACAACTCGGCGTGAATCCATTGTCCTGAAGAGGATGACGACCGCCGTCTGCGCAGGTGTAAGCGCCGAGCGCTACGAAGGAGGCGATCCGGGCTCCTTGAAGCGCCGAGCTGTCACTCCTGGAGCCACTTGGCTATCGATCGCGACCGCGTCATCATTTGTGACAACGATTGTCGCGTTGCGGCGGGACTGGATTGGTGGGTGTCCGGGGTTGAGTGCCGGGGTTGAGTGAGAGTAGAGTGAGTAGGGGTTGAATCAGCGGTCGGGTGAACCACGGTCGTCATCGAGCTCACCGGGCAGGTCGGTCGGCGAGTTGACGTTGTGAATGGACTCCAAAGGCGGCGAAGCCACCGCTTCGGCCTGAACGCTGCTGAGCCACCGGCCGACCGAGTGACAATGTGCATCCAGTGCGGCTGAAATGGTGTCGGCCATAGATCCGTCAACGGCGACCGGGAGGTGCAGGAGGCCGACCCCATCGGCGCTGAGAGGATCCACAAAGACACACACCGGCTCTGGCGACGATACGAGGCGCTGCAGGTCCTCTACACGCAAGGCGGGCATGTCGCACGGCAGGATCAGCCATCGGTGTGCGAGGCCAGAACGAAGAACCGCTTCGATTCCAGCCAGTGGCCCACGGCCTGCATGTTCAGGAGTGTCCGCGATGTGATCGTGTGGAGGCATGGTGCCTGCCGGACCGGCGATGACGATCAAGGGACTGATCCGGCGTCCCAACCTCACGGCGGACTCACCCATGGTCAAGTCGCCACACGGGACGTCGTGCTTTGGCCGGCCCATTCTGGAACTCTGACCACCCACCAGAATGGCGACGCCGATGGGTTGGACATCCATCGCCTGAGCCTATCAGCAACGGGCTTCATCGCGTGGTGGAGGAGTCGATCGACTTTCTGACGTGGAACCCGCGGTGGGCCTGCCTGCGAAGGAGACCATGCCGATCTTCTGAGAAGGCCTCTCAGGCGGCGCGGGGCCCGCCCCGGCGACCGTCAAAGGGCACATCGAACCACCCGAGACAATTCAGTCGCGCCGCCAGCGCTCTGATTGTGCGATTGGATTCCTCGCGAAGCCGGCGCACATGCTGCTTCGGAGTCTCTATGGCGGCGGCTGTGGCCACCGGAAACGGGAATGGTCCTGTTGGATTCGTGAACGTGGATTCCATGGCTCTCACCGACAATCGACGTGAACTCTGACGCGATTCAGTTCAATCAGCCAGAGACCCCCATCTCGTCTCAAAAGACCGATGCCGGGGCGTGCAGCCCCTATGAGTCCTACGACCCGATGTCCGATAGTGCTGCCAGATACCATGAGTGGCTCCATGTCCACGATTGAACACACAGCGGCGACGGGCGGCGCGAAGCCAATCACCGACCCGATGCTTGACCCGATTCGAGAGAAGGTCCTGCAGGGGGATCGCCTGTCGATTGACGACGGAATGACGCTCTATGCGTCGCCCGACCTCTGGGGCGTCTGTGGTCTGGCCGACCTCGTAAGGCGACGATTGCACGGCGATGTTGCCTGGTACAACATCAATCGGCACCTCAATTACACGAATGTCTGTGCGCTCTCTTGCCACTTCTGCGCCTTCGCTCGCAAACGTGGGGTGGACGGCGCCTATGAGCACACACTGGACGACGGCGGCGCTGAAGCGCGGGCCGCGAAGGAATCGGGCGCCACCGAACTGCATGTTGTAGGTGGACTGCATCCGTGGCATCCGTTTTCGTTCTACACCGACATGTTGTCCGTGATTTCAGAAGAGGCACCCGGCGTGCACATCAAGGCCTTTACGGCCGTTGAGATCGTGCACATGGCTCGCATCTCCAAGCGAGGCCGCGATGGCGCCGACGGTATCCGATCAGTTCTCCATGAGTTGCGGGAGGCCGGCCTCGGATCCCTCCCGGGAGGGGGCGCGGAGGTCTTTGACGAGCGTGTGCACGACGAGGCCTTCAAAGGGAAGATCAGCGGCGATGCATGGATGGACGTGCACCGCATCGCGCATGAGTTGGGAATTCACTCGAACGCGACGATGCTCTACGGGCACATCGAGGGGCGGCTGGAGCGGATTCGGCACATGGACATCCTCCGCGCTCAGCAGGACGAGGCGCTGACGGAGTGGGCCGGCGATCAGGGGATCGACGTCGCTGGTGGTGTTGTCCTGACCGGCCCCGACGAGGCCTACACCGGTGATCGCCTGCCAACCGTGTCGACATGCCGCCTTGGGTACTACCAGACCTGCATTCCGCTTCCATTCATTCCCGATGACAGTGCTCTGGAACGCCTGTACGGCCCTAGTGGACTGGAGAATCTGCGCACGATGGCGATCGGTCGCCTGATGCTCGACAACATCCCCCACATGAAGGCATTTTGGATCATGCAGACGCTGCCGCTCTCGCAGCTCATGTTGCAGATGGGCGGTGCGGATGACATTGACGGTACGGTCGTGTGGTACGACATCACGAAAGTCGAGGGGTGCGGCACGCATCAGGAAACGACCGTGGAGGACCTGCACCGGTCGATTCGAGAGGCAGGGCTTTGTCCTGTTGAGCGAGACACGCTGTATCGGCGCGTGTTACGGAGTGGCGCTGACTGGTCGCTCGCCTGAGTTTCTATTGATCATCATTGGCCGTGGCCATGTGTTGACGCCGAATGTCCAACAACTGCTCGAACAGCGCTGCCAATGCCACATTGTCCCGATCGGATTCCATGACCGGTTGAAGCGTCAATGTGCCGTCGTGTGCCCACCTGCTCACGTGATCCATGGCGTCCAACTCCCGGCAGATCTCGATGGCGGAGTTGATGTAGGACGACACATGCGATCGAGCATTGACATCTCTGGGGTTGGCGGCGCATCGGATGATGACGATGTTCCAACCCTGGCCGAGTGAGTCCAGCGACTCGCTCCTGTGTGGGATGAGCATCGCTGCCCAGCCCTGGTAGTACCACCCCCAGGCAAGGTCCCTGTGAGCCACATCGTCTTCAGGACGGGTGACATGGATCTGTTCAAAGACCGCCCGGGACGACCGCAGGGTCTCCAACGCGTGCTGCGGATCTTCGTCAAATCGCGCCACACCGACGCGCCGCAGCGCCTGAGCGTAGTCCCGCTGGGTCCGGTGGTTGTCCGGGAGCGATGTGGCGAGTTCTTCGAGCACATCGAGCCCTCGCTTCCAGTTGGACGTGGCGAGTCCAGAGTCAAGTCTGTGTTTTGGATGGTTGCTTCGGCGAATCGGCTCCCTGCATTCCCAGAGCCCATCTCCACTCGGGCTGTCGGATCCGCCAGGACCACAGCAGCACGAGACCACCTCCCAACACCGTGAGTCCGAGGAGCCTCCCTGCGCCTCCGATCCAGGACTCTGGTACAGGCCACCAGCGCGCGGCCAATGCAATGCAGACACCCATCAGGAGCCCCCCGCCGAGCGACACGACCGCGCTGCGTGTGACTTCTCTATCGAAGATCGGGACACCACGCCGTGACAGGAGCACGAGCATGATGATGGTCTGCAATGTGGCGCAGACCGCCGTGGACCAGGCCAGCCCCGCTTCTTTGAGGGGCCAGATCAGGATGAGGTTGAGAACGAGGTTGAGACTGACCATCGCCAGCCCGATGCGCACCGGAGTCTTCTCTTCTCCACGCGCGTAGAAGGTGCGCGTGAGGATCTGACCGAGCATGTAGGCCCAGATGCTGGTCGCATATCCAAGCAGCACGAATGCGACGCGATCTGTGTCCGTGGCATCGAAGAGACCACCCTCGAGTATGGCGACGGTGATCGGTTTGCGGAGCAGGATGAGACCGATGCCCGCAGGAATGCTGATGAAGAGCACCAGGCGGACCCCACGTCGAGCCGTGTCCAGAAACGCCGCGCCGTCTCCGGCCCTGCTTGTGAGGAGTGGGTAGATCGCTGTGGCAACCGCGATGCCGAACACACCGAGTGGGAAGTTGTAGAGACGCTGCGCATAGTTGAGCGCAGCGAGGCTTCCGTCATCGAGCGGATAATCGATGCCGTATGCAGCGGTATCGAGCCAGACGGGCAGGCCTGCGATGAGTCCGTCAATCAGTGTGTTGAGTTGCAGTACGCCAAGACCGAGAATCATGGGGCCGGCGCGGTGGAGTACTTCCTTGAGCGGGACGGTGGCCTGAGCAAGATCGAAGACGATGCGTGCATCGCCGCGGAGGGCCAGGAGTGACCAGGCCACTTGCAGGATGCCCGCCAGGATCACGACTCCGGATGAGGCCGCCGCGATTCGGAATCGACTCTCTTCATCAGTGTTTCCGAAAGCCCACCAGGCCAGCGTCGTGCCACCAATGAGACAGAGATTGAGAATCAGGGGTGCTGCAGCAGTTGGCGCAAAGCGTCCTCGAACATGCAGCATGGCACCTGCAATCGCCACAATGCAGACCAGTGGCGTGTAGGGCAGCGTCACCATCATGAGCCAGATGGCCACACTCTCATGGCCCTTGACGGCTGAGATAAGGAAGAGCACGGCCTCGCCGACAACCACGACGGCTCCGAGTCCGATGGCCAGAGCGCCGAACATCGCTCCCGCCAATGCTGCGGCTTGCGGTTCGTGCTGCTTGAGAAGCCGCTGGTACACCGGAAGGAAGGCGGCTGACAAGGCGCCCTCTCCAAACAACCGGCGAAAGAGGTTGGGGACGAGAAAGGCGAAGCTGAAGCTGCTCATGGCCGCGCTGACGCCGAGCATGTGGCTGAACACCGACTCGCGGGCCAGGCCGGTGACACGGCTCAGGATGGTGAGCAGCATGACCGTGCGGGCATTGCGTTCGAGCCCATCAGACATGCCGTTGTCCCATCGTCGCAATCCAGCCCAGACGGGCGGCGATGGCAGCGCCCGCAATGCCGCCACATAGCCAGCAGGCGGCCCGCAGTGATGGCCAACTCAAGAGCAGGTACAGCCCCTGACCAGCCAATGCCCCGAGCGGGATGAGCAGCCAGGTGGCTGGGGGCGGTGTTGGCCACCGTGGTCCATCGACTGCGCGCCATGCGGCCAGAAGTGCGGGTGCGGCCGCGGAAAGTCCGAGGGTGATGCCCAGAAGTAACGAGAGGTTCGGCGCTGAGCGGTCAAGACCGAACCAGATGGCGGCGTAGCAGGCTGGTGCGGTGATGATGGCGAGCGTTCCTGCCAATCCCCAGGCCATGAGTCCCGCTCGACTGGCCACCATCCTGTCAATGGCCTGAATCGCCCGCCGCCAAGGGGCCTGTGGCGGTGCGTGATGGGGTGGCTTCAGCATGGCTGTGGAGAAAGCTGCTGCCGCGACACCGAGCCAGCCCCCGATCACATCCGCGACCGACGTCTCCCGAAGATCTGAGACCAGATGCTGCGTCCATTCGTCCAGAGGCGCCCACACGGCGACGGATACGAATGCCATCCAACCACGCGGAAGCACGCGAGCCCGCTCAACCAGCACGGCCAGGAGTGCAAATGCGAGAAAGTGCGTGAGTTTGTCCGGGGCGGTGTGAGCCGGACCGGCATCGACCTGAGCGGGCCAGTGAGTCAGCACCGTGAGTACCACGAAGTAGATGGCAGCGACCCATCGCCACGGCGCGCACACTCGATGGGCGCTCTCAACGTGTGGCGTGGGAGGTGACGGATCAGCCAATCGAGTCGGCACCTTCGTGAGTTGGGGCATCAGACTTGGCTTCGACTGCCTGCGCTGGCGGCCGCCACATGGACGTGACGCACTGGGCCAGTGAGGCATAATCGGACGCGCCGTGGCATCCGGCGTCATATTGAAAGATCGACTGGCCGAATGACGGCGCTTCTGCCAGCTTGATGTTGCGGCGGACAGGCGGCATGAGTACCTGACAGGTACTCCACGGAACCTGTTGGTCGCGTGAAGACTCCAGAAACGCGGTGAGATCTTCGACTACTTCTTTGGCCAGCGTCGTCTGCGTTTCGTGCATGCAGAGAATGATCCCGGTGACACGCAGGGCTGGATTGACCGAACCACAGACGAGTCCCACCGTTTCAAGCAGCTTTCCGACGCCTTGCAGCGCGAGAAAATGTGCCTGCATTGGCACAAAGACCTCAGTTGAAGCACCAAGCGCGTTCAACGTGAGAACGCCCAGACTAGGAGGGCAGTCAATCAGGATGGCATCCCACCGATCACCGGCGGCGTCCAGCGCCCGTCGGAGTCTCAAGTGCTTCTCCCCTGCGTTGGCCAGTTCTGTTTCCGCGGCCGCCAGATCGGTTTCGGCGGGGATGAGGTCAAGCCCCTCGTCGATCGGAATGGCCACATCGGCTGCAGAGGACTCGGTGTCCAGAAGCAGGTCGTACACGGTTGCCGTATCGGGCTCAGCACGCGTACCCAGATGCAGGGAGAGATGTGCCTGAGGATCGAGATCCACCAGACATGTGCGGACCCCGGATCGCGCTAGTGCCGCGCCGAGGTTGGCCGTCGTGGTGGTTTTGCCCACGCCCCCCTTCTGATTGATAATCGCGACAACGCGGCGACCGGCATTCATGTCTCCGAGTGTACGGGATGCTCGGCCCCTGCGACTGGAAGCCACAGCCCCGGCGCGGGACACTGTGCACATGGCACGCTTGACGGATGATGCCATCGTCCTGCGGCGATGGGAGTACTCGGAAACGAGTCAGACGGTCGCGGCGCTCTCACGGACGCACGGCGTCGTTCGAGGACTTGCAAAAGGCGCACTTCGCAGCGGCAGTGCGTTCTCGGGCGGATTTGAGCCCATGACGCGGGGTCACCTCGGGTGGCTGGTGAAGGCTGGCAGGGAATTGGCGATCCTGACCGAGTGGATGCCATCAGACGTGTACTGGTCATCGCGACAGACACCGGATGCCAATGCGGCGGCGATCTTCGCCATCGATCAGGTCGCTCGCCTTCTGACCGACGAAGACCCGCACCCCGATGTGTACGACGCGCTCGACCGCGTGCTGCGGGAGATGACGCAGCCCCCCGGCGTTCACTCGCATCTCCTCCGTTTCCAGTGGACGCTCCTCCAGGCGGTCGGCTGGACTCCAGTCGTGGCTCATGACGTCGAGACCGGAGGGCACCTTGAGCTGGATCAGGATGTGCTCGGATTCAGGCCGAGCGCGGGCGGCGTGACGTCGCATGCGGCTGAGTCGGACTGGCGCGTGCGACGATCAACGATTGAGAGACTCCAGTCGCTTGATGGAGGAACGCCCATCGCCGGGGACCCCGTGACCGAGCGCTCCGCAGCGCTCTTGGCCGCCTGGACGCGGCACGTGCTCGGGGAGGAGTCTGAGGCGATGCGGCTGGCATTTCCCCAACTGCGGTGATCGGTATCCTCCTGCGATGCCTGTGACATTCCGTGAACACGTCCTTCCAAACGGCCTTCGCATTGTTGCCGAGACAGATGACTCAGCAGCATCGGCGGCTGCCGGATACTTCGTCAAGAGCGGCGCTCGGGACGAGCCGCCATCGCTCATGGGTATCAGCCACTTTCTCGAACACATGGTGTTCAAGGGAACCGACACACGACGTGGCGAGGAGATTGATGAAGCCTTTGACGACCTCGGTGTGCATCACAACGCGTGGACGAGTCACGAGATCACAGCCTTTCATACGCACGGTCTCCCGGACACACTTGGATCTGCGCTGGAGATTCTGACCGACATCCTGCATCCCGCCTTGCGGCCTGAGGATCTGGATGATGAGCGTGAGGTCGTGATCGAAGAGATCGCGATGTACGAGGACCAGCCATTCTGGGAACTCTGGGAGGCAGTGGCCGATTCCTACTTCGGCACTCATCCGATGGGGCATCGCGTGCTTGGAACCGCGGACACAGTGCGAGCGATCACACCGGAAGCGATGACCTCATGGCACGCCGAGCGGTATGGAGCGGACAATGTGGTGCTGGCCCTCGCTGGCAAGGTTGACTTTGAAGGCGTGGTGGAACGCGCCGCGGCCACGTGTGGGCACTGGGCCCGTACCGAGGCGACACGCACGCTGCACGAGATGTCGCACAGTCAATCGGAGTTCACACAGCACAGCAATAAGGTCCAGGCGGCGTATGTACTCGGAGTTGCTCCGGCCCCCGCCCTTCAGGATGGACGACGCCACGCGGCCTCCCTGCTTGCGTGGTTGCTGGGACGAGGGGAGGGATCACGTCTGCATTGGGCGCTGGTTGATCAGGGATTGGCTGAAGAAGCCCAGTGCGCGTGGGAGGGTCACGATCGATGTGGCCAGTACGTCTCCTGGGCAGTGTGCGCGCCGAATTCGGTGGATCAGGTTGAGTCCATCCTCCGGGCCGAACATGACCGATTGGCCGATTCACTTACAGAAGAGGACCTGGTCATGGCCCGCGCCATGATTGGCACTGCCGTCACGACGCACGGGGAGATGCCCGCTGGTCGCATGCAGCGTCTTGGGCGTCTGGTGACGACGCTCGGGCATCATGTACCACTCGAAGACGAACTCGCCCGGCTGGAGTCGGTCACACTGACTGAGCTGCGTGAAGTGGCCGCCGAGTGGCCATTGCAACCGCTCGTGGTCGGCAGACTTCTTCCGGAGTGACGGCTCTTGCTGGAGACTGATCAGGCGTTGAGGATGCGACCCTCGACGCCGAGCGCTGCCTCATGCAAAGACTCCGCCATCGTCGGGTGGGCGTGCATTGTGGAGATGATGTCTTCTGCGGTTGCTTCCAACCGGATTGCCAGACAGAACTCATGAATGAGTTCGCTGGCGTCCTTGCCGATGATGTGAGCACCGAGAATCTCGCCATACGGCTCGGTGGCGACGATCTTCACGAAGCCTTCTGCAGCACCTGTGGCAATCGCTTTACCAAGCGCTGTGAGCGGAAACTTGCCGACCTTGACTTCGTGCCCCGCGTCCCGTGCTGCCGATTCGGTCATTCCGACGGAGGCGATCTGTGGACTGGTATAGGTGCAACCCGGAATCGAGTTGTAGTCCACGCCGAGCGTGTGATGACCCGCCAT
This sequence comes from uncultured Isosphaeraceae bacterium, assembly GCA_964417845.1. Lineage (GTDB taxonomy): Bacteria > Planctomycetota > Phycisphaerae > Phycisphaerales > SM1A02 > UBA12567. The sequence continues at coordinate 8,971 of CAYQJN010000019.1, forward strand.
GCGCTCCACGCACGTTACTGCCTCTTCACTGGCGACATGAGCAAGCCATGGCGGGCCGATGACATCTCCGATGGCGTACACGCCAGGGAGCGATGTTTCATAGGTTGGCTCTTCAACATCCTGATAGCGGACCGCGATGTGTCCCCGATCAATGTCGATGGAGACACCATCGTCGAACAGGCCGTCATATCGGCCACCGACGCCAATGGCGACGAGAACCGCGTCTCCTTCAATGACTTCCGTCTTCGACTCGTCGGAGGCACTGGCGATCGTGACAGCAACACCCGCATCGGTCTTCTCGATGGCGGTCGTCATATGCCCGGGTTTGAACGCGATCCCCTGCTTCTTGAACAGCTTGAGCGCCTCTTTGGAGACCTCTTCATCTTCAACCGGAAGAATGCGATCGAGCATCTCGATGACGGTGACTTTGGTCCCCATGGCGTTGTAGAAGTAGGCGAACTCCATGCCGATCGCACCGCTTCCGACGACAACGAGTCGTTCAGGTCGCTCTGGAAGAACCATGGCGTCCTGAGAACTCAGAATGCGCTCGTGATCGAATGGTGCGAAGGGCAATTCACGCGGCGCCGCGCCAGTGGCGATGATGATTCGATCGGCCGTGATCGAGCCGGTGACGTCGCTTCCGGTGCCGTGGTAGTAGTCGGCGTCTGCTGACAGAACGTCGATGCGGCATGGCTGGTCACCCACACGGCCGCTCATGATGCGAGCGTGGCCCTCAATGTGCTGGATGCCGTTTTTCTTCATCAGGAAGCCGACACCCTTGTTGAGCTTGCTGGCAACGCCCCGACTTCGTTTGACCACGGCCCCCCAATTCTGGGAGACGCCCTCAAACTCGATGCCCCAGTCCTGCCCGTGCGTGACGGCCTCTGACCACAACTCGGCATTGTGAAGCAGGGCCTTGCTGGGGATGCACCCCCAGTTCAGGCAGACGCCACCGAGCTTATTCCGCTCGATGACGGCTGTTTTCATGCCGAGCTGGGCCGCCCGAATGGCCCCGACGTATCCGCCCGGCCCGCCACCGATCACCACGAGGTCGAAGTGTGTCTCAGATGCCACGGCATGCTCCAGAATGCAAGAGGTGCGAGGTGCCCGCGTCAGCCGCTGGCGGCCTCGAAAAGGGAGGATTCTACCGAGGCCGGGCGTGGTCGGTGGGCGCGGGGCTCCGGCATTGACGCCTTCGCAGCCCGGCCCGTACGATCCCCGGTCCTCAACTCTCCAGACAGGCAGGATTCGTCCGTGCGAACCGCGCTCATTAGCGACATTCATGGAAACCTGGAGGCACTCAACGTGGTCCTCGGGGACATCGATCAGCGATCGGTCGACCGGATCATCTGCCTCGGCGACATTCTGGGCTACGGCCCGGATCCGGTGGCCTGCGTGGACCTGGTGGCCGAGCGGTGTGAGTGGTCCCTGATGGGGAACCATGACTACGGCGCACTGTACGAGCCGACCAACTTCAATGCGGCCGCGGAGCAGGCGGCCTACTGGACGCGGGCTCAGCTCGAACTGGAGTCAGATGAGGAGGCCGCGGCCAGCCGGTGGGAGATTCTGGGGCGGCTGCGGGTTCGCGCCGTGTTTGGCGAGTTTCTGTGCGTCCATGGATCGCCGAGGCGTCCAATCAACGAGTACATATTCCCCGAGGACGCGATCAACTCTCCCGTCAAGATGAAACAGATCTTCGATGCGGTCCCGACATTCTGCCTCGTTGGCCACACTCATGTTCCCGGCGTCTTTACGGATGACTGCGAGTTCTACGGGGCTGAGGAACTGGATGGCGGCCGCTGGTCGCTCAACACGGCCGACGTCAACAAGGCGATTATCAATCCGGGATCCGTTGGGCAACCACGCGATCTGGATCCACGGGCGAGTTACGCGATTCTTGATGAGGCGGCGCGAACGGTGGACTTTTTCCGCCTTGAATACAACATCGAATCCGTTGTTGAGAAGATCTACGCCATTCCCGAGTTGACTAATTGGCTCGGTGATCGATTGCGCGAGGGACGTTGATCCATGCCCGGCTCCCGTGACTCCAATGATCCCAGGGCGGTCGCCGCCGCGCGACTGCGCAAGCTCATCCCCCTGGCGGTCCTGTTCATCATCGTCCTTGTTGTGGTGTTGATCGCGATTTCGCCGCGTTCAGGGCGGGGCGTCGACGCCAGACCCGCTGAGGTGACGACCACGACCACCGCGACGGGATCGGCTTCAGCCACTGAGTCTGCCCAGGCCTCCGCGCCCGCCGATGGCACGTCTGCTGAGCACCCCGATCACACGCAGGCCGCAGCCGCAACGCCCGAATCGACTCCTGCTTCGGCTCCCGAGGCAACGCCTGGCTCAACGCCAGTAGCGGCCTCCACCACCTCCACTGCATCGCTGGATGGCCTGCATGTACTGATTCACCCGGAAAGCGGCACGGAAGCCAGCCCGCTGCTTGGTGGATTGGATGACCCCGCCCAGGCAAAGATGCAACTGCAGCTCACCAGACAGGGCGCGGGCATCGTCGAGATCCCATTTGCCGACATCTGGACGACCGCCGCTGCGAACCGTCAGGCCAAGGCCTGGTTTGCCGCTCGGGGTACCTCCAAAGAGGGATCGGTTGAGCCTCCGCCGGCCGATACCAGATACGTCCTTGCCCGCGAGTCGCTGGTGCCCTTCGGAACCGAGTTGGTCACCATTCCGCTGCTGTCGGCCCGAAGCGTGACCATCAACGGAACCGAACTCAATCTGGTTCCATCCGTGTGTTGGAAACTTGACGGCCCCGGACGATTTGTTGCCGAGATCCGAAACGCAGACGATGCGCCCGTGGCGAGAATCGTCCGCACCTGGAGTCTGGATTCCTGGGACATCAAACTGGACCAGCGACTGATCAATCTCTCGGGGACTGATCTGAAGGTCCGGTGGTCGCAATACGGTCCTCCGAATCTGGAACCTGATCGCAGTCGGTACATGGATCGGCGTCGATTCCGGTTTGGGTGGCTGCTCGGTCCGCAACTGGACCCGGATCGACTTGCCGGTGTGGTCGCTGATGGCGCCATGGTGCTGGAGATGACCGATGTCACCAGCGAGAGCGCCAGCCCGGTGCTCTGGCCAACTCCCGAGACAGTCACAGAGGGCTTCGAGCTCTCGTGGTTTGCTTCGACCAATCGCTACTTCGCGATGGCGGTGCACCCGCTGCTCGGGCCCGAGGGGCAGGGCGATCTCTCGCTTGAGTCCGTGGTTGGCGAGATCACTCGATTCTCCGCCAAGGTTGATGACGAAGCGGTGATTCTGACTGGCTTGGCGTGGCCCGCCAGTGGAGTTCCCGACGTCATCATTCCCGCTGGCGGGCAGAAGTCACTTTCGATGGGTATCTACGCCGGCCCGCTCGAGAAATCGGTGCTGGCTGGCGACGAGCCGTATGCGGCGCTCAACATGCAGGGGCTGATCCTGTATCAGATGTCGAGCTTCTGCGCGATCTGTACATTCCAGTGGCTGGCGCATCTGTTGCTCACTGTTCTGGCGTTCTTCGATCACTGGGTGGTCTTCGACTGGGGCGTGGCAATCATCCTGCTGGTCCTCTGTGTTCGAGCGCTCCTGCATCCCATCACGCGTCGAAGTCAGATGGGCATGCAGAAATTCGGCAAACAGATGCAGCGTCTCAAGCCGGAGATGGACAAGCTCCAGAAGAAGTACGGCGACGACAAGAAGAAGATGCAGGAGGAGCAGATGCGGCTCTTCCGGGAGCACGGCATCAATCCCCTGCAGATGCTCGGCTGCCTGCCGATGTTCCTGCAGATGCCGATCTGGGTGGCCCTGTACGCGGCCCTGTACTTCTCGTTTGATCTTCGACAGCAGCCCGCGTTCTGGGGTGTGTTCCAGGAGATCGGCGGTTGGCCGTTCCTTGCGGACCTCGCTTCGCCCGACCACTTCTTCTGGGAGGCGCCCGAGCCATTCAAGTTCTTCCTGTGGAATGTCACAGGCATCAACCTGCTTCCGATTCTCATGGGCGTCATCTTCTTCTTCCAGCAGAAATACATGACGCCGAAGACGAGCATGACGCCGGAGCAGGAAACGCAGCAGAAGATCATGCGCGTGATGATGGTGGTGATGTTCCCGTTGATGCTTTACAGCGCGCCCAGCGGCCTGACGCTGTACATCCTGACTTCAAGCAGCATCGGAATTCTTGAAAGCCGTCACATCCGCAAGCAGGTCGATGCCATGGATCTAGACCAGTTGGCGCCCAAACCACGGGTTGCTGCGGCCGGTGGCCGCGCTGCGAAGGACCCACAGGCGCGAGCCTATGCCAAGATGATGGACCGCCGAAAGCAGAAGCAGAGTCGCGGTCCGGAGAAGCGGTTCAAGAAGCGGAAGTAGCCCTCCCCGCAGTCAGGCTCGCTCATGGAGATCGCCAGCACGATCATCGCCGTGTCGTCGGCCCCCGGGCCTTCGGCCCTCGGGCTCATTCGACTGAGTGGTGTGGACGTGAGTGATGTGCTGGCGCCGCATGTGGGTGAGCGCACTGGAAGGCAACGGGGAAGCAGGGTCGAGGAGCTGATGATCGGCGAGTGGTCGGTCCCCTGCCGAGTTCTGGACATGCCCGGCCCGGCCTCGTACACCGGGCAGGATGTCGTCGAAATTCAATTGCCCGGCAACCCCGTCTTGCTCGAAGAGGTTGTGGAACTGCTGGTGGCATCCGGGGTATCCCGGGGGCTCGCCACCCGTCGGGCGCTCGCCGGCGAATTCACATTCAGGGCGTGGCGAGCAGGTCGACTGAGTCTCGACCGGGCGGAGTCGGTCGCCATGCTGATCGCTGCACGGTCGGATGAAGAACTGGCTGCAGCCAAGCACGTCTTCGATGGCGGGCTTGGCGCCATCCTGTCCCCTGTGGGAACGGACATGGCGTCGTTGCTGGCCTCGATCGAGGCGGGCATCGACTTCGCCGATGAAGAAGACGTCACGCTCGTCACGGTGGAATCCGTGCTATCTGAACTCGACCGCATTCGCGTGGCAATGGTCGCTTGCTGTGACGCGCATGCCGGTCACGAGTCGCCCGTGGCGCGGCCGCGGATCGTCCTGCGTGGTCCGGCCAATGCTGGAAAGTCGACGCTCTTCAACGCGCTACTTCAGCAAGATCGCGTGATCGTCCATGGCGAGGCGGGCACCACCCGAGACGCCATCGCGGAGGAAGTCGCACTCGACGGAATCGACATCGTGCTGGTCGATACGCCAGGTGACGAAGCGGGCAGATCGAGCGTTGCCGGACACGCCGAATTGGAAGCGGATGTGATTGTCTGGTGCGATCCGTCAGGTGGCGGTCCCTCGGAGACGCTCCGCATTCGTACCAAGAAGGATCTCGGGACGCATGATCGCGGCAGCGATGTGTCGATCTGCGCCCTGGACCGCGACGACGTGGCGCGGGCCGCCATCGCGATCGCGGAGGCTGCGCGTCAAGGCCGCCCCACTGGTGGCACGCAGTTGTCGCTGTCGGCTCGGCAACGCCTCTCCATCCTGGCTGCAGTTTCGGATCTTGCGGATGCGATCTCATTGCTTGAGGGGGAAGATCCGGCAGGTGCGCCCGGGCATCCGGCCGAGTTGGCCGCGCTCCTTCGCCTCGCACTCGATCAAGTTGGCTCGGTGACGGGTGAGATTCCACCGGAGGATGTGTTGTCGATCGTGTTTGCAGGCTTCTGCATCGGCAAGTAGTCTCTTTCGCGCGGCGGAACCGCGGGGAGGCGCTGATGGACTATCAGGTATCTGGCACAGGTGGTCGTCGACCGACCGTGGCGTTTAAGTGCAGCCACTGTGGTGAATCGCTTGTGGAGTCTCTTGAGCTTGCCGGAACACCCACGGCGTGTCCGTCCTGTGGTCGTGACGCCACGGTTCCAGGCGATGCCGAGTTGGCTACGTGGAAACAGCGCCTCGAGGAGACCAGAAGTCAGGTCGCCCGAAAGCAGGCTGCGGCAGACGCCAAACGGTCGTCGGCACAAGCCAGGAAGTCCGCACGAGCGAAGTCTGGAAAGACGCGGCCAACAAGCGATCGCGAGCGATCCGATGCGACGGCAAGAACCAACTCATTTGCCGATCGCGTTCTGATGTCTGCATTTGGATTGGTGCGCGGCGTCAGTGTTGTTGTGGTGCTGCTCGCGTTGTTGACGATTGCAGGTGGCGTGGTGGTGCTTGTCGTAAACCTGCCGAGCAAGGCACTTCCACCGACCGAGCAGGAGGCGTTGCAGTGGCCGGAGATGGACGCCTTTACAGGATGGTGCGCATCTCAGCTCGCGCCTGCGACCAGATCCCATTCGCCTGAAGTGGCGCCGCCGCAGGATGGTGCAGCGGCAACGACGCCAGGTACGCGGTTCCCGTGGCCGTGTACCGAAGTCGCCAATGAGATCTCGACCGTCGTGCAGTGGCTTCAACTCGATGAGGTTCGGGGCGGGGACTACATCTGCGAGTGGTATCGCGAAGCGGACGCGGACGATCGAAGAGCCGCGATCATCCGGCTCACCCACTTCGCCAAGGGTGTGGGAACGAAAATGCGTGAGTCGTCCGCAAGCGAACCGTTTTGCGATGGCAGTGACGCGCTCATCTGGTTCATCGCCGAGGACACACAGAATCGGTTGGCGCGTGATGGCGCCATCGCAGCAAGACTGATGGCGCAGGCGGAAGCGGAAGCGATTCGAGCGCAGCGCATCGACATGGCCGGCCTTGTGATTGTCTCGGCGCTTGGCGCATTGTTGTCGTTCATCTTCCTTCCACTGCTCATTCAGATCGAGCGAAACACGCGACGAACGTCCTGAGCAATCTCTGATCGATCGACTCGATCGCGAGTCGACATGCGAAGCGTGGAATGGACACGCACGATACGCTGTCGTGGAACCTGCCATGAATGGAACGATTGACATCCGCGTGAGGTACGTTGAGTGCGACCCGATGGGGGTCGCGCATCACACGATGTATCCGGTGTGGTTCGAAATGGGGCGAACGGAGTTGTTGCGCTCGACGGGAGTGGACTACGCGTCGCTTGAGCGGAAGGGCGTGATGCTGGCCGTCGTCAGATTGGACGTGTCATATCTCCAGCCCGCGCGATATGACGATGTGCTCCAGCTGGAGACCCTGCTGGAGTCGATGGGTCGCGTCAAGATCGAGCATCGTTACGAACTGCGGCGCGAGCACGAGGTGCTCGCTCGGGCGCACACCGTGCTGGCATGCGTTGGATCTGATGGTCGGCCCCGTGAAGTGCCAGACGAGATTCGGTCAACCGCGTGAGGTACTGGGCAGCGTTCCCGTCCGTACGTCGACGCGTGTGATGCTCGAAACGCATGCCCGGCGCAATTCAGCGAGCAAGCCACTCCTGAGCAAGCGATCAAGTTGAAAGGTGATGGCTGCGTTGGCGGCCGTGACACGGGCCACGCCGCCACGGACTTCGTCCACTCGGCAGCGATCACGCAGCGCGGGTGGAACGCAGGCGTGCCAGGCTTGGGCAAAGTTGCCGGTCCGCCGCTGCTGGCGTTGCAGCGTCTGCTGCATTCCCGGCACCAGGTCTGCCAGCGAGGTGGTGCGAGGGCGACGTACCCGCCAGGTTCGGAGCCGGTCGATGTGGCTGGAGTTGGCGGGCATGGCTGCCCATCCTATCGACCACCCGGTCTCGCGATCATGACCCCCCCGCTCTCATGAGTGGCGGGCGGCCCTACTCAATGCAGATGGTGCGGCGGTGACCCCCCGGTGCGTCCATGGCAGAGTATGCTCCCCGTCCCATGACGCAGATTCGCATGGAAGGGCTGGTCAAACGCTACGGCTCGGTCGAAGCGGTCCGCGGCATCGATCTCACGATTGAGTCCGGTGAGTTGTTCTTCCTGCTTGGCCCGTCCGGGTGTGGGAAGACGACGCTGTTGCGAATGCTTGCCGGCTTTCTTTCGCCAACCGCGGGGAAGCTTTGGTTCGGGGAACGGGAGGTCACGCACGTTCCTGCAAACAAGCGGGAAACGGGCATGGTGTTCCAGAGTTACGCATTGTGGCCCCATATGAGCGTTGCCCAGAATGTGGGCTACGGTCTGGAGATTCGCAAGGTTTCGACCCAGGACCGCCGTCGCCGCGTCGCTGAGGCACTGGAGTCTGTCCAGATGGGTTCGCTCGGAGACCGTCGCCCCAACGAGCTTTCCGGTGGGCAGCAGCAGCGGGTGGCGCTGGCGCGGGCACTGGTGGTTGAGCCAAGCGTGCTGCTGCTGGATGAGCCGCTCTCCAATCTGGATGCCAGATTGCGGCAGACGATGCGGCGAGAGATTCGGCGGATCTGCAAGTCTCACGGTCTCACCGGGGTGTATGTCACCCATGATCAGGAAGAGGCCCTTTCGATGGCCGATCGGATTGCCTTGCTGCGGGAGGGTCAGGTGCAGCAATGTGGCTCCCCTGAGGCGCTCTATGGCAGACCCGAGACGCGGTTTACGGCGGAATTCCTTGGCGACACCAATCTTGTGGACGCCACGATTCAGGAGCGGCGTGGGGAGGCGTTGCTGCTGGAGACCCCGCTTGGCCGACTCGCGTCTTCGGCGGTGCCCCGCGACGTGCCTGAGGCAGGCAACGTGACCTGCTCTATCCGGCCGGAGGCGCTGAAGCTGCTCCCGCACGGGGCCGAGCCGCCTGCGTCTGCTGCGGTCATCTCAGGGCGGGTGATTGATCGGATGTTTCTGGGCGAGCGATGCCGCCTGACGGTGGGTTGTGGTGAGGACGCCGCGCCGGTGCATGTGCTGGAGATCGGGACAGATGGCGAACAATCGGCCATTGGTAGCGATGTTCGCATGGCGATCGATCCCGTAGACGTCGTCGTCCTGACCGACTGATCCGCCCGAAGCCTCCTGAGGGTTGGCGGCGAGTGAGGCGATCTAAAAAGACGAAAGATAGCAGTAGATCGCAACAGTACTTGACACACACAGGCGATGTTCCCGATGTGGGGTCGAACGCCCGCGTTCTGTGGCGATGCTGCCCTGTTCTTTGGCTTACCTCGGTCCCGTTGTGGAGTACCAGCGGCGTCCGTACTCAATGCAGGAAGTGACACCGTAGGGTGTTGGCTGCGTCTCCCTGCCCATTGGGTATCGTGGGGCGATGCCATCATCCCTGCTGCTGGGGGAGCTCCTGCGCGCACCTCACGGGCGGATGGAGTTCGAAGAACCCGGGCCCATCAACAGTCAGGATTGCGAGGTCGATTCCATGTGTCATCTGCTCGACCTCGGCAGGGACACGCCTTGGTGGTTGGTTGGACTCGATGAGCATGTCAGTGGCGTCCGCAGCGACGTGCCCATTGGTCAAGGTGCGTTCCCCGTCGATGATAAAGCCGGTGCCGGTGGATCGGTTGGCCTCGGACGTGGTCCAGGGCTTGGAGACGGGTGGCGTCTTCCTGGTGAGGTGAGTGCGGACCACTGACTCGCGGCGGCTGTCGGGAGTGGGCTCTTTGGACGCCTGTAGGGCGATGGCAGTCGTGATCACCTGCATCAGCATGGGGTCCTCCAGAATCCCCTGTCCATCCCAGCAGCGACCCCCCTATCTCGGCGGCCAGGGTATCGGCACCCCGGCAAGCGGGTCTGTTGCTGGGGCTGTCGCAAAGCCAGTTCTCGGACGGACGTGTGATGGTGCCACGTGAACCCCCCCTGCTCATCTTCGCGCCTCAGCTGCCCTGCTGGCGTTTCACGTGAAACCACGGTACAACCTGTCTGGGCAGATGAGCGCCTGCGTTTGGTCGCCCATCTCGCCCGGAATCGGTATGCGTAGGGAGACGCGCGAATGGCTGCACGGAAGGCATCGGCAAACAAGAAGGCCTCAAAGAAACGGCGGCTGGGCATGGGTCTCAGCGGGATGGTGGCCGCGCCTGTGGAGGTGGCTCCGCCGGCGCCATCTGTTTCGCCAGAGTCCGCTCAGCAGGCAGCGCCCCCACCGACATCGGGCGGCGGCGGGCTTGAGTCCATCGGTGTTCGCTCTATTCGTCCCAACGATCGCCAGCCTCGCCAGGCCATTGATGCGGCCTCGCTTGAGCCGCTTGCGGCATCTATCAGGACCGCAGGTGTCATGCAGCCGATCGTGGTGCGGCCCATGGGGTCCGACGGATTGCACGAGCTGGTGGCTGGAGAGCGGCGTTGGCGGGCGGCCCAGGTGGCTGGGCTGGACGTTGTCCCCGCGTTGGTGCGGGATGTCGACGACCGGACGGCGGCGGAGTGGGCCATCATTGAAAACGTCCAGCGAGAGGATCTCGATGCTGTGGAGCGAGGCGATGCCTACCGGCAACTCCAGGCGGAGTTTGGATTGACCCACGCGGAAATCGCCGAGCAGGTCGGCCTCACTCGAGCCGCGGTGACGAATCAGATCCGGCTGTGCGAACTCGATGAGGGCGTGCGGTCGCTCATTCGAGCGGGGGCCCTCAGTGGGGGCCATGGTCGCTGCCTCCTGGCTCTTGCGGATGTGGATCAACGCCTGGCGGTCGCCAAGCAGGCGATCGAAGGGGAGTGGAGCGTCCGAGAACTGGAACGGCGGACGCGTGCGATGGGTTCAGAGGGCGCCGGAAAGGGGGGTGGGGGCCAGTCGGCGCGGTCGGCGGCCCGAACGCACCTGGACGATCTGGAACAGCAGCTCGGAACACATCTGGGGACCCGCGTACGCATCCATACCGGTCGGCGACGAGATCGTGGCCGATTGAGCATCGAGTTTTACGATCTTGCGCAGTTCGATGGGTTGTTGGCCAGGTTGGGCTTCACGTCTTCCTGATCCTGCGGCATGATGCCCGCCCACCACGATGCGTGATCTCACTTCATGTCGATTGGCCGTGACAGGCGCCCGCGGATTCGTGGGCGGCCGTGTCATGGCGGCGCTGGCCACTCGCGGATGTGCGAACGTCCTGACGCCGACACGTGCGGCGTGTGATCTGCTGGATCGCGCCGCGTGCGAGCAGTGGATGCGTACGCACCGGCCGGACGTGGTGATCCATTGCGCGGCGGCTACGGGTGGTGTTGCGTGGAATGCGGCGCACGGGTTCGACGCCTTTCGGGATAACACGTTGATGCTGCTGCATCTGGTTGACGCGGCGCGAAGCGTGGGGACGAAACACATGACCCATGTGTCGACGTCGATTGCGTATCCATCGGGGGCGCAGACGCCGTTTCAGGAGTCAATGCTGTGGAGCGGTCGACCCGGTGGTCCAACGTCAGGCTATGCACATGCCAAACGACTTGGAGAAGTCATGTTGGAGTTGGCAGGTCGCAATGACGCACTGTCGTCGTGCGTCGTGATGCCTGCGAACGTCTACGGGGAAGGTGCCCGTATGGATCCTGAACGGTCGAATGTTGTGGCCGCCATGGTGCGCCGCTTTGTGCAGGCTGCCAATGCGCAGGCAGAGCAAGTTGTGTGCTGGGGAACAGGAACGCCATTGCGCGAGTTTATTCATGTGGACGACGTTGCAGAGGGCATTGTGCGCGCGACGGAACGGATCAGCGATCCATCACCGATCAACATCGGGACTGGCACCATGTGCTCCATCAAGGAGTTGGCCGATATGATCGCCAAGGCAGCCGACTGGCATGGCGACATCATGTGGGACGCATCCAAGCCGGATGGTGTCGCGGAAGTGTGTTGCGACACGACTCGAATGGAGCAGGCGCTTCAGTGGAGACCGCACATGCCGTTGCGAGAGGGCATTGCCCGCATGGTGCAGTGGTTTCAGTCAGAAGGTGCCAATTGCAGATGATCGAGCGTCGGCAGATCACAGACGCGTTGTCCTTCGACATTGAGGACTGGTTTCACATCGTTGAAGTGGAGTCTCTGGCTGATCCTGCGACATGGCCTGAGAAGGAGTCGCTGGTCGAGCGATACACCGAGTGGATCATTCAGACGGTCACCGAAGCGAATGTCACATGCACGTTCTTCGTGCTCGGCTGGATCGCAGAGCGGTATCCAAATCTGGTCGAGATGATGGCGCGTCATGGCCATGAAGTCGGTTCGCACTCGTATTGGCATCGCAAGGTGTACGAACTCGATGAACAGACGTTCCGGGAGGACATGACGCGATCGATTGATGTCATTGAGTCTGCTGCGGGCAAGAAAGTCATCGGGTTCCGGGCGCCGTCGTTCTCGATCACTCCCGGAACTGAGTGGGCGTTTGATGTGCTGCACGACCTTGGCATCAAGTACGACGCCAGTCTGTTTCCGACGGATCGCGCGCACGGTGGGTATCCGTGTCAGGAAGGTCCCCACACGTTCACCAAGGCACCATCGGGTCGCCCGATGCCCGAGCTCCCCATGAGTGTCATGCGCGTCGGGCCCAAGCGACTGGCGTTTTCGGGAGGTGGGTACCTGCGTCTGCTTCCCGGATGGTTGATCCGGCGTGGCTTCGAGCAGCAGCACGCGCGTGGGTTTCCCGCGGTGATCTATCTCCATCCACGCGACTTTGCGCCTGATTGCCCGCGCGTGCCGATGCCATTGCATCGCCGCTTCAAGTGTTACGTCAACACGCGAAGCACCAAGGCGAAACTGCGCATGCTGCTCAAAACCTATCGGTTCTCGTCGTGCGCCGCGGTGCTGGGCGTCGATGATGATTGACGCGCCTCGCGTGCGATTGACTCGAGCGTGGATGTAAGTGCAGCGCGTGAGGACGACGTCTTCGGGAGGCCAAGCGTCGCGCGAAGCCGAGTGATGTCGGCCCAGGACTCGCGGATGTCTGCCTCACGGGCTGGGCCATGACTGACGCACAGCGGACGTCCGGCAGCCTGTGACACGAGGTTGGCCAGCTCCAGGATTGAGCATGGAACACCTGTGCCGACGTTGAGGGCACACCCGGCGGGAGCATCTGCAGCGCGGATCAGGGCTTCGATGGCCAGACTCACCGGGACCAGGTCCCGGGTCTGGTTCCCATCGCCATGGATCACCAGGGGGCGATTCGAAAGGGCCCTGTCCATGAAGATCGGGACCGCGGCGGCGTAGTCGACATCGGGCCGCTGTCCCGGGCCGACGATGTTGAAAAACCGGAGGGCCGTACTCTTTGGATGCTCCAGAATCAGGTCTTCGCCCGCCAGCTTGCTTCGGGCGTAGACAGACATCGGCTGCGACGGGGTGTTCTCGTGGCAGGGAGGGGGGGCATCGCCATATACAGCGCAACTACTTGCAAAAACGAGAGTTGCGGCGGTGTATGTGGCAGCCTCGGTGACGATGGCGGTGCCGTTGACATTGACCTCCCAGCACCGCGCCGGATCAGTTTCGCATTCAGGGACCGATGCGATGGCCGCGAGGTGAAAGACGTCGCTCGCGGTGGCGACAGCCTCAGCGACGGCTTGCGTGTCCGTGATGCACGCTTCAACGATCCGGACCCCATCGCCAAGCTCCTCGCGATGGCCGGTCGAGAAGTCATCGATGATCGTGACTTCGGCGCCACGGTCCAGCAGGGCGTGGACCAGATGCCGACCGATGAATCCACCACCACCAGTGACGACCACGCGACGTGCTGTCCATTGGCAGAGCGGCATGGGCCGCATCGTATGGGCACACCGGGTGCAGTACGCTGCGCGGCGTGGACCTGACATTGCACAACACGCTTTCTGGCCGTCAAGAGCGGTTCGAGCCGCTCGATCCGGAGGGTCGCCGCGTCCGGTTCTACAGTTGCGGACCGACGGTATATGACTTTGCTCACATCGGGAACTTCCGGTCGTTCCTCAATGCCGACGTCCTGCGAAGGACGCTTGAACTCATCGGCTTTGATGTGATCCACGTGATGAACATCACGGATGTCGGACACATGACCGACGACGCCGTCGCCGATGGTGGCGGCGAGGACAAGATGGAAGTGGCCGCGCGGCGCCTGCAGGAGGCCAAGAAGTCCGGCTCGCTGCCCGCCGGTGTGCAGGTCGATCCCGCAGACCCGATGGGAATTGCCGACTACTACGCCGACGCGTTCCTTGCCGATGCCGATCGACTTGGGCTGAAGGTGGCGATGGAGCGGGCGGATCATCCAGAGCGCCTTCCTCGGCCGACGGCGTGGGTTGGTGACATGGTGGGGATGATCGCTACGTTGATCGATCGTGGTCATGCGTATCAGGCGTCCGACGGCGTGGTGTACTTCGACGTGTCGTCGTGGCCTGACTATGGAGAACTCTCCGGAAACACGGTTGACAAACTTCGCAGCGGCGAAGGTGGGCGCGTGGACATGGAAACGCAGTCCATCAAGCGCAATCCGGCGGACTTCATGCTCTGGAAACCGGATGAGACGCACTTGATGCGGTGGCCCAGTCCATGGGGTGAGGGATACCCGGGATGGCATCTCGAGTGCTCGGTTATGGCCAGGGCGCTGCTCGGCGATGAGATCGACCTGCATAGTGGCGGTGAGGACAACATCTTTCCTCACCACGAGTGTGAAATCGCGCAGTCACGCGGAACGACGGGATGCAAGTCGCTGGCGCGATACTGGTTCCACACCCGGCACCTGATGGTGGACGGGGCGAAGATGAGCAAGTCGAGCGGAACCTTCTATACGATTCGTGATCTTCTCGAACGCGGCGCTTCGCCGGCGGCCATTCGATTGGAACTCATCAGGACGCACTATCGCGTGAACTCGAACTTCACGCTGCAGGGACTGCGGGACGCGCAGCGGCAGATCGAACGATGGTCCCGCGTGCGGGTGTGGCTTGAGGCGGCGCGCGACGTAACGCGCCCCGAGGACTTCTCGCCGTTCTCCGGTCGTCTTGAGCAATTCACTGAATTCCTTTGTGATGACCTCAACGTGGCTGGCGCAATCGGCGTTCTGAGTTCGGCAGTGGGTGAGTGCGTGGTTGACCACCCTGCGCCTGAGGGGCGCGGGCCGGGTACCTGGGGCGACGAGTTGGCGGCGCTTGATCAAATGAACTCGGTACTCGGTGTGCTCGATCTGGAGACCGAGGCGGCTCAGTCCGGGGATGAGTCGCAGATTGAAGCGTTGATCCAGGCACGAAACGACGCTCGCGCCAACAAGGACTGGAGCCGCGCGGACGAGCTGCGTGATGAGCTGCTTGAACTGGGGATCGTGATCAAGGACGCTGCGGGGGTGACAACATGGCAGCGCGTGGTGCAATGACACATGGACCGATGGTCATCGGTCTGGTGGGAGGGATCGGGGCCGGCAAGAGCACGGTGGCCGATTGTCTGGCGGAGGCGGGCTGCGAAGTGGTCCGCGCCGATCGCATTGCTCACAAGGTGCTGGGAAGGCCAGAGGTCATCGCCAGACTCGTGGCGATGTGGGGGGACGCGGTGCTCGACCACCATGGTGCCATCGACCGCGGCCGCCTGGCTGGTATCGCGCTGCACGACACCCGGGAGCGGGGCCGGCTGGAGGCGCTGCTCCATCCGTTGATCAAGGAGTCTTGCCGTCAAGCCATCGCGTCGGTGGATCCCACCGTGCGGGCGGTCATTCTGGACGCGCCGCTGCTTCTGGAGGCGGGTCTGGGAGACTGGTGTGATCACATTGTGTTCATAGATGCGCCGGAGGGGGCGCGGCACGCTCGGGCAGAGGCCAGACACGGTTGGATCGCGGGCGAGGCGGCTCGCCGCGAGGCTTTACAGATGCCACTTGACGAGAAGCGTCGGAAATCGGATCATGTACTTGTCAACGCGGAGGACCGGGCGTCGATTCGGCGGCAACTTGCTGGCCTGCTCGACCGCCTTCATCCGCGAACCGACTGACTTTCCCACCAGCAGATGCCCCGTTTGGGGATTCGCGTCGCTCGGAATGCGAGCTTCAATCTTCTGCACCGGGCCCGTCCATGCGTTTGGAAGTGCCACCCTGGCACGGCGAACGTTTACCCCGGGATTCGGACTTCTTTTTCTCAACGAGGATCACTGAGTCATGTCCACGACCACCACACCAGCGCCGTCGCAGGCACCGAAGCGACCGAACCGGGGCAAGCAAGGCGATGGGGGCGAAGATCAGAATCACCATCAGAACAAGCAGCGGTCGTCAAGGAAGCAACAGATGGCTAAGAAGCGTCGTCGCCGAAAGAAGTCATCGTCCGGTGCCGGGCCAGCCATTCCGGTGGTGACCCTTGAGCCGGGGGAGATCCCGACCGAGGAGCAACTCGCTGAAGAGGCTCGTGAGCTGGAGTCATCGCTTGATGCGAAGACCCGCGCCAAGTTCGAGAAGGCCAAGAAGGATGGCCTCGACGCGGCAGTGCTCCAGAGGACCAGCGCCA
>CAYQJN010000020.1:0-22365 GCA_964417845.1 uncultured Isosphaeraceae bacterium
CAACCAGCGGGCGTCCGACTTCGGTCGGGCGCCCGCTGTCATTGACGCAGGCTTTCACGGGTGATCAGCGAACGCGCACGGCGTCACGACCGGCTGGAACCGCCTCTGGAAAAGAGCATGGAGAGTCCAAATGAGAGCGCCAGCGTCAAAATGATGCTGCCAACAATGTTGATGTGCTCATGGAGACCGAAGAACCCGAAGACCGCATTGAGCAGCACCAGCAGTCCGATGAAGACCAGCAGTCGCACGACGGCACGTTGAGACATCAGCAACTCCCTTTCAGGTTCATGACTCCGGAATCAGGGCCAACGCCAACGAGCGACGGTGAGGCATTGACCGGTGCTCGCACAAGTAGATCCCCTGCCAGGTGCCAAGCGCCAGACACCCATCGATCACCGGAATCGACAACGACACGTCGGTGAGCATGCTGCGGACGTGTGCTGGCATGTCGTCCGACCCTTCGGCCACATGCGTCCATGCCGGGTCATCCTCTCGGACCGATCGCTCGAGCCAGGACTCGAGGTCACGCCGGGCCGACGGATCGGCGTTCTCCTGAATCGTGAGACTCGCGCTGGTGTGCCTGCAGAACACATGGCACACACCTGCGATGACAGACCGGCGGGCAACCCAATCGGATACGGTCGCGGTGATCTCATGAAGTCCGCGACCAGGCGTCCTGACTTCCACCACTTCCGCCATCACCGACTCCCCACGCCCAAATCACGGAGGTCCTCACGCACTGACGTGCGGGACTCCTGAAGCAGGCTGCGTGTTGCCTCCCGATCTCGCTCCCGGGAGAGTCGGTGCTCTCGGGTCCGATCGCTCTCATCAGACACGCAGCCCGTGAGCATCCCCAACAGGATGCACACCGCCATGAGCCAAGCCATCAGCCACCCTCCGCGGCAACCGGCGGCGCCGCTCCGTTCGGGCCCAAGGCGCCTGCATTGATCCATAACACCAGCGTCTCGATCTGGCCCGCCGTCAATGGATCCGCTTTGCCTTCGGGCGGCATCGCATCTTCATCGGTAGCCGGAAGTGTCACCAGCCGGTGCAGCACGCTGGCTGCGGCGTCTCCGGGGACGACGACCTGCTCGGTGGCATCGCCGGCGAAGATGGCATCCCATGGCACCAGTTGCAGTCCGGCCTTCTGTCGCTTGGGACCATGGCACTTGGCACAGTGGGCCTCGAAGATCGGTGCCACGCGGTCCCACCCAACCACGTGGGACTGTCTGGGCGTTTCCGGGTTCTGATGGTCCGGATTCACCCCTACCTGAGTCTGTGGAGCCTCGACCGGCGTGACCGTGGCCCCGCCGCCGCCCACGCCCCCAGACCATTTCGGCGCCGAAGTGCCCGCTGATCGCCACCAGCACGCCCGCCAGCATCAACAATCCCACATGCGGCCCAGCCCAGTCGCGGCCTTTCAATCTCCGAAGCGCGAGCGCGCCTGCCGCCAGGGCCGTGAGCGCCAGCGTCGCGATGGCGGTCCATCGGTGCAACCCGACAAGCGTGCCGGTCTCCTGCTCCTGTTCGGCCAGCTCCCACCCCGCCCACACTGCCAGAACACACATCACCAGCCCGATCCACAGGCAGGTGGAGGCGGTTGGCGAGGGCGTCTCACGCTTGCCAACCACGAATCGCAGAGTTTCCAGTCCTGCGGCCACCAGGATCAGCGCGATCGGAAAGTGAAGAAGGAGCGGATGAAGCCGCCCGATGAATACCTCAAAACCGGACATTGACAGTATCACCATGTGGATGCGTCTCTCCTGCGGCCCCTGACCTGCGCAGGCTACACATCGACCCTGTGGGGTTCAAATTTGGCCCGGTTTGACGCTTTGACAGGCGTTGGCCATCTGGTAGGGTTGGGATGGGCGGGGTTTCCCTGACCAGGAGAGGAGTTTGCACATGGTGAAACGGATGACGTGCGCTGCGGTAGCAGCGACGGTTCTGGCGCTGTCGGTCTGTACGGCCTCAGCGCAGGATGCGGGATCGACGCTCGATTGGCCGGTCGGCAATCACGCGTGGATCGGAATCAATGCACACGATCTGGAGAGTGGGTCCAAGGCCTCGTCCATCGTGTTTGATGACATCGTCTCGGTCCGGGACGCAGCGTGGGTTCGGCTCCACTTCGGGGAGGGAACCAAGCTCGGACACGGATCATTCATCCGAGTCACCAGTCTCAGAGACGGTGAGATACAGGAACTTGATGCCGACACGCTCTCAGCCTGGAGCGCCAGTACTGCCTACTTCAACGGCAACTCGCTCCGCGTTGAACTGATCGCTGGTGGGCTCACTGGCAACGCCATCGAAATCGACACGGCCACCTTCGCGTACCTCCCGGACAACAACAACCGCGGCGACGGCTGTGGCATCTGCGGCGCGGACGATCGGGTCGCCTCGAGCGACAACCGCTTTGCCCGCATCATGCCGACAGGCTGCTCAGCGACGATGTACAACGCCGAGTCGTGCTTCGTGACGGCAGGTCACTGCCTCTCGGGCGGCGACGTCCTCCAATTCAACGTCCCGTCATCGAATGGTGATTGTTCAACCAATCAGCCGCCGGTGGCAGACCAATTCCCCTATGCGTCGTACGACGGAGTCAACGGCGGCGTGGGCAATGACTACGGCGCCATCAAGGCTGGCACCAACTCCAACGGCGAGACGCCCTATGAGCGGTACGGCGCATTTGTCAACATCGGATCGGTCCCTGGAAGCGGCACGCTGACGGTCAACGGATACGGCGTCGACGATCAGTGCACCGCATCCCAGACGCAGCAGTACTCCGAAGGACCGATGCTCGGCAGTGACTCTACGAGCCTCTGGTACAACATGGACATCACCTACGGAAACTCCGGTTCCTCAATCCACCACAACGGCGAGATTGTGGGCGTCGTGACGCACTGCTCCTACAGTTGCGAGAACTACGGCACGCGGATCGACCGCTCCGGGTTCGCTTCGACGATGGACAACGTCTGCGCCGGTGGCGGCGGAGGCGGCGACTGCGCCGCAGGCGAGATTGAAGACTGCAATGGCAACTGCTGCCCGGCCGACTGGGTCGCGGACGGCTACTGCGACGACGGCAGCTATTCATGGAACGGCGTACCGATCTACCTCAACTGCGATCTGTTCGACTGTGACGGTGGCGACTGCGATCCAGCGGATTGCGGTGGCGGCGGAGACCCCACCGGCGGCTGCTGCGTTGGCACCTCGTGCAGCGTCGGCACCCAGGCCGAGTGCGATGCCGCGGGCGGCGCCTATCTCGGCGACGGCTCCGACTGCGCGGGTGATCCCTGCGGCGGTGGTGGCGGCGAGTGCCCTGCTGGTGAGATTGAAGATTGCAATGGCAACTGCTGCCCGGACTACTGGGTCGGAGATGGCTACTGCGATGACGGCACTTACGCATGGAACGGCGTGCCGATCTACCTCAACTGTGATCAGTTTGGCTGCGACGGCGGCGACTGCGATCCGGCGGATTGCGGTGGCGGTGGTGATCCGACCGGCGGCTGCTGCGTGGGCACCTCGTGCAGCGTCGGCACCCAGGCCGAGTGCGATGCCGCTGGTGGCGCGTATCTCGGTGATGGCTCCGACTGCTCAGGCGATCCCTGCGGCGGTGGTGGCGGCGGCGACGGCGACACGTGCGCGGATGCCGTGACTGCCTCCGAGGGCGGCAACGCCTTTGATACGTCAGGCAACAGCGACAGCGGCTTCGGAGAACCCGATGAGTCGCAGTGCGAGGGCACCTACCTCGACTGGACCGGCAGCCCTGACTTCTGGTTTGTCTGGACCCCCTCCGCCGACGGAACGGCCACGTTCTCGACGTGCGACTCGGCGTCCTACGACACGTCCATGGTCGTGTATGAAGGCACCAGCTGTAACGATCTGGCTCAGATCGCCTGCAACGGCGACTACGCCGACAGCACCGGATGTCAGGACTATCACTCCCAGATCGACGGTCTGTCGGTCACTGGTGGCATGTCCTACTACGTTCGCCTCGGCGGATGGCAGGCCGCCACGGGTGCTGGCACGCTCACGATCGAAGCCGACCTCGGTCAGCCGAGTGAAGGCGCGTGCTGCCACGGCTCGACGTGTGACTACACCACTGCCTCCAACTGCTCCGACAGTGGCGGCATGTACATGGGCGACGGCGTGCCCTGCTCGCCCAACCCATGCGAGCAGCCCGCTCAGGGCGCTTGCTGTCTGGGCACGCTCTGTGAAGTCATGGATGAACTGACCTGCACCAACTCTGGTGGCACCTATCAAGGTGACAACACGGACTGCAGCAATGATCCCTGTGGCTCCACAGCGCTCGGCGCCTGCTGTGTCGGCACCTCCTGCTCGGAGTATTCCGAGAACGAGTGTGGCCTCATGGGCGGCACCTACCACGGCGACGGATCGTCCTGCGATCCAAACCCCTGCGATGTTGTCGGCAGCGACTTCACCCTCGGGTGGAGTGTGGTCGGCGTGGACCTGACGGAGCTCGATCAGCCCCACTACACGGTGGATGTCTACCTCGAGATGCCCGACGGCTTCCGCCTCGACGCGGTGGCGGGCAACAGCGCCCAGCAGAAGACGATTGTCAGCACGACGAGCTTCTATCAGAACTCGTACGGCGGACCGACCTCGCTGGACGTCAATCCCGGCTTCTATGACATCGATCCCACCCTCGAGTGGGACAGCCGTATGGGCATCGGCGCGATGGACTCGAGCGGATATCCGTTCGGCTCCAACGACCTCAACCACATCGGCATCGACTGGGATCCGTTTGAGGCAGGCGGCGACGTCTCGGCCGACAACGGTGTCTGGTTCGTCATCCCGGACGACCCCGCGGGTGGTTCGATGACGTTCACCAACCAGAACTGCGACGCTGCCAACGGCGTCTGGATCGGGCGACTCACGACCATGGATCTCTCATCCGAGATCATGATCGACGCGCTCTTCCAGGGCCGCGATGCAGCCAGCGAGGTCTGGCAGGAGTCCGCCGGTGGCCTGATCACCTACCAGGGTGAGCAGGACTGCAATGGCAACTTCATGTCTGATGCCTGCGACATCGCCAACGGCACCAGCGAAGACGCCAACGGCAACGGCATCCCGGACGAGTGTGACAGCTCATGCGAGGGTGACGCAGACGGTGATGGTGATGTGGATGTCGATGACATCCTCGGCATCATCAACGGATTCGGCACGCAGTACAACGTCGATGACCTCCTCGGAGCCATCGCCAACTTCGGCTGCACCGGCTGATCCGATCTCGGTGACTCAACCAGCGGGCGTCCGACTTCGGTCGGGCGCCCGCTGTCATGCGCGGGAAGGAGGATCTCACCGGCGGGGCGCCGCCTGCGGTAGTCTGCGGGCATGTCAACGCCGCCGGCCAACGCCACATCCGCATCCCGTCAACTGATCGGAGAGACTGCCGCGAGCGACGCCGTCAGGTCATTCGTGAATTGGCTTGAGCAACTTGCGGAGGGCTGGGGACTCGGGCAGACGTGGGCCGAACTCACCGCAGCCGCCATCGCCATCGCCCTGGTGCTGCTGGTTTGTCTGGTGGCCAACGTCGCAGCCAAGGCGTTCATCCGTGGCATCGCGCATCACCCGCTCCGACACAGTTCTGCGCCATGGGCCAAGGCCATCATGAAAGAGAAGGTGCTGCTGCGGCTTTCGCAGCTCGTTCCTGTCGCCATTCTGGCCGCGGCGCTGCCTGCCTTTCAGGACTATGGCGTGGACTGGTGGCTCAGGCCCCTCCTCGAGATCTACGCCATCTGGATCCTGTTGCTCTTCAGTTTCGGCGTCCTTGAAGTAGGCGAAGTGGTCGTCGAACACGCTGGGCTGGGAAACACGGTCCCCGCCACCGGAGTCTCGCAGGCATGCAAGGTGCTGTTCTCCTTCGTCGCGGTCGTACTGACGCTGAGCGTGCTGCTGGACAAGTCGCCGATCTGGTTCCTCTCGGGCCTGGGTGCGCTTGCCGCCGTCATGATGCTGGTATTCAAGGACTCCATTCTGGGCCTGGTGGCTGGCATTCAGGTCAGTGCCAATGACATGGTTCGGGTCGGCGACTGGATCACCATTCCAAGCAAGGGCGTCGATGGCGACGTTGAAGAAATCTCGCTGACCACCATTCGCGTGCGGGCCTTCGACAAGACGGTATCGCTGGTCCCGGCCTACACCCTCATATCCAGTCCATTCACGAACTGGAGGGCCATGTCCGAGTCCGGCGGCCGCCGGATCAAGCGGTCCATCTCGATCGACATCAGCACCATTCGCTACGTCAGCCGCGCCGACCTGGAGCGGTATCAGAAATTTACGCTCATTCAGAGCGACCTTGAGACCAGAATCAACGAGATCGAGCAGTGGAACACCCAACACGGCGTCGATACCACGGCGCGGATCAACGGACGACAGCAAACCAACGTCGGGGTGTTTCGTACATACATCGAGGCCTATCTTCGCCAGCATCCCAGAATCCACACTGGTGCCGGATTCACCTTCCTGGTCCGTCAGCTCGAACCGACTCCACAGGGGCTCCCCATTCAGCTCTATGTGTTCACCAATGACAATCGCTGGGTGCCCTACGAGCAGATTCAGGCAGACATCTTCGATCATCTGCTCGCGGCAGTACCGGAGTTTGACCTCGCAGTCTTTCAGGGCCCCGCGGGCCGGGATGTTCAGGCCCTTCGATCGGCATGACGCCTCCACCACGCTGTGGTGTCACGCTATGCTCGTCGCCCATGTCAGAACCACATTTCGGTGATGTCCAGATGCACGTCGTCAAGCCGAAGGCTCCGGTCGTTGGCCGGGTGGTCGAGTCGACGCCCTGCCTGAAGGGCCGATCGGCTTCGTACGTTCGGCACATTGCGATTGACGTCTCGGGCACCCCACTCGCCGGAACATTTCGGGCGGGACAGTCCTTCGGAGTCATCCCTCCCGGCGAGAACGAGAAGGGAAAGCCCCATGCCGTTCGGCTCTACTCCATTTCGGCGCCCAGCTGGGGCGAAGATGGGCAGGGACACGTCGTCTCGACGACCTGCAAACGATTGATTGATGAGTACAGTGGCCCGGAGGGTGATGACCATCACCTCTTCACCGGTGTGTGCAGCAACTATCTGTGCGATCTCAAGGTGGGCGATGAAGTGCTCGTCTCCGGTCCCGCTGGCAAACGGTTTCTCCTCCCTACGGATACGACGCAGCACGACTACGTCTTCGTCGCCACCGGCACCGGGATTGCACCGTTTCGAGGCATGGTGAAGGAACTGCTGGAGCATCCGGAAGGGCCATCGAGTCGAGAGATCCATCTGGTCATCGGCGTTCCTTATGGAACCGATCTGATGTATGACGACTGCTTCCGGAGCATGGCCGAAACGCACAGCAACTTTCACTACCACCCGGTCATCAGCCGACCGGAGGTCGGTCGCCGCATGTATGTGGATGAATACATCGTCGAGACAGAAGACCCCTTCCATCGGGTGCTTTCCAGCGACAACACACTCCTGTACATCTGCGGCATCGAAGGCATGCAGGTCGGCATCTATCGCCTCTTGCAAACGCTCGGAGTGGCCGATCTGTACCTGAAGCTCCCGGAAGAGGGCATAGACCTCGCCGCACTCGATCATGCGGCCATCAAACGCCTCAAGCCGGCGGCGCGGTGCATGGTCGAGGTCTACTGACCAACCTCACCAGATTCGTTCAGTCCTGCGGGGCTCCGGCTTCCTCATTGATCCGCTCGACCAACGTCTTGCGGAGCGCCTTGAGGGCACTGACGATCTGCCTCGCATCCCGGGACTCACCATCGGCCGACGCGAGGACCTGGTCGATGCGGGCCATCAGATCTCGACACTGCGCCACGGTGAGATTGCCTGGGTCGGTTGCCATCAATGCTTCCAACACTGCTCGAGGAGACTCCCGCGGCGGTGGGACCATCTCTCCTGTCGGACGGTCAAAGAGACAATCCGGGATGCTCGTGTTGGCCTGCATGCCGAGCATCGTGATGACGACGCCGCCACGTCCAAGGCTGATTTCTGTTCGGTATGGGATCCGGACATCACCTACTGCGCGATAGTCATGGAGATACAGCTCCGTTGGGATCGCGCCCGCAGGCCCAGCCCCCTGCTCGATCACTTTGACCTGCAGGCCGGAGTCAACATCGAAGAAACGCACATCTGCCGCCTCGCTGTCATCACGGGGCGTGCAACGCACCTTCCATGCATTGGCCTCCCCGACCTGCTCAACGCCCTCCAGCGTCAGCGCCGAATAGAGCTCATCGGGATTGAGCAGAGGATTGAAATGGCGATCTCGCTGCACCTTTCGCAGCTCCGGACCGGTCAGTTCACGAACCTCGCCCCCCGCGCCCAGCGACCACGCTTCATCGCCACGGCGCACCGTCACCTGCGCGGGGACCCCACCGGCATCCACAGACATACGAAATCCATCGGCCGTCTGGTAGATCGCCACCTGCCCGGTCAGCGGCGCTCCCGAGACCTCGATCGTGCCAAACCCTCTGAGGCTGGACATGGACTCCCAGGCCGCCCGGCCTCCGGTGGCTTCGATGAAGCGTTCAACGATGCGTTCTGCCGTGGGCTGCCCCGCATCCTGAGCAGTCTCCTGAACCGACGGATCGGCCTGCGCCATCCCGGCGCTCATCAGCCCAACCATCACGCCCATCAGCCGCCATCGACTTGTCGTCATCGCAGTCTCCCAACCCCGAGTGCTTGCCCGGCGAAAGCCACCCACCGGACTCGAACCGGTGACCTGAGCTTTACGAAAGCTCCGCTCTACCAACTGAGCTAGGGTGGCGGGAATGCGGAAGGATAGCCTCACTGACTATCCGGCGGCGGCATGGCCTCGGTTGAGCGCCCCGTAGAGTCTGGCGGCGGCATCGGCCACTTCTCCACGGGCGTCCGCGATGAACTTCTTCAAATCCGCGGCCTGACGCGACGAAACGTGATCGCCAAATCGACGCACGGACGCGGCCGCCATGTCCAGCAGCGAGACCTGCTGCCATTCGTCGCTGCTGCCCAGCGCCGCGTTGACGATGGCCCGCTGGGCATCGGCGGCATCAATCACCGAGAGCACCTCTGCGACCACCAGTTGCTGAGGGCCTGTTGAATCAGACAGTGCCTTCACCAATGGAGGCACGGACTCCGATACGTCCAGCCCTGCTGGCCTGGACATCGCCAGTTCACGCAGTGCCGCGATGGACTCCGCCGCGTAAAAACGCCGATCCGCCTCGTCGAGTGGGCGTCCGACGCCCAGACCGCCAACTACGGATTGGAATGCCTGTTCGGACGCGCCGCGCCTGAGTACGCCTACCCCCGGAAGTCCGACCGTCATCGTTCTCATGTCGGTCAATGCGCCATCGGGGACCACCACGACCACGGGAAGGCCGAGGTCAACCACTTCCTCAACGCTGCGGAGCGGGTCGTCGGTGCCAGCAATCATGTACACCACGTCTGCGCCCCCAGCGCCAATGAGATCGCTCCATGAGTCGGATTCGCCGGCAATGCCATACCCGATGGCAGACAGCCTCGTAGCGGCTGCGGCTCGATCCTGCGGCGTACCACCAACGACAACAGCTTCTCGGCCATCACCACCACGGACAGCAGACCCCAGCAGCGGAACAACCCGATTGCTCCCCGGGAAGGGTTGCTCGGGCATGGCCCGTGCCACCACCAGCGCGGCGTCGTAGCGGACACGCTCATCGGGATGCGCCAACGCCTCGGAGATCGCTTCCCGTTCACCGCCCTCGACCAGGCTAAACGCGCCGCCGGTGCGTGCCAGGGCAGCCAGTGCATCGCGAGCCATGTCCGGGTCGTCCTGATCAATCGCCATCAGAAGGACGTCTCTGGCCACGGCGGGGCCGTGAACCGTCGCGTGAAACGAGGGGCTTCGTTCCAATGCAGGAACGGGAAGCGTCATGTCTCGGTCACCCAATCGGTTCTCGATACGAAGATTCCCCGCGACGAAGATCGCCAGGGCAGCCTCATCGTCAGGTGCCATCGCCCTGGCGGTGTGCGCGTGCCGTACGGCCATAACGGGCCAGTACAGGTCGGTCGGGACCAGTTCGCTCACCAGGCCTCCCTGCGGTTCCCATCGCCAGATGTTCTGCATCTCAGCCGGAGCCGAATCCCCCTGCGGCACCAACGTGGGCCTGGCCCGCAGGTGTTCCATTTCCCGCAGGTAGTCCTGCGCCAACTGCACATGTAGACCCGCCAATGCGATGTCTTCCGGCGACTCCCAGCCAAGGCGAATCAGCGCCCGTTGGCCTGCCGCCTTCACGACATCACTGGCGAGCTCGTCCTGCATCGCCGTCACGATGGCTTCCGCAGCATGGGGATAGCCGATATCGGCCAGCGTATTGATGATGATGACCTGCTGAGACGCACCCACATGAGGGAGGGCGCGAGCCAACGGAAGCACGGCCTCGCGACCAAGTTCCGGAAGCGTCGTGCGAACTCCAAGATTGATCTCGGCTGGCGCATCGACATCGGAAAGCACCGCGACCATGGGCGGCACTGCGTACTCACCGGCCTCGATCAGACGATCCTGCGCCAGCAACCGAGCGCGACGTGTTCCACTGAGCAGACCGATGGCCTCAACGATTCGGTCCGTGTCTCGAGCCAGGTCCATTCGCCCCCGTTCCACCTCACGCTCGAGTTTTCCGGCGACCGTCTCCAACTCCGGAACCTCGCGGGCCCACCGAATCGCGACCGGGAGCCGCTTGCGAAGGCGCGGATCTTCATCTACCAGCGCTGCCAGTTGCTCATTGGTCAGCCCGCTCTTGAGCAGGGCCTCGGCATTGGCCTTGGCCATCTCCACCTGCGCGGTCAGTGCATAGTGAATGAAGTCCTCCAGCATCGCATTGGGCGATGGCGTCGCTGCCAGCCCACGGGCAGGCAACAGGGCGGAGATCGTCAGCAGCGTGGCAACGCCGATTCGAGTACACATGGACATGAATGTGGCTCCGAAGGCCTCTGGCCCACTCCCCCGTCGGTCGTGTGGGCTGTGGATGGACAGATGAAGTGGGCGAGGATAGTCCGGGCAGGGCGGCCCGGCAAGCCGAATGGCCCCCCACCGGACGCTTTGCTCCCTGGCTCCCTGCTATCCTCTGCCCGTCATCTGGGCGCAGGAGAAGTGTGGTGAGAGACCACCGCGGACGCGCCGCCGTAACGGGATCCGACACATGGCTCGGCCATGCCGCCCCGAAGCCGGAAGACCTGTCCCTGATGCCACAATCACCCGCCCCGCGCGCCTCGGGACGGTTGGCTGAAGGCACCTCCGCCTCCCGAAAGCCGACCCTGCGTGCGGGGCGCTGGCTGAAGGAGTGCCCATGTCCGCCCTACTCATCCTTCCTGCCGCACTGGCTGCCAACACCGCCGCCAGCGTCATCGCGTTCGATGCGGGTGTCGGGGGCACCCCCGGCTATGCCGATCCAACTGCCGCCCTCGGCCTCCCCACCGCCATGACAGGCGAAGGAACGGAGTACCCCTCGGTCGTATCGCCATTCGCTCCGGCCTGGATGCCCGGAGAGATCGTGTCGATCGGCGCCGGAGGATCACTCACCCTCGCACTCGCCGCCCCCGCGCACGATGATCCCACCAATCTCCACGGGATTGACCTGATCGTGTTCGGCAACGCCGGCTTCATTGACGGGGCATACCCCCTCGGGTTGTGCGGAGGGCTCTTTGGAGGCGATGGTGGGACCGTGTCCGTCAGCGGCGATGGAGTCGACTGGACCCTCGTCCCGAGCGTGGAAGCAGACGGAGGATGGCCGACGCTGGCCTGGCTGGACGCAGGCCCATACGACGCGCAGGCTGGCGGTGTGGCGGCCGATCCCCGCCGCCCGGTCAATCCCAACGTCAGCCCCGAAGGTGCGGTCGGCCTCTCTTGGGACGAGCTGCTCGAGGTGTATGACGGCAGCGGTGGAGGTACCTCTATCGACCTGACGCCCCTCGGATTGCCGTCCGTGCAGTTCATCCGATTCGATGTCGCCGTCGATGCCTTCCTGGCCATCGAAATCGACGCGGTCGTGGACGCTGGCGGAGGCCCCGCGGCGGACCTCAGCGGTGATGGCGTCGTCGGCGTCGATGATCTCCTGATCGTGATCGGTGCGTGGGGAGCAAGCGGTCCGGGAGACCTCAATGGCGACGGAGCCGTCGGCGTAGAGGATCTGCTGGCCATTCTGGAAGCATGGACATGAGACGCCGCGGGTTCTCGCTGGCCGAATTGCTGGTCACACTCGCGGTGCTTGGTGTGGTGATCGGCGTGGCGATTCCGTCAATCAACGCGGGGACAGATGCCGCCCACCGCGCGCACTGCTGCGGCAACCTCCGCCAGATGACCCGAGCCGCGATCACCTATGCCACCTCTCATGATGGACGGTTTCCGCCAGGACTCCTGTATGGATTGGACGGGCAGGCCACCAGCGGAGATGTCCGCGCCTGGGACTGGTGGCGCCGGCCCAACGGGACCGTGCGGCCCGGCGAACTCTGGTCCCTGACTGACGGCAACGATGCGCAGGGTGTCCTGATGTGCCCGACGGCGATCTTTGAGGACGCTTCATGGCAAGGAGATCCCGTGACGGGATACAACTACAACGTCGCCTTCGTCGCGGCCGAGGCTCGAGCCCCGACCGCCGCCGACGCGGGCCTGGGCGCATGGGATCTCGTCGCGCCGAAGGCAAACCTTGACGGGGCGATGGAACTTCCCATGGCCTCCTGCAGGCGCAGCGGCAGCGTCGCGCTGTTTGGAACGGGTGGACGCCGCGGGGGTGTCAATAAGTTCATGCGATCTCCCGTCAATGCGGGGGCCGGGTACGACACGGCCTATGCGGGCGGCCAGTCCTTCCCCAACGGCGCTTCCAACGTGGGCTACCTCGACGGTCATGTCGCCACCGCCCGGAATCCCCGAAAGGGTCGCCACTGGGACGATCTCCCCTCGTGGCTGACCGCCACGCTTGAGTGGCCCAGTAATGGTTTTCTCTCGAATGACGCAGCCGCGTATGATCCTCGGTGATTGGAAGGGAGATGGCCATGGGCTCGCCTGCGCACCGCTCACCAACACCGAAGCCCATTCCCACCGTTGATCGCTGTATCTGCCATGACGTCCCGTTCTCAGACATCCTGGCATGGGCGGACGGGCAGGATTCGCCGACGCTCGATGACGTCGGCGCGGAATTCGGGTGTGGGACCAGTTGTGGCATGTGCCGCCCCTATCTGCGCCGGGTTCTCGAGGAGGGAGTCGACCGCGTGCCCCTCATGCTCGATACATAGCAGGCTGATACGCTGGAGCGCATGCCTACGCTGATCGACCTCGACGCCGCGATGGCGATCGTGAGCACCATGGACCTTCCACAGCGGCAGCGCGAATCCGTGTTGCTCATGGACGCTGCGGGTCGCACGCTCGCAGCTCCAATCCAGTGTGACAGAGACCTCCCCCCCTTTGATCGAAGCGCCATGGACGGCTTTGCATGCCGCCATCACACGGCGTGCCGGACCATGCCGATCTTCGGAGAGGTCCGCGCCGGTAGCTCAGGGAACATCACGGTTCCAGATGGTCACTGCATCTCGATTTCCACCGGCGCGCCGGTTCCACCGACTTGCGACACCGTCATTCCCATCGAGGCCACCGATGCAGGAAGTCCCGTCACCATCCAAGAACTGTCCGCTCCAGGGGCCAATATTCATCCGAGGGCCGCAGATGCCGCCGCCGGAGACGTGCTGCTGGAGGCAGGCACCCTCATAGGCCCCGCCGAGAGCGGACTGCTCGCCATGGTCGGGGCCACCGAGGTCAGCGTGGCCGCCCGCCCTGGCGTCACCCTGCTGACCAGTGGCGACGAGGTTGTCCCCGATGGTGTTACTCCGGCCCCCCATCAGATACGCAATTCCAATGCGCCGATGGTGAAGTCGCTCGTCACGCGGCTGGGAGGCAGCGTCACCGCGCACCATCACTTGAGCGATGACCCCGAGGCGGTTCGTTCAGCGCTGGAATCGGCCATCGGGAGCGACATCATCGTGACCACGGGCGGCATCAGCGCGGGCGCGCATGATCATCTCGGATCAGCATTAACCGCACTGGGTACAGAGTGGTCCATCACGGGCGTGCGCATGCAGCCCGGAAAGCCTGTTCGCGTCGGACGCATCCGCGACACACTGGTGATGTGCCTGCCTGGTAATCCCGTATCTGCACTGGTGACCGGCAGTCTCTTTCTAACGCCGCTGGTGCGCGGACTGCTGGGCCTTCATCGGGCCATCCGATGGCGAACGGTCCAACTGGCGAATGGCATCAAAGCCAACGCCCGCCGAACCATGATCAGACCGGCCCACACGCCGTCTCCTGACGTTGCAGAGATCCCCGCGTGGCAGGGCTCAGGTGATCTCGCCCATCTGGCCGGCACCCGCGGACTGGTTCGCCTGCCCCTTCAAGGTGAAGTCCCTGCCGGATCGACGGTTCTGTTTACCCGCTGGCCGTGAGGAGCACCTGACGCCATGTCCATCACCGTGCAGTATTTCGCCGTGCTCGCTGAGCATATTGGCCTGCGAACCGAGCTGATCGACCCGGCACCTGCAACCGCCGGTGCGCTCTTGGATGAGTTGGCGGACAGCCATGGCATCGTCGCCGCGATGCGGAGTTCCATTGCGATTGCGGTGAATGACGCCTACGTCCCACTCGACCACCCCATCGCCTCAGGTGATCAGGTGGCGCTCATACCGCCGGTGAGCGGCGGCTGATCCTCGCCGTCATCGACGTCCGAACCGCCGCTCCAATTCTTCGATGGACAGCCGGAGCGTGGTGGGTCGACCATGCGGACAATTGCTGGACCGCTCGATGCGATCTCGCATGGAAAGCAGGTCGGCAATCTCTGTGTCCGTCAACCCGTCACCTGCCTTGACCGACGCCTTGCAAGCCATCATGTCGAGCACATCCCGCAGAGCGGTCTCACCATCAGTGGCATCCCGAAGTTCATCCACGCGAGCGAGCAAATCGGCCATGAAGGCACCGACTTCCACGCGGCGCTCCGTCAACAGGGATGGAACCGCATGCACGGTGATCATCCCCGGACCGCTCGGCGATACATCAAACCCCAGGCGTTTGAGCATCGGATCCAGTGACTCCAGGCACTCAATGGCTTCAGCAGACGCCTCAAGCACTTCGGGGACCAGCAATCGTTGTGAAGGGAGGTCTGCCGCACCGACTCGATCCAGCAGCCGCTCGAACATCACACGCTCATGAAGCGCATGCTGGTCGATGATCAACACGCCCTCAGCGTCCTCGGTGACCAGAAACATGCGATGCACCTGAATGGCAGGGCGCGCGGCATCGATCACCGTTACTCGATCTGCATCATTTGTGGGCGCCTGCAGGGAGGCTCGCGCCGCCGAGACATCGAAGGCTTTCGTGCCAGCCCGGGGCAGCGGACGCTGGGAGTCGCGTTGACCGAACAGCGGCCGCGTCACGTGGCGCGGCGAAGAAGACTGACTGAGGGATGTCCTGAGCTCCGGAACGAAATCGGCCTTCCCGAGCGCCGATTCCAGCCCTCGTCGCACGATGGAGAACACGAGCCGGTCGTCGCGAAAGCGAACCTCCGTCTTAGCCGGATGGACGTTGACGTCCACGCGGTCCGGAGGAACGGAGAGAAAGAGCGCCACCGTCGGATGACGGCTTGGCCCAATGAGTCCGCGATATGCCTCGCGTACGGCGTGGCGCAGGCTTCGGTCAACAATGGGTCGCCCATTGAGACACATGATCTGGTGCTGCGCCGTTGGCCTGGCAACTTCTGGCCGCCCGGCCAGTCCAGTGAGTTCAACTCCCTCCCGTGATGCCTGAATCTCGATCATCTGCGTCGTGACGTCCGAGCCAAGCACACGTTCCAGTCTGGCCTCCGCCGTTCCTGCCGGATAGTCGAGCAGCACACGGCCACCAGACACCAGTTTGAGCGCAACGTCTGGATTGGCGGCCGCCAGATCGCGAACCAATCGGCGAACCCGGGTGGTTTCCGCCTGAGCAGACTTTAGGAACTTCCTCCGGGCAGGCACCCGCGAGAAGAGTCCGGCGACCGTCACACGCGTGCCCTCCGGACACCCCACCGGCCGTGGTGGCTGCGTGTCGCCGTGATCGACCACAACGACGGCCCCTGACTCGCACTTGTGGGGCCTGCTGCGGATCTCCAGCCGCGCGACCGATCCGATCGACGCGAGTGCTTCCCCCCGAAAGCCCATGGTCGCGATGTGTTCAAGATCACCGAGTTCGAGCACCTTGCTGGTCGCGTGGGGCGCGATGGCCAATGCCAGTTCGTCGTCCGGAATACCGCATCCGTCATCAATCACTTCGATGCGATCGACGCCCCCACCCTCGATCAGAATCTCGATGGCGCTTGCCCCGGCATCCAGCGCGTTCTCAAGCACTTCCTTGACAACGCTCGCAGGACGCTCAACGACCTCTCCGGCCGCAATCTGGTTGACGACGACGGCTGGCAACTGGCGGATCGGCATGTCTACATGCTATCGCGGCGGCGATTTAGACCGAACGAGCGACGATGGGCCATCGGCGGCCTCGCCCGAATGCGCGGCGCGACACTTTCGGGATGATCGCGGCCTGCCATCGCTTGAATTCGTTGCGATCAATCACACCGGCCCACCGCGTGACGATATGCAGATCGAGCCCCGTGGCCGCTGCCGTCTCCTCGACGGAGGCGTCACCATCCACGATGTGTGAAATGATGGCGTCGAGAACCTCATAGTCGGGCAGCGTGTCCTGATCGCACTGGTCGGGAGCGAGCTCTGCCGTGGGCGGGCGCTCGATGGTGGCGACCGGAATGGGCGGCTCGTCGAGTCCGAGCAGGTGTGGAGCCTCATTGAGCACGGCGGCCATGTTATAGACCTGCGTCTTGAGTACATCGCCAAGCACAGCCAGTGCGCCGCACATGTCGCCATACAGGGTCGCGTACCCGACGGCGAGCTCCGACTTGTTTCCGGTCGGAAGCAGGAGTTGTCCGGTTTCGTTTGACAGCGCCATCAGCAATTGTCCGCGAACCCGCGCCTGGATGTTCTGATCGGCCACATCTCCATCTGCGATCGCCGCGCCCGATGCTTCGAGCGCCGACCGCACGGACGCGTGCACCGACGCGATGGGAATCACGCGAGGCGGCGCCATCCTGAGGGCCGAGCACAGATCACGCGCGTCTCCAAGACTCTGCTGCGACGAGTACCGAGAAGGCATCGCCACTCCTTCGACTCGGTGCGCCCCCAACGCCGACACGGCCAGCGTCGCCGTCAACGCCGAGTCGATGCCGCCACTAAGTCCCACGAGCACTCCAGGCGCGCCGGTCTTCCCGACGTATCCGCGAATGGCCTCGCGCAGCGCCATCGCACGAACCGGCGTCTCCGGCCAGGGCGACTCCAGGTCAACAGCGTCGGCGCCCAGATTCACCACGAGGCTGTGATCCCGGGCGCAGAACTGGAGCCGACCCGGACAACAGTCACCCGTTGGCGAAGCGTGGATGACGGCGCCATCGAAAACCAGATCATCGTTGGCACCCGCCTGGTTGACCGCCACAACGTCGACACCGCCAGAAGCAGCCACCTGACGAACCCGAGCGACCTGGCGGACGTGCTTCCCGGCGACCCACGGACTGGCCGAGGCCGCCAGAATGGCGTCGCAGCCGACCGCCAATACGTCCGCCACCGGATCACAAGGCCAGGGCACCTGCACGCCAGCATCACCCCCCTGCCAGAGGTCTTCGCAGACAAGCAGGCCCAGTCGGACGCCTCGATGAGGCACCACGCACGCCTGACGCCCGGGCGTGAACCACCGGTCCTCGTCAAACACGTCGTAGTCGGGCATCAGCCGTTTGGCTGCGGACGTCAGACGCTTGCCATCCCGAATCGCCACCAGCGCGTTGAGTACCTCTCCTGACGGCGTTCGAAGGGGCGAGCCGATGAGCACCAGCAGATCAGGAGGCAGCGCCTGCGCGAGGCGATCGAGTTCACGCACGCACTGCTCGACGAAGCCGCCTCGCAGAAGCAGGTCTCGTGGGGGATAGCCGCAGATCGCCAACTCAGGGAGCAGCAGTGCGTGCGCTCCCGCCGCGACTGCCGATTCCGCGCACTCCAGAACGAGCCGGGCGTTGCCAGCAATGTCACCAATCGTGGGATCGAACCGTGGGGTCGAGATTCGCACATGGGCATGGTAGGGCGGCGGCGAGAAAAACAATCAGGAGCCCGGGCTCGCCGGGCTCCTGATGAGCATTGTCTCTGTGTACAGGCCTCAGACGACTGCTGATGCAGCCTCAACACAATCAATGACCTGGCGAACGGTGAACGGCTTCGAGAGCGCGCCGTCGAATCCGCAGCGGCCCAGCGCCGTCGATTGACCATCTGTCAGTCCACCACTCATCGCAATGACGCGCATTCCGCTGAGATCGTCGACGTCACGAATCGAACTCATGAAGCCATTGGAATCGAAGTTAGGCATGTTGACGTCCACCAGAAGTACGTGCGGTCGGAATCGCTCACACTCGTATCCGAGTGAGAAGAGACCGGAAGTCGTTCGTACTTCGTAATTGGTTTCTTCAGCTAGTACGGATGCCAACGCATCGCACACGGCGGCGTCGTTGTCACAGACCAGCACCCGCGTGGCACCGGACATCAGTCCGTCAAGCGGGATGCCGTGCGACTTCATGAATTGCATCAGGCTTCCGACCGGAATACGCCGGTCCTTGGAGCCTGGAATGCGGTAGCCCTGCAACTGTCCGGAGTCGAACCATTTGCTCACGGTTCGAGCAGCCACATTGCAGATCTTGGCGACTTCGCCGGTTGTGAAAACGTCCTTGTCAAACATGGTCATGGGAGTTGGGTCCTCGTGTCAGCAGTCGGGTCAGATATGTCCCGCGGACTGCATCGGTTCGTCGGAAGAGACAGTTCATTCCGACCGCCGCTTCTTTCAAGAACAGAGGACAGAACTCGCAAAATCAGCACAAACCGCACCCAAATGCCCTCCAGGAGGGTGTCCAAGGCTCAAAAGAGACCGATATCCCGCGCCACACCGTCGTGGGCCCATTCCCCGGATTGCTCAGAGAATGGACGCTGCCCGAGGCGAGCCCCCGCGACTTGCGTCAGGGCCTGCCGGCAGGCCACTCAGACACGCAGGCCCGACATCAGGCGTGCGGCCCGGCCGCCCTGACCTCGTCTGAAAGCGTGTAGGCCGCATCGTTGGCCCTGAATCGACCGGCCAGATCCTTCGCCTTGGTGTCGTACGCGGCCGGATCGGACCAGGTGTTCCTCGGTGAGAGGACCTCCGTTGGGACACCCGGGCAGGCGTCCGGGGTCCGAAGTCCGAAGATGGGGTCGGGTGTCCAGGTGGCATGTCGCAGGGACCCATCGAGAATCGCATCCACAAAGGCCCGGGTCCAGGACAGTTTGAACCTGGATCCGGTGCCGTAGGGACCTCCGGTCCAGCCGGTGTTGAGCAGCCAGACATCGGCTCCCTGCGCCTCCACCCGCTGATCCAGCCACTGGGCATAGACCATCGGTGGGCGAGGAAGAAACGGGCCACCAAAACACGGGCTGAAGTTTGGCTGGGGCTCCGTGACTCCAGCCTCGGTTCCCGCCAGCTTCGACGTGTATCCGTTGACGAAGTAGTACATCGCCTGCTCACGCGTGAGAAGCGACACGGGCGGGAGGACGCCAAAGGCATCCGCGGTCAGGAAGATGACGTTCCTTGGGTGTCCTCCGGATGAAGGGATCTTCGCGCCGGGAATGAACTCGACCGGATAGGTCACCCGCGTGTTCTCTGTCTTGTCCGCCCGGTCATAGTCCGGCACACGCGTCTGCGAATCCAGCACCGTGTTTTCAAGCACCGAGCCAAATCGAATCGCGTTCCAGATCTGAGGCTCACCCTCTTCAGACAAACGGATGCACTTGGCGTAGCAGCCACCTTCGAAATTGAAGACGCCCTGATCGGACCAGCCGTGCTCATCGTCACCGATCAGGGGACGCTTCGGATCGGCTGAGAGCGTCGTCTTGCCTGTGCCAGAGAGCCCGAAGAAAAGGGCGACATTGGACTCATCGTCAGCGTCGACGTTGGCAGAACAGTGCATGGGAAACACGCCGGCATCAGGCATGTCGTAGTTCATTGCGAAGAAGATCGACTTCTTCATCTCCCCTGCGTACTCCGTCCCCAGAATGACCACCTTCTTCTGCTCAAGCGACTGGATGATCGCCACCGGGCCGTTCAGGCCATAGGACTCCCAGTCGTCAACGCGGCAAGTCGCCGCATTCAGAATGGTCCAGTCGGCATCGAAGGACGCAAGTTCGCCGGCAGCGGCACGAATAAAGAGTGTGGACGCAAACTGACAGTGCCAGGCCAGTTCGGTCACCACGCTCACCCGAAGGCGATAGGTCGGGTCGGCACCGCAGTAGCCATCGAATCGGTAGAGGTCGGGCTGCTGCTCCAGGTGAGCCTTGGCCATCGCCTCAAGCGCCGCAAAATTCTCGGTGCTGATCGGCCGATTGACGTTGCCCCAATCGATGTTGTCGTGGATGCCCGGAGTGTCTTCAAGGAACTTGTCCTTGGGGCTGCGTCCTGTTCGCTCGCCGGTGTCAACGGCCAAGGCGCCGTTGGCGGCAATCACGCCTTCGCCGCGCTTGATCGCTTCTTCGATCAGCCAAGCGGCGGGCTTGTTGGCGTGAACCGTTGTGGAGAAATCAAGGGACGCGTGCGTGGCGGTGGACATGCCTCTGCTCCGATTCGCTCCGCCTCGGCGCGGCTCACGGCCGTCGCCAGAGGGAAAGAGGAAGATTGTATCGAACCAAGCAGCCTCCTGCCTCAAAAAGTGGTGCCCCTCCCGTGGCTCGCAGGTCCCGCTCCGAGTACCCTGCTCCGCTGCACTGGCGACCGTAGCTCAGGGGTAGAGCACCTGGTTGTGGTCCAGGATGTCGCGGGTTCAAATCCCGTCGGTCGCCCTTTCCATGCGTGTGCATTGCATCCAGTTCGACATCGTCTGGGAACAGAAGGATGCCAGCCACGCTCGGGTCGAACGCCTTCTGGCCGAACACCCCCCCGAGCCCGGCGACCTGCTTGTTCTTCCAGAACTGGCGGACGTCGGGTTCAGTCTGGCCCTCGACCGAATCGTCTCCGAGGACTCCGAACGCTGGGCCTGCGATCTGGCATCCCGCCATCAATGCTGGGTGCTTCATGGCTGGCCCATCAAGCGAGGATCCTGCGGTCGCAATGTCGCGGGGCTCGCCTCACCAGCGGGCGCCATTCTGGGCGTGGCAGAAAAGATGCATCCATTCACCGCGGGTCACGAGCAGCGGGCCTACGAAGGGGGCGATGGCCCCTTCGTGTTTGATCTCAATGGCGTCGGGTTCTGTCCGCTCATCTGCTACGACCTGCGGTTTCCAGAGGCATTTCGTGCTGCAGCGAGAAAGGGCGCCGAGGTCTTCGCGGTCATCGCCAATTGGCCCTCCAGCCGCGCTCATCACTGGCGATCACTCTGCATTGCTCGCGCGATCGAGAATCAAGCCGCCGTGGTGGCGTGCAATCGAACGGGAGCCGATCCACACATGGTGTACGGCGGCGGATCTCTCATTGTGGACCACATGGGCGGCGTCACGGCCGAGGCCGGAACCACACCCCAGATCCTCTCAAGTGATATCGATGTTGCAGCGCTGCGAGCCTGGCGAGCGGACTTCCCGGCGCTTCAGGACATACGAAGCGACCTGCTCCCGGATCCACCGGCCTGCTTATGACGCGTCCTGCGATGGGGGGAAAGAACAGGACGCCGCCCTCGTGGGGCGACGTCCAGGCATGGCGAGACCCGGACTTGAACCGGGGACACCGGCATTTTCAATGCCGTGCTCTACCAACTGAGCTACCTCGCCGGAGACGCGCAGCCTATTCGCATTCGCCTCCAGCAGCAACCGCGCGGCTCAGGCCGCGGTACGCCCCAGAGGCCGGTCGTCCGAAGGAAGGATGCCGCCGGGCAGCGGGTAGGCACGGGCGAGCGCTGCATGGAGATCATCTCGCTCGGCCATGACGAAGACCACCGGGCCGGACACCACGCGGGCAATGAACCGGTGCGCTCGCACCAGAAGATCCGGCGTCGTCGCCGCAATGAGGTCACCTTGATCCCACCGCAGCGGCAGGGCGCCGAACTGCCAGGCCTGGCGCCGCGTCAGGCACGCCAGCGCCGCGGGATCGGGTGCTGCGTCAGCCAGTTGCACGGTCTGCGTGATCGTGGCGTACTGAGCCGCCCACGCCTGCTCAATGTCCTTGGGATCCGTGCCAAAGAGGCGTTCGCAAACGGCACCAAATGGCGCCCCCGTCCGATCTTGCTCCCTCAGTGCTCGGTCAACCTGATCTCCGCACAGCACTCCCCGT
>CAYQJN010000020.1:22375-25137 GCA_964417845.1 uncultured Isosphaeraceae bacterium
GCACGAGCACGTGTCCTAGTCGCATGTCCATTGGCGTCCTGCCTCCACAAGTGATGTTTCTGAGGTCGTCCAGCCAGCGGCCGTCCTGAAGTTCAAGCGGCGTGCTCCTCGCTCGAACCGGTGCTCGATGTCGGGTCGTGCGGATTAGGCAGACCGACGGAGCGGCCTGATAGCCTCCAGCGTCATGCATCAGGAACCACGAGACCGGCTGCTTGGCCGCTGGGGACGACTGGTGACGCGGTACCCCCGCCTCACCCTCCTGATCTGTGGCGGGCTGGCCGTAGCATCTGTCCTGACGGCGGTCCTGGGCATCCGCATCAACCCCGACCGCAACGCGCTGATCTCAAAGGACCTCCCCTGGGCTGCCCGGTACGCAGCCTATCGGGCGGACTTTCCGCACTGGGATGACGTCATCGTGTGCCTCGAGGGTGCCCCGGACGACCCTTCCATCGATGAGGCTGCGGCCCAGTTGGCAACGTCGCTGGAGGCATCGCCCCTCGTGTCTTCGGCGGTGGCTGGGTTCGCCGTCGACCGGACCGGGCCGCGGCTCTGGAAGGTCGCCCCCCCAGAGGTGTTCGACGCCACGCTGGCCGATCTGTCGGAAGGCCGACGCATCATTGCCGCCCCGACCGCCGCATCTGCCCTGCTCACCATGCTGCAGCAGCCCGAAGAAGCAGGACCTGTCGACGAGGACGCCCTGAATCGGATGCTGACGCCCTACATAGACGCCGTCGGCGGCCACCCTCCTGTCTTCGACCTGCTTGGTCCGCTCCGGACGGAGTGGCAGCCGCTCACCAGCGCCTCAGGGCGTATCCGCATGGTGCTCGTGACACTGGCGCAGACCGAAGATGCATCCATCGCTGGCGCGGCGGAGGCCATCGGCCAGGTGCGCCACCTGACGTCCGACTGGTTCGACGGCAAGCGAGCGATTCCGTGGGGTCTCACCGGCATTCCTGCCATCGAGGCCGATGAGACCGCCCAGGCGACACACGACTCCACGGTGGCATCGATCGTGGCGTTTGTCCTCATCACCGCCATGCTGGTGGGCGTCTTTCGCCGCATCCGCATTCCGCTGATGGCCGCCGGCTCGCTGGTCATCGGCATCGCCTGGAGTTTCGCTTGGGTCGCCATATCGGTCGGACACCTGCAGCTCCTGAGCATGGTCTTCTCCGCCATCCTGATCGGACTCGGCGTTGACTTCGCCCTGCATCTGGTAACACGGCTTCGAGCCATCGAGTCCGAATGCGACACGCTGGAGTGCGCGGTCGGCCGGACGTTTCAGGATGTCGGCCCCGGGTTGATCACGGGTGCCATTACGACTGCAGCAGCCTTCGGATGCACCGCCTTCAGCGCATTTCTCGGTGTTGCCGAGATGGGACTGATCGCCGCCGGTGGCGTGCTGCTGTGCCTGATTGCGGTCATGAGTGCGTTTCCCGCCATGCTCGCGCTGTCGCCTCGGTGGCGGCATGACCTGGCGGTCATGCGGCCGCTGGGGACTCCGTTGCTGCGTCGGATGGTCAAGCCGCTGCATCGCCATGCCATCACCGTCGTGGTGGTGGCCGCCATGGTGGTGGCGGGCCTGTTGATCGCATCCACCAGGCTGCAATACGACTCGAACATCATGAATCTCCAGCCCCCCCACCTCGAAGCGGTGTCGTGGCAGCGAGCGCTCGCCGCCGAACCCGGCGACGATCTGTGGAGCGGACTGGTGCTGACGGACGCCGCCGGCGCCGAGCCGCTCGTCACGAGGCTCCGAGACCTCGATGCGGTGTCAGAAGTCGGAGGCATGGGCATTCTGTTTCCGCCGGACCGCGCCGCACGTGCGCAACGCATCGCAGCGGTCACGTCCCTCGACGTGAAGGTCGAAGAGACCCCCACATCCCTCGGGTTCATCCCGACGGTCCTCTCCAATGTCCGCAGAAGTCTCCAGCAGAAGTCGCCCGAACTGGCGTCAATCGCTGATCGGATCGGCGCTGCGATGGAGAACTGGCGAACGCTTGAGCGTGACATCCCCGAACGCCGGCGCCGAATCGAGGCACTGGAGCACGCGTGGCGCACCACGCGGGCCGAGGCCGCCTCCTCCATCGAGGCAGCGTTGTCTCCTGCCTCGGCCGGCCCTGGCGACCTCCCGCCATTACTCCGCTCACGTTGGATAGGTCTGGATGGCGCATGGCTGCTCCGCGTCGCGCCAGCCACTGCCCAACGGTCCATCCTCGAGCCCGACAGGCTCGGAGCGTTTGTCTCGAGCGTTCGATCGGTCGCGCCAGATCTCCTGGGGCCACCAGTACAGATTTTCGAGTCCTCCAGATTGATCGTCCGGGCGTATGCCTTTTCGGGCGTCCTCGCCCTGATCGCCGTTGCCGTCGTGCTGATCTTCGACTTCCGATCAACCATCGATGCCGCATGCGCCATCATGCCGGTGCTGATCGGCTTCGCGGGTACGTTCGGATTCATGGGACTGGCGGGACTGGATCTCCACTTCGCCAACCTCATGGTGCTTCCGATGATCTTTGGCATTGGTGTGGACAGCGGTGGGTGTCCTTGTGATTCAGCGGTGGCGCACGTCTCCACTAACACGGCCGCCCGGTCTGTGGGGCGGCACTGGTGTGGGCATTCTGCTCACGACGCTCACCACGGCAATCGGTTTTGCGTCACTGCTTCTGGCCGAGCACCGTGGAATCAGATCGCTCGCAGCAGTCATGGTCATCGGGCTGGCCATCACGCTGCTGGCGTGCTGGACCGTGCTCCCGGCCGTGCTGCGG
>CAYQJN010000021.1:0-24962 GCA_964417845.1 uncultured Isosphaeraceae bacterium
AGTTGGCTGGCCAGGTCAGAAAGCTGGCGGAGGAAACGCGTGTCGCCATTCGAAATGAACGACGCGATGCCATGAAGCAGATTGACAGCCGCATCAAGGACAAGAGCACTTCGCTCTCCGAGGATCAGGGCAAAGACCTCAAGCAGGAGGTCGAGGATCTGACCAAGCAGAAGATTGGCGAAGTGGATCGTCAAAGCGACGAAAAGGCCGCCGAAATCGAACAGATCTGACCCGCAGCAATCGCAGGGTTATCCCTCGTACGTGCGCCGGAGCCGCGCCGGGGGGATGCCCATCTGCTGCCGATACTTCACGACCGTGCGACGGGCGATCTCCACGCCACGCGTCCGCAGTGCGCTGGCGATGGCCTCATCCCCAAGTGGTTTGGCGGGATCCTCAGCAGCGACGATGTCTCGGAGCATTTCCTTGACCGCCTCCCATGAGACGTTCTCGCCTGCAGCGGTCTCCGTCCCTCCACTGAAGAAGCGGCGGAGCGGCACAATGCCGCGGGGCGTCTGCATCCACTTGTCGGATACCGCCCTGCTGACCGTGGCCACATGAACTCCGAGCAGGTCCGCCACCTCGGTCATCGGCAGCGGCTTGAGCCCCCTTGCGCCCTGGTCGAACCAGCCTCGCTGGCGATCCAGCACGACTTCGACGACTCGAAGGACCGCATTGGACCGTTGGTTGATGGACTCGATCAGCCACCGCGCTGCGCTGACGCTTCTGGAGAGATACTGACGCGTCTCTGCATCCGCACCCTTGTCCCCCGCCATTGACTCGTACCTCGGCGACACCCGTAGCGGAGGAAGGACTCCGTCGCACAACGCCGCCACATAGCGATCACCCTGTGCGTCGTACTCCACGATCACATCGGGAATCACCGGAGGCACTTGATCATCGACGATATTGCGCCCGGGGCTCAGGTCCAGCCGGTGCATGAGTCGCATCGCGGCCTTGATGTCTTCAATGGCCATCCCCGTCTGTTTGGCGATCGAGGGCAGGCGATTCTGCACCAGATCGTCAAGATGATCTTCAATCAGAGAGACAACCTGCGGCCACGCCTCGTTCGGCTCGCGTCGCCGCCATGCTTCAGCTTGAAGGAGCAGGCACTCCTGAATCGTCTCGGCGCCGACGCCACTGGGATCGACAAGTGACTGCAGCACCCGCTTGGCCTCTTCAAGCAACTCCTGGGTCACTTCCTCACCGCTCGACTCCGACCGCTCGGAGATCTCCGCCAGCGGGAGATCCAGCAGTCCATCGTCATTGAGGTGACCGATCAGAATGCGTCCCGCCTCGGCCACCGGGTCGGAGACCTCCGCGAAGGACCACTGGTGGAGCACCTGCTCGATGAGACTCTCCCCCCGAGCGCTGACATTCGCCATGGCGTCCATCTTCCGATCCCGTTCACCTGCCATGCGTGAAGCCGACCAACTTGACGACGAATACTCGTTGTCAAAGGCCTCCCCATAGGTGCGTTCCAGGGATGCAAGCCGTTCGAAGTCGTCGGCCCCTTCGCCGCCCCCCTCGTCCGCATCTTCCTTGGCGGCATCGCCCTCTGCAGATCCGGCATCCGAACCGGCCAGGTGCTCATCCACTTCCAGCGCGATGTTGCTCTCCAACTCGTGATCGATGCGCTCCTGCAATGCCTGCACCGGCATCTGCAGAATCTCCATCGACTGAATCATGCGCGGACTCAGCTTCTGCTGCTGTGTCAGGCCAGCCTGCTGCCTGGTTTCAAATCGCATGTCCATACCCACCATGGTACCTCGGGCCTGAGCGACAGCCGCCGGCTATCAACGGCTGCCCTGATCCCGACCCAGGAGGGCATCCGCCAGCATGGCTGGCGTCGCGAACTCAAGCGAGGATCCACTTGGAAGGCCACGAGCCAATCGCGTCACACGCACGTCGAGCGGCTCCAGCAGACCCACCACGTGGTGCGCCGTCGTGTCTCCTTCGAGCGTCGGGCTCAAACCGAGAATCACTTCCGACACGCGAACTCCCCGCGCATTACGTGCCGGATCCGCAACGCGGGCGTACAAGGCATCCATGGTCAAGCCTTCGGGGCCAATACCGCCGAGGGGATCGAGCCGCCCGGTCAGGACGTGATACACACCACGATGAAGTCCGGTGGCATCGAGACTCATCAGATCCCGCGGCTGCTCAACCACCAACAGACAGGACGCATCACGCGACGGATCGGCGCAGATGCGGCACGGCTGCGTATCTGTCAATTGCCAGCAGATTTCACAGCATGCCACACCGCGCTTCACATCGACGACAGCCTGCGCCAATCCCTCTGCCTCATCAGCTGGCGCCTTGAGCAGATGAAACGCCAGCCGCGTCGCCGTACGACGACCGATCCCCGGCATCCGTTGCAGCGCCTCGATGAGCCGGTCAACGGGTTCGGGATACTGCCCTGATGCCATCAGCCCATACCCGGCAGACTGAGCCCGCCCGGCGGCAGCGGAAGGCCGAGTTCGTCGGCGGCTTCTGTAAGACGGCGCTGCACTTCTTCACGCGCGGCGCGAATCGCATCATTCGTCGTCACGCAGATGAGTTGCGCGAGATCGCCATGTGGCTCGCCGTTGATTTCCACTTCGGCCACCTCCAGTGCGCCTGTCACAACAACCCGAACAGTCCCCCCGGCGGAGGTTGACTCGAGCCGCAGTGTGGCGAGCGAAGCCTTGACCTCTTCCATTCTCGCCTGAAGCCGCGGGAGATCACGCATCAGCGAGGCCATGCCGGCCATGCCCTTGAGACCTTCGAACATCAGTCTTCCTCCTTCGGTGGCTCTGTTGGCGTCACATCGACGACCGTGGCATCAAACAACTCCTGCGCCAGCTCGATTCGAGGGTGGTCCTCCGAATCAATCGA
Organism: uncultured Isosphaeraceae bacterium; assembly: GCA_964417845.1. Classification (GTDB taxonomy): domain Bacteria; phylum Planctomycetota; class Phycisphaerae; order Phycisphaerales; family SM1A02; genus UBA12567. The sequence continues at coordinate 2,875 of CAYQJN010000021.1, forward strand.
CGCGGCCCTAGTGGGAACTGAGGCTGGCTCGGGAGACTCCGTCTCCACCTTGACCCCACGCCCCGCCTCCGTGGAGAGCCAGTCAGAAAGCCGCTGGACGATCACCGCGGGCAGGGCGCCATCCACCGATCTGACGAGCACTCGGTCCTGTTCATATCGAATCGGCTGAACGCTGGCAAAGGCGGCCTTGGCAGCCGCAGACCCGGCAGCGGATTCCGCGCGGCGCCACACATCCTCAAGAGAGCACGCATCGTTCTGTCGACCCGATGAACCGCCTGGCGTGCTCGGCGAGTCCGCCACCGGTTCAGCCTTCTGGTGCGGTGGCGCGGAGGCCTTTTTCACATCGGGCCGCTGGCGGGCTGGCGTCTCAGACCTTTTTTTTTTCGCTTCGATGTGTGACCCCGTCCGCACCGCTGGAGGAGCGCTCGCAGGATCGACAAGGTCCGCTGCCAGGGCAAGCCGGACCAGCGCCGCGTCATAGAGTGCACGGGCCGACGCCCCGAGCCGCCCCTGTTTCGCGACGGACTCACAGACGGCGATGGCGTGCACCAGCGATGCGGCTTCGAACCGGGAAGCGACCTCCGCAAGCGACTCTCGGCGATCCTCGGGGATGTCAAGCACGTCGCTGGAGGGTCCGCAGGCAGACACGATCAGTATGCGGCGGAAGGTCTCAGTCAGCGCCGCAAGCGCCTGGTCGATGCTCGCTCCGGAGGCCAGCAGGGCATCCCCCGCCCCGATGGCATCAGCGGGGATGCCGGAGGAAACCGCGTCGACGACCGCATCAATCATGGCCGTTTCGGGAAGCCCGAGCGCCGTTTCCACATCTTCCAGCGTGATGCGCGTATCGCCACCCGCCATCAACCGATCCATCACACTGAGCGCATCACGCATCGATCCGTTGCCGAGTTCGGCCACACGCCCCAAGGCCGCTTCGTCGACCTCAACGCCCTCCAACTTTACGATGTCGGTGAGATGGGAAACGATCAACCGATGCGGGATCGGCTTGAATTCGAACCGCTGGCAACGACTCTGGATGGTCGGAAGCACCTTGTGTGGCTCAGTGGTGCAGAGGATGAACTTCACATGCGGCGGCGGCTCCTCCATGGTCTTGAGGAGCGTGTTGAACGATTCGGTCGTCAACATGTGCACTTCGTCGATGATGTAAATGCGATATCGACACCGGGCCGGGGAGAGCCCCGCACCGGCAATCAGATCGCGTGCCTCCTGAACACCACGGTTGGAGGCCCCGTCGATCTCGATGACATCAAGATCGTCCCCCCGCATGATGGCCTCTGCAATCGCTTCGGCGTCCTCCAGATCATCCGAAACGTTCATGGCCCTCGCAAAGATGCGAGCCATCGTGGTCTTACCGACACCCCGTGTCCCACAGAAGAGATAGGCGTGGGCCGTCCGATCCTGCTCCACGGCCCGCCGAAGCGTGTCGGCGACAGAGGACTGCCCGACCACTTCATTGAAGTCGCGGCTGCGGTAGCGTCTGGCAAGAACGGTGTAGGTCACCGGCGCGGTCCTCTTCCATGAGGCAGCCGCATCGTTGCGGCAACCCGGGAGCGTGGCAGGCGGCCAGGAAACCAATGGCACGGACAGCGACGCTTATGGCTGCTGCGATCAAGCCCTGACCAGGTTCACGAGCCGACCGTCCAGAGGACCCGGCCGCCTGCCACGCCCCCGCCGTCATGGTATCGCCACGACCACGACTGGTACACTCGCACCGATGCCGGAATCAGAAGCGATCCACGCAATTCAGGAGGCCCCACCAGCGGATGAGTCCCGCAAGGGGCCTCCGTTTCTGCTGACGGCCGTCAGGATCCTGTACGCAGGCCTGATGATCGCAGCTGCGTCGATCCCGGTCATCAACTCGGACTCCAACGCCAATCCACTGATCGACTTCGTCATGCCGATCGCAGCCACCATGGCGGTCGTCGTCATCGTGGTGCTGCTTGATATCCGCACCCCACACAAGCGGATTTCGAATGTCGTCGGTGTCTACCTCGCCGTGGTGGCGGGACTCTTCGCCTCACTGGCCGTGGGCGTGCTGATCGATCTCATTGCAGAAGCATGGGAGATCACCGGGGACGAAGCAGCACTCAAATACCTGACGCTCCTGAAACTCGCCGTCGGGCTGACCCTGTGCTACGTCGCCGTCTCGGTCGTGCTCTCCACCCGCGACAGCATTCGACTGGTCATCCCCTACGTCGAGTTCTCCCGTCAGGTCCGAGGCATTCGCCCCATGCTGCTTGATACCTCTTCGCTCATCGATGGGCGAATCAACACGTTCACCGGGACCGGGTTTCTGGACGCCCCCCTCATCGTCCCGCAGTTTGTGGTCAATGAACTCCATACGCTTTCCGACTCAAGCGAGCGCCTGAAGCGGGATCGCGGAAAGCGAGGCCTCAACAATCTTCGATTGATGCAGGCTGACCCGGCCGTCAAACTCGACATCGAGCAAGCCGAAACACCGGGTGGGGCCGATGTGGACTCGCTACTGGTCGAACTCGCCTCAGAGAAGAACCTTCGCATCGTCACGACCGATTCCACGCTGGCCAAAGTGGCTGAGATTCGAGGCGTGGTCACACTGAATCTGCATGATCTCCAGGGCGTCCTCAAGGATCCTGCCGTCCCCGGGGAGCAGATGTCGCTGGAGATCGTCAGGCCTGGTGAGAACCCCGATCAGGGCGTTGGTTTTCTCGCAGACGGCACCATGGTGGTCGTTGACGGGGCCGCCGATCGCATCGGGGACGAACTTCGAGTTGTGATCACCAATGCCGTCCAGACGAGCGGAGGGCGGCTCGTATTTGCCAGACTTGCAGAGGATCAGCCCGCGACACTGAGGGCATCCGCCACACAACAGTCCAGGCACACAGGCCCAGGGCCGAATAAAGACTGACTCGCGCGACTCCGCCCGGGTGGGCTACGTCCACCCGATCTCGAGGAAGACCGATGTGTAAATCAGATCGGTGACGATCACCGCGACAATCGTCTGCACGACGGTATCCGTCGTCGCCTTACCCACCCCAGCGGCGCCTCCGCTCACACGAAGTCCATTAAAGCACGCGATGGCCCCGAGCATCACGCCAAAGGTCGTCGCCTTGATCAGGCCGGTGAGAAAGTCAGAGAGATTGAGTTGCGCCAGCGTGTTGTCCAGATAGACAACCGTGCTCACATCGAAGAAGAGCACCGTCACGATGCCACTGCACACGACGGCCGTGAGGTCCGCAAGCACGGTCAGGAGCAGCAGACTCACCGCAGTCGCCGTCAGCCGCGGCAGCACCAGAAACCGCACCGGATCAAGCGCGTGGGCCTCCAACGCTTCAATCTCCTCGCCAACCACCATGGTCCCGATCTCAGCAGCAATCGAAGCACCTGCGAATCCTGTCAGCACCACGGCGGAGATGATGGGGCCGAGCTCACGGAACACGGCGACCGCCACAATGTTGGCAATCTTGTTCTGCTGTCCAAGATCTGAGAGCGGCGGGTACATCGACATCGCGAGAATGAGGCCGATGCAGGCACTGACCACCAGCACAATCCCGATGGACCGCACGCCAACACGCACCGTTTGCGCGATCACCGCGGGCCAGCCAACTCTCAGGGAGCTCCCGGTCGACGATCTCCAGTACCACGTGCCGACGGCCCCCGTCAGCCGCGTCGTTCCGCCTATCAACGTCAGCACGTCACACGCCGAACGCCCCAACCGATCAAGGCCCCGCACCAGAAGACCACCGGATGTTGCCCGTGGGGGCATCAGACGCCTGGATCCATCTCGATGGTGAACACCGTGTCAAGCTTCGAGATAACGAAGATTGACGCCACTCGCTCGCACGGGCGAGCCAGCACCAGGTCCCGCCCCTGCCGCTTGCAGGTCTGAAGCGCCTCCACCAACGTCGCGACACCGGAAGAGTCCATGTACGGAATCCCCGCCAGGTCGATCACCACCCGCTCCGCTCCCTCGGCGAGGGCGCCCTGCAGCGCACGCCGCAGGGCAGGAGATGTTGACAGGTCCACCTCGCCGCATGGTGCAATGTGGAGTTGGCCATCACGCCGTTCCACCGTGACTTCAAGGCCACTGGATCCCGAGTCAATCATCGCATTGAGCCTCCTGCGCTGCATCGGCACCGGCACCAGACGGACCGACGAGCGATGCCAGCGGCAAAGACATCGTGAGCTGCATCCCTCCCTCCGGACGGTGAGACCACGTCGCTTCTTCCATCGTCGTCCTGATGAAGTGGACTCCGAGGCCACCAGGCCGAACATCGGAGAGCGGTCTTGGCGCGATCTCATCGAGCGGCACCTGCGGGGCATCGTCTTCGAGCACCACGCAGACACGCCCGGACGCCCGCCACGCCTTCAGTCGAATCCGCCCCGAGCCGTCGGTATATCCATGCCGATTCAGTTTGGCGTCTGCTTCATCGACCGCGCGGCTTATCTGGTGGGCTTCGCGGGCCGATGCGCCAGCCGAGCGGCACCAGGTGGACACGGCCGCCCGAAGCACGCAGAGCTGCGCCGGTTGGGCAGCCACGTCGATCAGCACACCAGACTCGTTGACGCTCCACTCCATGGGTCGAACTGATGATACTGCCGAGGCCGCGAAGGAGGCCCCGCATCGCCGCGGCCCGGTGCCCGTCACGGCCCCAGGTCTTCGGCGGCACCCCTGAGGACACCACCGGTGGCGGGTGACGCGGGCACCGAGGCCCACACGCTCAATGGGTACCGCCCGCCTGCTAAACTCCCCCGCTTCTCAGGAGCCAGGCATGCCTCAGCCCGCCATCGGATCGACGCGCCCGGACGGTGTCGAGACGATCCCCATCATCGACTTCGGCAGCCAGTACGCCCAACTGATCGCCCGCCGAGTTCGCGAGGCAGGCGCCTTCAGCATTCTGGTTGCGCCGGATGTCACGCTCGAAGCGCTCCGCGATCTCAATCCGGCGGGCATCATCATGTCAGGCGGTCCGTCGAGCATCGATGAGCCAGGGGCTCCGAAGTGTGATCCTGGCATCTTTGACCTGAATGTTCCCGTCCTGGGCATCTGCTACGGCATGCAACTGGGAAGCCACATGCTTGGCGCCACCATCGACCGCGCCGAGTCGCGCGAGTATGGCCGAGCCAAGATGACGATTGAGCGTCCGAACGGTCTCTTTGAAGGATTGCCGTCGGACATGTCGGTGTGGATGAGTCACGGGGATCAGGTGACCTCGCTCCCCGATTCATTCGAGGTGCTCGCGTCGACAACGACCTGCCCCGCTGCAGCCGTCACTCACCGCGACCGGCGCTTCTACGGGCTTCAGTTTCATCCGGAAGTCACACACACGCCCCATGGCGTCGACCTGCTCCGCAACTTCCTGTACGAAGTCTGCGGATGCCGTGGCACCTGGCGCATGTCCGACTTCATGGAGTCGCAGTGCAGGCACCTCGACGAACTCGTCGGCGACCGACGGGTCATCTGCGGACTCAGCGGAGGCGTCGACTCATCGGTCGTCGCGGCACTTCTCGGCCGAGCCATCGGAGATCGGCTGACCTGCATCTTTGTGGACAACGGCCTGCTCCGAAAGAGTGAGCGAGACCTCGTCGAGACGACCTTCCGCGACCACTTTGATCTCGATCTTCGCGTGGTGGATGCCGCCGACCGTTTTCTGAGTGATCTTGAAGGCATCGAAGATCCTCAGGAGAAGCGACGCCGCATCGGGCACCGATTCATCGACGTGTTTCGCGAATCGGCGGACGACGTCGCCGGCGATGGCGGACCACCGGTTCACTTTCTGGCTCAAGGCACGCTCTATCCAGACGTCATCGAGTCCGGACATGGTCACGCTGGTACGGCAGCCAACATCAAGCTGCATCACAACGTCGGCGGGCTCCCTGAAGAGCTTGGCTTCGAGTTGATCGAGCCACTCAGAGACCTCTTCAAAGATGAAGTTCGAGCGTTGGGCGAAGTGCTGGGCCTTCCCTCGCACGTCGTCTGGCGGCACCCGTTCCCCGGGCCTGGCCTGGCCGTTCGGATTCTGGGGGGCATCACCAGTCCGAAACTGGACCTGCTCCGCGAATGCGATGAGATCGTGCTCGATGAGATCGTGGCCGCCAACCTGTACCGGAGTACCAATCAGGTTTTCGCTGTCCTGCTCCCCGTCCAGAGCGTGGGAGTCATGGGCGACGGACGTACCTATGACTCCGTCGTCGCCGTGAGGGCCGTCGAGACTCAGGACTTCATGACAGCCGACTGGGCCCGCATCCCGTATGAGGTGCTCGCCACGATCAGTAATCGCATCATCAACGAGGTGCAGGGCGTCAATCGCGTGGTCTATGACATCTCAAGCAAGCCACCCGCCACGATCGAATGGGAGTGACGGCGCGTCACTCTTCCTCGTCGGCCATCAGAACCCCCCGAATTCGAAAGCCCTCTGACGTCGCCACCGCTGCCCATGCCGCTGGCCCCAGGTGCTGCGAGATCTCGGCCATGCGTTCGAGACGCTCGCCGTCTGACGACGACTCGAGCTCTTCACGAATCTCCTCCCACAGCTCCGGGTCGGCCTCTTTGACCTGCGATTCCCAACGAGCCATGTTCATCCGCTGCACTTCGACCGCCGCACCAAACTGAGACTGAAGATCCGTCCCCCCCCACGCAGCCACCGGTTCGCCGGGGAGCCAGTCAAGCACCCGCGCCAGCCATCGGGCGGGCGTGGCTGATCGCGTGCCGATTCCCCGAAGGGCACCCTCCACCGCCGCGTCATCTCCAACCAGGAGCGCGCCGCCAGCGACGGCCAGACTCATCGGCCCGTCGTCCATGGGCAGTGGCAGTGGCAGGCCGCCACCTTCCATCGTCCAGATCTGGTGCCCCTGAAACTCTCTGGGCTCCATGCCCGTCTCAGGGGCGTTAGCGGCAATGGCATCCGAGAGATTGGTGGGATGCTCGCACGCGATCACCGTCAACGAGCGAAGACTCTCGGGGGTCAGTGGCCGCTGAATCGAACTCACGGTCAGCAACCGCTCACCAAGTGGATCCAGAATCGCCCGGAGCGTTGGCTCGAACTGATTCAACATCTGGCCAACGCCCATCAGCATGGGATTGGAGGCGACGACCGAACGAATCCAATCCGGGATGTGGCCGAACGACACATTGAACCTGATGATCGACCAGACGTCCTGCCCGATCCACCCGGGCAATGGCGCCACCTCCGAGTCCTTCCTGAGCAGACGCATGAGCCCGCCATAGCCCTCCGGCATCCAGATCGCTGCGGACCAGGACGCCAGAAGCCCGTCGCCGCCTGCACCGGCCGCCAGCCCGATGCCCCGGATGGGCCCTATGGCCTCGTCGAACGAAGCGCGGACCATGGACGCCACGCCCATGGTCTCCCTGGCCTCGATCGCGTCAAAGAGCGGCTCGACAAACACCATGGCCAGGACGTCACGCTCCTGCTCAAGGAGACCCGTCAAGCCAGCGTAGGCCTCCTCATCGGAGAGCGGGCCTTCAACCGACGTCCCGGCGACCACATCCAGCACGCGTTCCATGGCATCCACCGACGTGGCGAAACATGCCAGCGAGTCCTCCTTAGCGTGCAGGAGATGTGACGGTCTCAGCGGGACCACCTCATCTTCGTCACCCAACGTGATGCGGTCTGCCGTCGCGTCCCCGACCATGACCGTGTCCACCTGCTCGTGAGCCCGAGCCCCCTCCCAGGCCGACTCCCACATGCCAAGCAACGCCTCCTCCTTCGTCTGAAGGTCCAGCCACCCCGCCCACGCAATCTCTGGCTTCCCAGTGGGCCCCTCGTCCAGCCAGACGGCCACGGAGAGCGATAGCTGCGACACGACATCAAGCGGAGCAAGCCCCCCGCGAAATCCATCCATCACCGCTTCGGTCGCCGCGGGGAGAATATCGAGACTCTCCAGAATGTACGCATTGATGGCGTCGAGGTCCTTATCAGAGAGCAGTTGCTCGTGTTCCAACGCCTCCTTCAACTGCGTGAGACCACCAACCCTCAGCAGCGCGATGCACTGCGCCGGTGCGACGTCTGCAATGTCGGGTGCCCCCAGTGAAGGTGAGGCCAGGCCGAAGACGGCGGATGCCACAACAAGTCGGATCTTCAGTGCGTTCACTCGGCACGCTCCTTGAGTTGCGGCGCCACTCCGGATCGCTTTCTGGGCGGGGGCTGGTGGTAGCGATGTCCGCTGTTGGGATTGGAAGGGTCGTAGGCAAACGCCTCTCTGTTTCGAAGGAAGTCCTTGACATATCGCGTCGGGATGGCAAAGCCCAGGGCCTCACCGCCTCTGATGCCCATGTTGGTGATGCCGACCACCTCACCACCGACATTGAACAGCGGCCCCCCCGAGTTTCCCGGGTTGATCGCGGCGTCAGTCTGGATGTAGGTCAGGCCATCAAAACTCCGCTGCGTGGTCGACACCACTCCCTGACTGGTGGTCTGCTCCAGCCCGAGTGGATTCCCGATCGCAAACACCGGTTGCCCGACCTCGATGGACTCCCATGCTTCCAGAGGCACCCAGGGGTAGGTCTGGCCTTCATCAGTGGGGAGTTTCAGAAGGGCCAGATCGAGATGGTTGTTCACCGCTTCGATCTCGATGTCCTCGATGGTCCGGCGGGCCAGTGTCCCGTCCTCCCGAGGGCTCCAGATGACGAGCCGAAGGTCTTTCTCGCCCTGAATGACGTGGGCGTTGGTGACAACATGACCACGCTCGTTGACGATGACACCCGATCCTGTCCCGGAAGGTGTCTTCACCAGCACGACTGAGGGCTTGACCCGCGCCGCCTGCTGCCGGACACTCAACTCCGCGGGGTGATCGGTGGTGTGGAACATGGCCGACTCGTCTCGCGTCGCCGTCTCTTCCAGGACCGGCACGCGAACATCCACCACATCATTGTTGTCCACCTGCACAATGGTCGGACCAATGTCGATCCAGACGCTGCGGGCATCCTGCTTGATCACCCGCCCCTTCAATTCACCGCCGTCCTGCAGAACGACGACATCCGCCTGAGCGGCCAGCACCAGGAGCAACAGGCTGACCACGCTGCATTGAATCGACATGACAATTCGTCTCCTTGCCCCGATTGGTGCTGCCAGTGTAGCCCTTGCGGTCATCGTGGTCCCGGCACGCCCGTTCACCAACGGCTGGCAGCTACCATGGCCACTGAGGAGGTCTCTCATGTTGCTGATGCTGACACTGGCGTCTCTGGCGATCATCCCACCGCCCACTGCTGAGGACTCCTCACTGGCCGACTATTTCGGATTCGAGAGCATGGATGTCATTCCGATCGGGGATGGTCCGGGGCCGATGATCGTCACTGATCTCGATGGAGACGGACGAACAGACATTGTGGTAGCCAACAACCGCAGAAGCCGCATTGAAGTGCTTCGCCAGAGGTCTGATGCATCTCCGGATGATCCGGTGGAGCAGCCGCGGAACATCAATGACTTTCCGGACCACTGGCGTTTCGAGCGCATCAACATCCCGGTGTCTGACGAAATCGCGGCCATGGCCGCCGCGGATCTCGATCAGGACGGACGAACAGATCTCCTGCTTGGAGGCCCCCCCGGCCGCGTCACCTTCCTCTCTCAGATGGAGGACGGCTCGTTCAGCACCAACGGGCGGCGCGCCATCCGCAAACTGGCCGCATCCCCAGCCGCATTCGTCATCGCGGACATGGCCGGCACTGGCCACGCTGCGTTGGTTTCGATTGTCGAAGGTGAGCCCGCCATCTGGCCGCTGGACGGATTCTCACTCGGCAGCGCCAAGCGCTACCCCGCCGGCACGTCGATGATCGCCGTCGTGCCTGCAGACTACGACGGCGATGGCCTGATGGACCTCGCTGGCATCTGCCCCGACGATCCGGCGCCCGTCCGCATCTGGTTTGGAAGGCGAACCCCCACTGGCGTTGAGCCCGGACCACAGACGGTGTTCGAGATGCCTCCGCTCATTGAGTTCGAGTCAATGGCGAGCCCAGAGGATGATGCCACCCGGATTGCAGTCATCGAACGCAACGCCCGGCGCGTCGTGCTGTATGACCTCACAGACGAAGCGGTCACCACCACCGCCGATCGCGACGCCGCGTTCACGGTGCATGGGTTCCCGGATCCAGGAAAGCGCGACCGGGCATGGACCGTCTCGAACAGAGACGGCATGTCTGAACTGGTCTCGGCGGACACGCGATCCAATGCCATCACCGTCTATCGCGAAACTGAACACGGCGGTATCGGCGAAGCCGCCAATGCCCCCAGCCTCTCCGCCATCGATGGACTGGCCTCCGTCCCGGGGCGTGCCGGCGAACTGCTGGTGCTCTCGACAAAGGAAGGCGTGGTAGGCCGGACCAACATCGCGCACCACCCGATCGCATTCCCCACACCCATCGATGTTTCGTCCGGGCATGAACCCGTAGCCATGAATGCCGTTGAGATCGGATCGACTCCCCATGCAGCCATTGTGGCGGCCAACAAACGTGACTATGTGCTGGACCTCGTCGACCTGGACACCGGCACTTCCCGATCATTTGAGCTGGGATCGCTCAGCCGAAAACCGGATCATGTCGAGGCAATCGATGTCGACCAGGATGGCCGCGAGGATCTGATCATTCTAACCCGCGAGCGACCGATGATTCTGTTGCTGGCAACGGACGATGGCTTTGAAGTCCTCGAAAAGCGAGACATGTCCCAGTACGGCCTCGTCGATGCCGCAGGTGGAGACAACATCGCTGCGCTGGACGTCACCGGAGACGGCCACGAGGAGCTTCTGATTGCAGACGGCAACTTCGTGCGCGCCGTCCGCTTTCACCCCACAGATGAGGGCGGTGGATGGCGTGTCGAACGTCAATTCAACGCCGACGATCCTGACAGCGATCTGGTCGCCGTCACTTCACTCGGAGGCCGTCTGGTCGCCGCCGATCGCGAAGGGGATCGCCTGCTGGTGTTTGCACCAACGGGCGATGAAGGCGACTGGACGCAGGTCGAGACGATGCGACTCCGCGGATTGACCCCCGGGCCGCTGGCAAGCGGCACCTTTTCCTCTGGCGGCCAGGACATCATCACCATCGGCGAAGACGGCTTCGCCGTCGTGCCGTTGAAAGGCAGTCGCCGAACACTCGTCGAGGTGGGATCATGGAAGAGCGGCATCGAGGGCCACATCCCCCATGAATTGGCCGTAGGCGACGTCAATGCCGACGGCTATGGGGACATGGTGGCGCTGGATGCGGGCGAACAGATGATGGAGCTCTTCACCTTTGACGGTGAAGGCGACATGCTCCATGCCACAGGATTCCAGATCTATGAATCCAACCTGTTCCACGGCGGAGAGTCGCGGGAGTATCAACCCAGACAGATTGCCATTGCGGATGTCACGGGAGACGGGGGGCATGACATCGTCATGCTTATCCACGACCGCATCATCGTGTACCAACAGGGCGGCTCAGTCGCGATCGCCGAGTGATGACCAGGGGGCGCCGTGCGGTCCGGTGTACTGGCATCGTGGCCGAATCAGCCGGTTGTCCGCAAGACGCTCCAGCGCATGGGCCGCCCATCCGGCATTGCGGCTCATGGCAAAGATCGGCGTAAAGAGGTCAATGGCCAGACCAAGCGAAAAGTAGGTCGTCGCGGAATAGAAATCCACATTCGGATGAATCCCTTTCGCTCCGACTTGAGCCTCCATCACGTCCTCTATTCGACGGCTCATCTCGAAGAGCGACTGATTCCCCGTTTCGGTGGCGATGGACTCGGCAAAGGTCTTGAGATAGGTCGCGCGAGGATCGATGGCCTTGTACACACGATGACCGAATCCAGGGATCTTCTCCTTACGGGAGAGCCGACCGAGAATGAACTCCTCGGCCGCATCGGGACCATCGATCTCCTGGAGCATGTGCATGACGCGCTCGTTGGCGCCGCCGTGAAGCGGCCCTCGAAGCGTGCCGACTGCGGCGGCGATCGCGGAGTACATATCACTCTCAGTGCCCACCACGACCATCGTGGCAAAGGTCGAGGCATTGATGCCGTGGTCCGCATGAAGAATCAGGCAGACATCGAGCGCCTTGGCGCTGGCCTCCCCAGGCGCCTCTCCATTGAGCATGCTAAGAAACGAAGTCGCGATACTGTCGTCCGCATTGGGGCGGACAATGTCCAGCCCGCGGCGCAGCCGATCGAAGTTGGCGATGATCGCAGGCGTGGCCGCCAGCACGCGGATGGCCTTGGCCTCCTCCGCTTCGGGCGTCTGTTCGTCACAACGGGGATCCTCCAATGCCAGCATGGCCACCATCGTTTGCAGCAGGTGCATTGGCGGGGCCTCGCGAGGCATGGCCTTGAGGGCCTCCCACATCGAGTCAGAGAGGTCATACCCGGCTCGAATGCGAGTTGTGAACGCATCAAGCTCCACCGACGTCGGTAGTCGGTCATTCCAGAGGAGAAAGCAGGTCTCCTCAAACGTCGAGTGTCGCGCGAGCGTGTCGATATCGATGCCGACGTACTCCAGGATTCCCTTCTGGCCATCAATAAATGACTTGGTCGACTCACCGATGATCGTGTGATCGAGCCCCTTGTCCATCGTCATGGTGGCGGTTGCGTCCGACATCTCACTGCTCCCAATGCCTGATTCGGCGGAATACGTTTCTGGTCCAGGCCCCACGGCCCCGGCTCGGGACTGGGCCGACGATTGTACCGCGCCGGTATGCGTTTGAGACGACCTACACTGCGGAGCATGTTCTTCCTGCTCGGCACCGATCTCCCCCGTCGACGACGCCCCGTGATGACCGAGGCCCTCGTCCTGCTCATGATGGCGGCCTACCTCGCCGTTCTGGCCATCGGAGCGGTGGATCGCGACGTGGCCGAGCGGGTCGTCGACGCCATGGCGCTTTCCGCACGCGATTTTCAGTGGTGGCAGGCCGTGACCTATCAGTTCGCTCACGACAGTCCGCTTCTCCCCGGAACGGAACATCCCCTGTGGCGGCTGCTGCACCTCGGTCTCAATGTGATGTGCCTCTGGGTTTTCGGCTGCGTGGTCGAGGACCGCATGGGCCGTCCCAGCTTTCTCATCTTTGCCCTGCTGGGCGGAGCCGTCGCCGGTCTGGCGCACGCCATGTCCTCAACAGCCCCGGTCATCGGTGCCAGCGGCATGGTGGGCGCGCTGGCGGGAGGTTTCATCATCCTCGCCCCGACATGCCGCGTTCGAATCCTGTTCGTCTTCATCCTGATTCGGGTGTTTCAGGTGCCAGCCCTGCTGGTGCTCGGATTCTGGATTGCCATGGACCTGGCAGGCTGGGCAGGTCTCACGGGAAGCAAAGTGGCCTATACCGCTCACCTCGCCGGATACGCATGGGGCGCCATCACCGCCAGCCTGCTGCTCTTCACGCCGGCCATCCGCCGTGAACACGATGACCTCATCGGCGTGATGAGGCAGCGGAAGCGGCGACGCGAGTGGCGCCAGACCGTCGAGCGAGGGGCATCCCCCCACCGTAAAGCTCACTCTGACGCATTGACTCCTCCACCATTTCTTCACCGCGTTCGCGCGGCACTCCGCGCCGATGACGCAGAAACGGCCCGCACCATCTGGCGAACGCACGCCGATGAGCATCCGGACGCCACCCTGCCAATGAATGATCACCTGCTGCTTGCCAACCACCTGCACGTGGACGGAGACCGCGCCGCCGCCGCCGATGCCTACCGCCGATGGCTGACGGAGTACGGAGACACCAAGGAGGCCACGGAGGTGAGGCTCCTGCTCGGCGCGCTGCTGACCAGATCGCTTGGCGCTCCATCGGAAGCGGTGCCGCTGCTGCAGCGTGTCCTCGAGGACTCCACCGACGATCGGCGAACGTCCTTTGCCCGGGCGCTGCTGAAGGAGGCGTCCTCGTGAGTCGCTGGAACGATCCCAGCCCGGGCGCGGTACGCATCAAGATCTGCGGGGTCACCGAACCGATCCACATCGATGCGGCCGCTGCCGCAGGCGCCGATGCCATTGGTCTTGTTCGGGTGCCATCGTCGCCTCGGTATGTCGATGCCGAGCAGGCCCGCAGTCTGGCGGCCCATGCACCTTCATCACTGGAAGTCATCACGCTGCTGGTCGACCCTGATGAGGACACATGCGCCACACGCTCGACGTCATGGGTGCAACTTCACGGGGCTGAGCGCCCCGACCTGATCAAATTCGCGTCCCGGAGTGGCCCGGTCATTCGCGGTCTCTCTGCCGGAGGTCCCTCGGCAGGCATGACGCTCCATGAGTGGGACGCCTACCCCAGCGTCTCCCGGATCCTCCTGGACGGTCCTCAGGGGGGAAGCGGGCGACCATTCGATCACGCGGCCATGGCGCCGATTGCCCGAGAACTCACAACGCCCTGGATCCTCGCAGGTGGATTGACAATCGATTGTGTCAACGAGGCGATCACACAACTCCGCCCCTGGGGTGTGGATGTCAGCAGCGGTGTCGAATCTGCACGCGGCCAAAAGGACCCCGACTTGATCACCGCCTTCTGTGAACGCGTCCGTTCAGGCTGACTCCCGCTTCTCCTTGAGGAGCAGCGTGGTACCTTCAATCCGCAGGTCCGCATCGACCGCCTTGGTCATGTCCCAGATGGTCAACGCCGCCATCGTGGCCGCAGTCAGTGCTTCCATCTCGACGCCCGTTCGCGCCGTCACGGTCACCGCGGCCTCAACCCGAATGCAGTCGGGCGATGAGCGGTCGAAGGACACCGACACTGCTTCAAGCGGCAACGTATGACACAGCGGGATCAGGGAGTCGACACGCTTGGCTGCCAGCACACCCGCGACACGGGCCACCGCTAGGGCTTCTCCCTTGGGAAGATCACCAGCCATGATTCGATCGATGGTCGCAGGCGATGCGATCAGCCTCGACTCGGCCACGGCCCGCCGCAGCACGACCGGTTTGCTTGAGACATCGACCATCTGAGCCCGACCTTGTTCATCCAGATGAGTCAGTCGATCCTGCATGAGCACGCTCCTTCACATGGCGCCAGCGACCAGTGTCCCATCCATGAAGGTCGCCTGCACGCGGGCCGTCAGCGGGTCACGAAGCGGGTCGCCCTCCCACACCAGAAAGTCGGCTGGCGATCCCGGAGCGAGTCCCGGCTCGCAGCCAAGTGTGGCCGCATCCCCTGAAACGGCAGCCCGCATGGCATCGAGGGGATTCAGACGCTCGGAAGTAAAGAAGGGGCGTTCCTGCGCATCGGTGCCACTCACGGCAGCCCGAATCGTCTCCATTGGATCGAATGGCACGATAGGCCAGTCCGTCCCGAATCGAAGCCTGCCTCCGTACGCCGCCATGGACCGTAGCGGGAGCAGCATCGAAGCCCGATCCCCAAGCCGGCCACGCGACATCTCCGCGTCGCCTCTGCGATGAACCGGCTGCACGCTCAGCCACCGATCACTTAGCCGGCCCAGATCAGCCCGGGCCACCACCTCCGCATGTTCGACCACAAGGCTCCCTGGCCTGCCCAGCGCGTCGTCCACATCAAGTGCCCGGCTCAAGGCCGCATCTCCGATGGCATGCACGGCGGGGACCAGGCCCGCGTCCACCACCTGCCGGGCCCACGCCAGATCGGTTCCATCCATGGCGTGTTCGACCCAGAGCCCACTGTTCTCAGGATCGTCGGCATATGGGTCACGAAGTCGTGCGGTGCGTGACCCGAGCGTTCCATCGAAGAACGCCTTGCAACCGGTGATCCTGAGGCGTGAAGACGGCGCCACCGAATCAACCCACGTCAGATCAAGCGGAAGATCCCGATCCAGGAGCACAATCGACGTCCGCGGCGCAGGCCCGCCACCTCCGACCATCAGGATCTCCTCTACGTCTCGGCGGTACTCCATTGACCTGACCGAGGTCACCCCCGCCCGCAACAGCGCCGCCCCTGCATCAGCCACCGCCAGGAGGCGCTCCTGCTCGCTCGGGCGCGGCACGATGGGGTTGAGCAGATGCCATGCTGCGGACTCGACCAACAGTCCTGTCGGGTCACCAGTCTCATCCCTGACGATGCGTCCGCCAGGCGGATCAGATTCCGGAATCGTAAGCCGGGAAAGGGCAGCATCATTGACAACCGCGGCATGCCAGTCACATCGCCAGCACACGACCGGCACGTCCCCGGCGCCCGTGAGCCAGCGCCCGGAAGGCATGCCGTCCGATTCGAATCTGGTGTCATCCCATCCTGATGCAATCAGCCACCCACCACACTGCGGGTTGCGGGAAGCCACTGCGATCACTTCTTCGAAGGCCTCCCGACTTCGCACATCTGAGAGATCGACGTGCAGCATCGTCTCGCTGCCCAGTGTCAGATGCACGTGCGCATCGATGAATCCCGGCGTCACGATCCGGCCGCCGCAGTCAATTCGCTTCACGCGCTCCGGGACGCCATCGGATGGGTTGATCGCGATGAGGCGACCATCACCAAGCAACAGCGTGCGCCGTTCCGGGCATGATTCTCGCCCCGTCCACACCAGGGCGTTGAAGATGATCTGCTCACCTTGCGAACCACTCATCACTTCCCATGCTATCGTTGGACCATGAGCCGATTGACCTGCGTCCTGATTGCCTCCACACTGCTCGGCGTCACCGCCTGCGAGCGTGAGGCACCCCCACCGCCCGCTCCCAGCGCCACGGCGCAGACCCCCCCGCCACCGAGTCTGCAAGGAGGCCTCTCGGCCGTGGCAGCGAGCGGACCATCATCGACCGGCCCCGCGCAGCAGACCACACCGCCGGCCGATCCAACCACCATCGAGGTGCTGGGATACGAAGCGCCAACCGATCCGACATGGAGGTGGGAGCCGCCAAAGAACACCATGCGGCTCGTGAACTGGATCATTCCGGCACCGGAAGGTGCCGAGCCCGCCGAGTTGGCCGTCATGCACTTCCCCGAAGCTTCGGGGAACACGACCGACCGCAACATTGAGCGGTGGACCAGCCAGTTCAGAGGGGCAGACCTCCCGGTCAAGCCCGTGATCAGGAGCATCACCGTAGCGACCATGCCGACCACGCTGGTGGAACTCAGAGGCGAGTATCTGGGCATGGGGGGTGGGTGGCACAAGCAGGACTACGCCATGCTCGTGGCGATGGTCGAGTCGGAGCGCGGATCCATCTTCATCAAACTGCTGGGCCCGGCCCAGACCGTGGATGCCGCCCGAGCCTCGTGGACCGCCATGGTCGAAGGGCTTCGGCCAGTGAAGTAGTCCTCAACCGCGAGCGGATTCCGGCAGCGTTCGGGGCTTCGCGAACTCAGACGCTCTCGCCTCCGGCTGCGTCACGCGTTTTCAGGACACGTGCCAACGGGCGCCGGACCGCACGTGAAAGTTCACCAGATCGCCGACCTGCACCGTTTGGGCATCCTCGGCTCGTTCGAGTTGCACCACCATGGGAACGGCCGATTGCACCAGGGCCGTTCCAGAGTTCGTGTCAATTGAGACAACTTGTCCGGCCACGATGCGCGGCGCTCCGATCGTCGGTTCGATGAACCGTCCTCCGGCAGACGCGCCGTGCATGGACATCGCCGTCGCCCCGATCCAGCCTCTGGTCACCGCGCCGGCGGGCGGCGGCGCGTCACACGCGAGCGTCAGTTGATAACTCGTCCCTGGTACCGCCAGATGGATCGATGCATCTGACGCTGAGACAACCCGGCCACGTATGCTCGAATCAGTCGCTGTATCTGTCATGGCCGCAGTGTAGCCCCGGATGAATTCACGCCGGGGTTGGCGGCGGCTGCTCCAGAAAGGCACGAACCAGATCAGGCCCACGGAGGCTCATGAAGCTCTCAGGATGAAACTGCACACCGGTCACGGACGCGGCGGGTCCAGTCGGCCATCCGCCCTTCCACCGAAGTCCCATGACCTCGCCAGCCTCGGTCCAGGAGGAGATCTCGAACGAGTCAGAGCAGGAGGCCCGGTCGACAATCAACGAGTGGTACCTCGTCGCCTCGAACGGATTAGGAAGTCCGGCGTAAACCCCTCGCCCGTCATGATGGATGTGCGAGGTCTTGCCATGCACGGGCGTGTCATGTCGCATCACACGCATGCCGTACACGTCGGCAATGACCTGATGCCCGAGACACACGCCGAAGAGCGGAATCTTTCCCGCCACCGCTTTGACCACTTCCGGGCAGACCCCGGCATCTGCGGGCGTGCACGGACCCGGAGAGAGCACCACATGGGATGGAGACAGGGCCACAACATCATCGGCCGAGACTTCATCATGCCGCACCACCCGTACTTCCAGACCGGGATCGATGACCTGAATGCAGTGAACCAGGTTCCATGTGAAGGAATCGTAATTGTCGATGAGCAGCAGCACGCTCGCAGGGTACTGACTCTCCGGGGGCGAGCCACGCGACTCGGCCGCCTCCAGCGGCGATCGGTCATGCCGCCTGACTGGTCCCTGCCACACCGTCCTGCGTCACCACGAAAAGCTCCTTCGTGATGGGATACGGAAGCCGGTGGTAGTCCTTGGTCACGCGGTCCTGCACCTTCTTCAGAAAGTTCTCAGAGCCCTGAGAGAACGCGAGAAAGATATCTCGCGCCGGAGCCGCAACGAAGAAGTCCCCTCGCAACTTGGGTGCAAGTCTCGGATGCAGCGAGTCCATCAGGAGTCTGGCAGCGTCGTATCCATCCTGGCAGGAGAGAATCGCGACCCGCCCTCCATCCGAAGACTCAACCAGTTTCACTTCCACCGAGGGGGCATAGCGTGAGATATTGTGCCTGGCCTGCCACTCAACCTGCTCGATGTCCAGCCCCCATTGAACGACCTGTTCCAGCGTGATGCTGACGGTCATGCGGGGAAGGTCTATCACATACACGATCGATGTGTCATTGACCCACGGGGTGTGCGCCACTTGTGTACGGTCGAGATGCTCAAAGAGACTGTTTGGTTGAATCCTCGGCATGATGCGCGACTTCGCCAACGAGAGCGGCATCGGGGCCGACGCGATCGCGTCCCCCTCGGTAATGCGTGTGAGGTACTCCTCCACGATCTGAAGCCCGTTCTCCGGATCGCACTTCACCATCCTGAAGAGGTTGCCAAGCGCCAGATGACGACCATCAATCACCAGATCCATCGGGCCTGCGAGTTCCACAAGCCGGTCGGGATGGGACTGACGAAGCATCTGCACGACCAATTCGGAAAAGGCCTCCGGTTCGCGCGGCATATGCGACATGAATCACGTCTCCTGAAATACCAAGGTCCGCCCCATCGCCTGACATCGACCGACGGCACCCCCATCTTGATCCGAATCCTGCCTGGGTCGATCAAGAATCGGCGATCCCAACCACGATCGCGTCTGTGATGTCGTCCATCCGGTGTTTCCCGGACGTGCCGAGCCGGATACGCTGTCCGTTATGGACACCACTTGCAGCGTCGGCTCGATTCGGATCGGCCCCGACCAGCCACTCGTCGTCATTGCCGGGCCGTGCGTTCTAGAGGATGCAGCGGTTCAAACGGCTGTCGCCACGAGACTGGAGCGGGTCTGTGGCGAGCTGGGGCTCCCCTGGATCTTCAAAGGCAGTTTCGACAAAGCCAATCGCACCAGCCTGACATCCCACCGGGGACCGGGACTGGACGATGGCCTGGCATCGCTCCGAGCCATCGCAACGCAATTCAAGGTTCCAATCACGACGGATGTGCATGAGCCCGAACAGGCCGCCAGGGTGGCCGACGAAGTGGACCTTCTGCAGATTCCCGCGTTTCTTTGCCGCCAAACCTCCCTCCTCGCTGCCTGCGGCGCCACCGGGCGACCTGTCAACATCAAGAAGGGGCAGTTCCTGGCACCCTCGGATATGTCGCACGCGGCCAACAAGACCATCGATGCGGGTGCCAGCGGCATCATGCTGACGGAACGAGGCACCTTCTTTGGCTACAACCGGCTCGTCAATGACTTCATTGGCCTGGGCGACCTTCGCGACCTCGGCTGGCCCGTGTGTTTTGACGTCACCCACTCGACGCAACTCCCCGGCGCGACTGCACACGCGACGGCCGATCACGGTCCCGTCCAGACCGCGGGCCGCCCGGAGCGGGCCGGTCTGCTCGCTCGGGCAGCAACGGCCGCCGGCGTCGATGCGCTGTTTCTTGAGATGCACCCGGATCCCGCCTCAGCCAAATCGGACTCGGCCACCGTGCAGAGTCTGGACGCAGGCGAGGACATCATCCGATCTGCTGCCGCGATTCGCGCCGCACTGTGCAACGGAAGGGGCGTCCCGGCATGAAGTGCGATCGTTGCGACCGCCCCGCCATCGTGCATCAGGTGATCATTTCAAACGGCACCCATCGAGAGATTCACCTCTGCGAAGTTCACGCAGCCGAAGCAGGCATTCCGGTCCCGGGCAAGCAACCAGTCAATCAGTTGCTCGGGAAGGCCGCTGCCGCCACAGCCGCAGGCGTTGTGCCCGCGTGTCCGGCCTGTGGCACCACGCTGACCCAGATCAGAAAGTCCTCGAAGTTCGGATGCCCCTCCTGCTACGACGCCTTCGGCCAAGCCACCGAAGTCATTGTCAAGAGCGCGCAGGGCGGCGCTGAACAACATGTCGGCCGGGCACCCGGCGGCTTGACGAGCCAGGAGACCCGCAAGCACGAGTCCCGCCGTCTTGTGCAGGAACTCGATCAGGCCGTCAGGTCCGAACAGTACGAACGGGCCGCGAAGATCAAACAGCGGCTCACCCAACTGGCTGAGGAAGCGAAGCACCCCCCCGAGGCATCTCAGGACACCCCTGGCACATGAATGATCAGCCGCCACAAGACGACTTCGATGTCGTCGTGTCAAGCAGGGCGAGAATCGCTCGCAATCTGGCAGACGCTCCGTTCGTCCACCGCGCAGATGAGGCTCGGCGCCGCGCTGTTGTGGAGGAAGTGCTGCCATCGATTATCGCGGCAGAAGCGTCGGAACCCACACGATGGATCGATCTTGAGTCCGCAGACCCGCTCGATCGTCGAATCCTTTACGAAGAGCACATGATCAGCCGTACACACGCGGATGCGTCCGGGCCGCGCGGCGTCGCCGTCTCTTCCGACGGATGCCTCAGCGTCATGGTGAATGAAGAAGATCACGTCCGCATGCACGTGATCAACAACGGCCTGACACTCCCCTCCTGCTTTGAGAGGATCAAGGCTCTCGACGAGATTATGGAGCGTGAGGTCACATGGGCCTTTCACTCACGGTGGGGATACCTCGCAGCCTGCCCTACCAATGTTGGCGCAGGCATTCGGTTCTCCGCGATGCTGCACCTCCCTGCACTGCGACTCACACGAGAACTCGACAAGGTGCGACAGGCCGCAAGAGACCTGAATCTGGCAGTCCGCGGGTACTACGGAGAGGGCTCAGAGTCGTCCGGACACCTCTACCAGGTCAGCAACCAGATCACGCTGGGCATGAGCGAAGCGGAGTTGCTCGAGAAGTTCCTCGGGACGATCGTGCCCGGAATCGTCGACTACGAGCGAGCGGCTCGGCAGGCGCTGCTCAAGCGTGATCGAGTGCAGATTGAGGATCGCCTGCAGAGGGACCTGGCCATTCTTCAATCCGCGAGAATCGTGAAGGCGGACGAGGCCATGCGCCGGCTGAGCATGATCCGACTTGGCTGTAGCCTTGGGCTGCTTCAGCACACGGATCTCAATGAGATCACAGGCCTCTTTCAGATGATCCAGACCGGCCACCTGCAACAGCGGGCCGGACGCCCGCTCTCGCAGGCAGACGCCCAGATCGCCCGAGCGGAACTGCTCCGCACGTGCCTTCAGGCAGCCTGATCACGTGAGCGAACCATGTGAGCGTAGCCGACTCGCCCCCTCTCCGACAGGCGCGCTCCATCTTGGAAATGCCCGGACGTTCCTCATCAACTGGGCGATGGCCCGTCAATCGGGCTGGTCGCTCTCGCTGCGAATCGAGGACATCGACCACCCCAGAGTCAAGCCAGAGACCATCGATCTGACACGTGAGGATCTGCAGTGGCTCGGACTGGACTGGGATGAGGAAGCGCCTCTTCAATCCACCGAGCTCGCGCCATGTCGAGCCGCGTTACAGACGCTGGGAAGTGATGGAAGGATCTTTCGGTGCGACCTGACACGCAACGAAGTGCAGCGAGCGCAGTCAGCCCCACATGATCGTGACT
>CAYQJN010000022.1:0-14611 GCA_964417845.1 uncultured Isosphaeraceae bacterium
AACGCGCCGACTACCTGCGTGATGCTGTTCAAACCACGAGGGATTGTCTGCACTTCGGACGATCCGGAACAGCGGCGAACGGCGGTGGATCTCGTGCAGCATCCCTCCAAGGTGCGACTGTTCAGCGTTGGCCGACTGGACATGGATTCCTCAGGCCTGTTGCTGCTTACCAACGATGGCGAGCTGGCGAATCTGATGACGCATCCTTCGCACCATGTCCCGCGCATTTACGAGGTCACCGTGACCGGCGCCGTCGACCCCGCGACGGTGCGGCGGCTCGAACGAGGCATCAATCTTCCGGACGAGCACACCGGGACTTCACGCCCCGCCAGATTTGAATCGGTCCGCGTCCTTCGCACGCAGCGAGATCGCACAAAACTGCGTGTCACCCTAACGGAAGGTCGAAATCGTCAGATTCGCAGAATGATGAGGATTCTCGGCCACCCGGTCCGGAAACTCAGAAGGACTGCGATCGGCCCGCTGAAACTGGCCGATCTCCGCCCTGGTCAATGGCGTGATCTCACTGAGAAGGAGATCCGGGATCTCCGGGCGTCGGCGAACAAGCCGCGTCCGCGTCGTCGCGGAGGACGAGCCTGACAGGACCATCACCCTCCTGATCGAACCGAACCTGGAACCGGCGTACCAGTTCAAGCACCGCGAGAAACATGCCAACCCGCTGCGCCGGCTGCTGGCCCGCGAACGCATCCTGAAGATGCAACGCCGATCCATGGCGCCGCCGCAATCGATCAAGCAGATCCTCTTCGTAGAGCGCAATCGGCGTGTCGTCCAGTTCCACGATGTGATCGCCAAGGCGAGTGAAGTCAATGGCCGCCGCGATGCGTTCGTAGGCCTCTGCCAGATCAAGGGCATGGACATCGTCCAATTCCAACCCATCGTCCACTGTCGGCAGATCCGGCCTGACATGAGACACGGCGACCGGATGCTGCAGTTCAAAGGCAGCTCGCCCAGCCTCGAGCGCTTCGCCCGCCGTCCGAATGCGCTGGTATGCCAGCAGTTGCCGAATCAGCGCATCTCGCGGATCACCACCCTCGCGGTCCGAGTCGTCATCGCCTGAATCCGCCTGGTCGGGCGGCGAAATGCATCGCGACTTGATTTCGATCAGCGTTGCGGCCATGACGAGGAACTCAGCCGCCTGTTCGATGTCAATATCGACGTCCGCCCTCAAGTTGTGAAGCACCGCCAGATACTGGTCCGTGATTTTCGCGATGGGGATGTCGGCGAGATCCACCTCGGCCCGTCGAACAAGGAAGAGCAGGAGGTCGAGCGGCCCCTCGAACGCATCGAGGCTGACCCGGTAGTCCTTCTGTGATGTGCCTGATGCGGTCACTGGATCCTGTCCCTCAGCGGGCGATACCATGAGCGGCGCCACGACCGTGTGGCCACCGAGGACCATCCTACAGGGCCGCTCACGGCCACAGTGGCCGAGGCAGGCATGCAAATGAGCTCAGCACCCGACACCCAACCTCATCAGGACGCACTCGCCATCGCTGGCGGCGTCCTGCAACAGGAAGCCCACGCGCTCGCCGCGATTCACGCCGCCATGGCCAGTGGAGGGCACGCGGCCGCCGTCTGGACGCACGCCATCCGAATGATCGATCAGTGCAAGGGGCACGTGGTGGTCTCCGGCATGGGCAAGTCCGGACTGGTCGGCGCCAAGCTCTCGGCGACGTTCTCGTCACTGGGGATTCCGTCCCACGTGGTACACCCGGCCGATGCCGTCCATGGCGACCTCGGCGCGATCCGGCAGGACGACGTCGTCATGCTGCTGAGTTACTCCGGGGGAACCTCCGAGATTCTCGATCTGGCCACCATTCTGAAGGCGGACGGTGTTCAGCGGCTGGGCATGTCTCGATCAGACGACACGCACCTGGCGAGACTGTGCACCGCCCATCTCTCCCTGGGCGACCTGGATGAGGCAGGCCCGCTCAGCCTGGCGCCCACGACCTCTACCACGGCCACCATGGCCTGCGGCGACGCGTTGGCGCTGGCCGTAGCGCACGAGCGATCATTCACGGCGTCAGACTTTCGCCGAAGGCACCCCGGCGGATCGCTCGGAATGCTGCTTCGACCGGTCGAGGATCTCATCCGATTTCGCCCGGGCGCCAATCTCACTACGACCACGGAGGACGTCTCGGTCGCCGAAGCCATGCGCCTCGTCGCGGACGACCATGCTGGCGAGGTTCGCCACGCCGGCGCGGTTCTGATCCTCGATCACTCAGGAGGCGTGGCCGGGCTCTTCACCGATGGTGACCTGCGACGGCTGGTGCTTTCGAATCCTGAAGGACTGCAACGCCCCATCGGTGAGGTCATGACGCGAGATCCGATGACGCTCAGAAGAAGCGCCACGGTGGCCGAGGCAAGGCAGATGGTGGCCGAACACCGGATCGACGAAGTGCCCGTCATTGACGATGACGGATGTGCGGTCGGGCTGATCGACATCCAGGATCTCATCGCGCCCAGAGTGACGGTGGACTGACCGATGTCAATCGTTGCCGCCGCCATGCGCCATGGCGTCATCGCCATGGCCGCCGATTCACTGGCGCTCTTTGGCGATGGCATGCGCATTCCACCTGAGAATGCCCGCGCGGCGAAGATCGTGCGCGTTGGCGATGCCCTCCTCGGTGGCACCGGATGGGCCGTCTACGACGACATCCTGGACCACTGGATCGCAGCCAACGGGCCGCCATCGCTGAACTCCCGCCGCGAGATCTACGCGTTCTTTCTCGAGTTCTGGAAGGCGCTGGGAGATCGATACTCACTCGTCAACGAGCAGGCTGCCACCAAGGAGACGCCGTTTGGCGATCTCGACGCCAGTTTCCTCGTGGCCTCGCGGGGGGGGCTCTTCAACGTGTCAAGCGACCTTGGCGTGACGGAATTCCGCCGCCAGCACGCCATCGGGTCCGGGGCAGAGTACGCCCTCGGCGCGATGCACGCGCTCGATCCCACCATTGCCGAGGCCCCCCACCTCGTCCAGCGTGCCTGCGAAGCCGCCATCGCGATGGACACCGCCTGCGGCGGCCCCATCGACCTCTTCCAGATCGAGTGTGATCAGGCATGAGCGATGGCGGACCACGACGACTCTCTCCCGCTGTCACGCTCGGGCTGGCAGGTGCGGTGTTCTCGCTGGTTCTGCTCCTCCTTCTGATCATTCTGGACTGGTCACCGAACACGGAATCGCCGGATCGTGACGAACAGACGATTGACCTGATCCCTCCCAGACCGCTCGATGAAGCAGAAGGATCAGCCAGTGGTTTTGCAGATCCCAATCTCACCGTCGGGCTGCCCAAGGGAGGGTGGTTGCAGGTCGCTGGGCCCGACGGGCGGGTCTCACAGCAGTATCGATTCACCCACCTTGACCCGGCGCCCACTGACCTGCCGGCGCACTGGATCCGGATGGCCCAACCCGACGTCGAGCTCTTCATGGCCGGCGGGCGTCTGGTGACGTTGCAAGGCGATGAAGCAGACGCATACGCGCCACGCCGTGCATTGGAGGAAGGGCGACTGATCGGCAACGTCGTCATCTGCATGTATGAGCCTATCGATGGTGTCTACGCCGATCCAGAGCATTCTGATCCGGCGCTGACGGTGCGCACAGCATCGGCGGAGTTTGACAATCTGTCCGGGCGCATCGCGTGCGACGGCTTGGTAGATGCCATCACGCCGACCGAGTCGCTCAAAGGAAGAGGACTCACCGTCCTGCTCAACGATCGAGACAATCGCATCGAGCAGTTACGCATCGAATCGCTCGAATACCTGCTTCTCCGCGATGCCGATCGAACCGCGCTGTCTCGCGCTGGCAGCCCGCACCCGATTGCCAGGCACGCGCGGGGGCCGCGTCCCCCGCGGATCATCCCCGTCGCCGCATCCATGACGCCCGCCCCGTTCTACAGGTTGACATTGCAGGACGATGTACGCATCAAACAGGCCCCCCCCGCGAGCCAGCCTGACGCGCTCCCGCGCGTGGCGACCGCAGACCGACTGCACGTGGTGTTCTCGCTGGATTCAGACGCCGTGTCAGGACCAGAGCCTGCCGTGGCCGCCGGGGCGGTGCCGGGAACGACCGCCACGCTCATCGCCATGTCCATTGCTGCGGCCCCTGAACCGGTCGACGAGGAAGTGCTCGTCACGTGCAAGGGCCCTCTGACGATGGTGCCCATCGATGATCCCGCCCGAGTGCCGACCGACCCGGACGAACTACAGCTGACCATGGAAGGATCGCCAGTACGCATCATCGATGACATGGAGGGCATGACTGCTACGTGCCAGACGCTGACGTGGAATTCCACCGACGGGCGATTCGATCTGACGGCTCCCAATGCCGAGGGCGTCGAGTTGACATCGAGCGAACTGGTGATTCAGAACACCCACACCTGGGTTCGTCCGGAACACGGCACGGGTGGCATCATCGGAGGTGGCCAGGCCACCTTCGCAGGACAGGCGGCGACTCCTGACTCGCCACCTACCACCATGCACTGGTCACGTCTGGTGGACATCGAGTTCGAGCCGACCACATCAGCCGCCTCTGGGGAGATGAAGCGACTCCGATTCCAGGGAGATGTGGACGTCGTGAGCGTCGATGGCCAGATCGAAGCCGACGACCTTGAGTTACGCTTCGAACCAAATGCCGAGGGAAAGGCCGTGCCAGACCGCCTGATCAGCCGCGCAGGCATTCGAGCCGAGTCGGACGGTCAGGTGCTCTGGGCCGATGACTTGCTCGCGACCCTCGCAGAGGAGTCCACAACAGGCGACACCTCAGCAAGGATTGAGATTCGCGACGTTCAGGCCAGTGGCGATGTCCAGGTCCGCCTGGCGGATGGAGCCCGCGCCTGGGCAGACCGACTCCACGGTGACGCTGCTCAGGAACGTGTGGAACTCACCGGCGCCGATGTCGTCATCATGCGTGACGAAGTCGTGATCGAGCGGGGCACGTCTCTTGTGATTGAGCGACTCCAGGGCGTGGCCGACTGGGCTGGGCCCGGACGTGCGATCATGCAATCGACGCCGCCGGCCATTGACCCCGATGCGAGAGTCCCCCGACCAGCGACACCCGATTCACGGGGGGAACTCGACAGCGAGATACTGTGGAAGGATGCGGTCCACATCGACTTTGATCCTGGCGCTTCGTCAGAAGACGCCGCCATGCGATCGATCCAGTTCGACGGAGATGTCGAGATCGAAAGTCAGGACGGTCGCATCACCGCGAACCGTGTTTCAATGCAGTTCACCCCGGGGCCTGATGGGCGATCGGCCCCGCACCTTCTCAGATGTCACCAGCGTGTCCGCGCCCACAGCGACGGGCAGACCCTGTGGGCAGACGATCTCACGGCAACGCTCCAACCCGCCGAGTCCGGCGACGACGATGGCGAGCGACCACATGTCGACATCGACACCGTTCAGGCGACGGGTGACGTGCAGGTGCTCATGAAGGACGGGGGACGGGCATTTGCCGACCAACTCGACGGGGACGCCGCCCAGGAACTGGTGGTGCTCACCGGCGACGATGTCCTGATCGCAAGGCAGGACGTCCTGATTGATCGCGGTCGCCATCTGCGCATCAATCGACTGGCCGGAACAGCTGACTGGACCGGTCCTGGAAGATCCCGACTCCTTGCGGAGCCTCTGATGCTCTCTGCTAACATGCGAATTCCTCCTCCACGGATCGTTGCATCCCCGGGAAGCCCGACCGTGTTGATGCGCACCACATGGAAGACGTCACTTCATTACGACGGTACATTCGCCGCAGAAGCTGGCGCCATGGACATCGTTGGCCAGGTGGACTCCGTTGTGGACCGTTCGAGTGTGCAGCGGAGTCGGCTGCAGGGCGATGTTGTGCGACTCGAGTTTTCCAGAATCGATGTCGATGAGACCGAGACCGAGCTGGGACCCACAGATCCGTTTGGTGGCAGCGGACGCGTCCTCGATCGATTGATTGCCAAGGGGAACGCCCGCCTGGAGAGTCGCACGTGGCAGATGTCCGAGCGATCGGGCATTCCCCGCGTCTTCTATGTCGGCGCCCGCCACATCACGTGGAGGGACCTCACTACCGAGGCCGAGGTCATCGGAGACGGCGACATCGTCATTCGAGAACCGGCCTGGGCTGCCGGACCTGCGAGCCGATCGGCGCCATTCTCCGGGCCCGGAACGAGCCGCTTCGTCTGGTCTGAGCGACTGGACCTGACCAGAGAAGCGGACGATCGATTCCGCATGACCATGGTGGGCGATGTTGAAGGACTCTGGAAGAGCAGCACCGACTCCGGTGGAACCGCCACGATCTCCTCAGAGGAGGTTCAGGTACTCACACGGCGCGAAGACACCCCGGCTCCAAATCCCGACGGTGCCCCGCTACGGCTCGGCGGCGACATGGAGGTCGATCGGCTTCGAGCGGTCGGCCGGGTCTACATCACCACACCCACGCGGCGGGCAGACTGCCACATGCTGGACTACAACACCCGTACCAACATCGCCGAACTCGTCGCCAGACCAGGAAGATCGGTATCTCTGGTGACCGAAGGCGCCACGATGCCGGTCCATGCGTCTCGCATGATCTGGAACATGGATCCCGCCATCGATACCATCACGCTCGAACAGCCGCGAGGTTCCGGCGGGCGTTGAGTTCGCGGCTGCCCTCTCGAACCGGCTACCATGCGGACCTCATGTCTACGCTCCGACATCCGACGCTTGAGCACGTCCAGGCCGCCTTCCCGAACAAGCGGTTCTCGGCGATGGAGTTCCGTGGCCAGACCACGCTGGTGATCGAGCCCGATGACCTTCACGAGGTCATGCACTTTCTTCGGGAAGATCCATCCTGCAGGTACACCCTGCTCTCAGACGTGACCGCCGCCGACTACCTCGACTATCCGGCACCACAACCTGCTCGATTCGGAGTCACCTGGGTCCTCCGCAGCCACGAGCACGACCTTCTGATGCTGGTCCGTGTCTGGCTTGATCCCCAACTGGACACCAGCGGCATTGACGAAGACCCGGGACTGGTGGTCGACAGCGTCACCGATATCTGGCCCGGATCCGAGTGGCGGGAGCGGGAAGTCTTCGACATGTTCGGCATTCGATTCAGAGGACATCCGGACCTCCGACGCATCCTGATGTGGAGAGACTTTCCCGCCCATCCGCTTCGCAAGGACTACCCACTCCGCGGTCGCGGTGAACGCGAGAACTACGTGGAACTCGATCGCGAAGCGACGTGAGCGCTTCGCAATGGGTGACCACCTCTTCGTGACAGAAATATTTCACTCGATTCAGGGCGAATCAACGCGGATGGGACTCCCCTGTGTGTTCGTCAGGCTCAAGGGTTGTCATCTGCGTTGCGTGTGGTGCGATACGGAGTACTCCTTTCACGAGGGCGATCGCCGCTCGATTCAGTCAATCGCCCATGAGGTACTGGAGTCCCCCACGCCCCTGGTGCAAGTCACCGGCGGTGAGCCTCTGCTCCAACCGGGCGTCCATGATCTGATGAGCATCCTGTGCGACGCCGAACGAACCGTGCTCCTTGAAACATCGGGCGCCTGCGACATCTCGCACTGCGACCCGCGTGTCATCCGAATCATGGATTTGAAGCCTCCCGGAAGCGGAGAATCACACCGAAACGACCTTGCCAATGTGCCGCGGCTCACGTCGCGAGATGAGGTGAAGTTCGTGATCGGAGATCGTGTGGACTACGAGTGGTCGCGCGATCTGATTCGGGAGTACACCCTGCACGAGAAGGTGGCAGCCATCCTATTCTCGCCAGTCTTTCCTCAGTCCGCTGGCGATCACATTCAGGGCCACCCCGGGCTCCCTGCAGCCACATTGGCCGAGTGGATGCTCCAGGACGGGCTGGATGCGCGGCTCCAGATTCAGATGCACAAGTCAATCTGGCATCCGACTGCACGGGGCGTCTGACAATGCTACATCGACTGGTCGTGGGATCGAGTCACGGATGGTTGGAGGGGACACTGCACGCGACGAACGCTTCCTTCGAACTCCTCGAAGTGTCTGCGCTTGATCGTCCCGGCCTTACGCCGTCTGGGGCAACACCCATCATCTGGTCCGGGGGGCTCGGCGAGTCTCTGTTTGCTGCGTCTCCGGAGACGTGGCTTACCGCTGGCTGGGAACAGCTCTCCGCCGCCGTCCCCACCCTGCCAGATGGCACCCTGATTCGCCCGCATGCCGCCCATGTGATCAGCGACGCGCCCTCCTGCCGCCGATTGGTCGATCTGGCCGCACCGCACGGCGTCGGACTCGCGCTCGCGCCGGCGTCAATGCTGACCGAAGCGATGTGGACCTGCCTGGAGGATCATCTAGAGCGGTTCTTTTCGCTCACGTCGGGGCTGGCCCAGGCACTGGTGCTGGAGGACCTGCCGGCCCCCGGAGACCACCCGGTGGCCCTGGGCGGCGGCGCGATGCCTGGCCCGCTGATAGGCGAACTCGCAAGGGCCTACCTCGCAGACGATTGCCCGGTGCTGGCTCGTGCCGCCTCACCCGAAGAGGCGGCGCAGTGGCTTGGATGGTGAACCGGACCTCGCTCTGGTATCCTGACGGGCTTCACCCCGAGCGCGAGTGGCGGAACTGGCAGACGCGCCAGCTTGAGGTGCTGGTGGGAGTAAAATCCCGTGGAGGTTCGAGTCCTCTCTCGCGCACTTGATCGATCCCGGCCCCGCACTGCGGGGCCGGTGTCGCGTCTGGATACCCCCATTCGTCTCAGGGAGGTTGTGAGAAACGGCCATGACCAAGGGTCGAAACAAGAAGGCCGAGCAGGACTGCCAACCGGTGGTGCGGAATCGCCGTGCCCGGCATGACTACCTCATCTCCGAGACACTTGAATGCGGGATGCGGCTCACAGGCACCGAAGTCAAGTCGCTGCGGAATGGGCAAGCCAGTCTTCAGGAGGGGTTCGTGCGTGCTTCAGCAGACCCACTCTCTCTCACCCTTCATGGGGTGCACATCGCTGAGTACCCAAACGCCGCCCCCGCCCATCAGCACGATCCCATTCGCCCGCGCACACTGTTGGCTCACAAGCGTGAGATTCGAAAGCTCACCCGCGCCGCTGCGACCAAAGGCGTCACGATCGTGCCGCTCGAAATCCACTGGAAGGACGGCCGAGCAAAACTGGTCATCGGCGTCGGCACCGGGAAGCGGAGCTATGACAAGCGGCAGGCGCTCAAGGCCAAGGCGCATCGCCGAGACATCGCGCAGGAGCAATGATGGCTACAGGGATTCACGCCGGAAGGCGATGAGGTTTCTCCGGCCATCGACACCGATCGCGTCATTGCCGCCGTATCCCTACGCGACCATTGACCGTGCATGAGGCTCCGCCCCCCGCAACATGAGAAGTCGACCAGCCTTCTTGGCCGCATACATCGCTTCATCCGCATGCCGAATGAGTTCATCGGGCGTCGCCGCGCCGGAGAGTCCGCGGTGGGCGACCCCCACCGAGATTCCAAGCATGTCAGCACCAATGCCCCATGACGCTTTCGCCGACTCAAACTGCGCCGTGATTCGCCGGGCGACGGCCAGGGTTGCATCGAGATCCGCGTGAGGGAGCAGGACACAGAATTCATCCCCCCCGTATCGCGCCGCCACGTCGATCTCGCGGCAGGTCTCTGAGAGGAGTTCACCAACACGGCGAAGTACTTCGTCGCCGCGATGGTGCCCCAATGAGTCGTTCAGGCCCTTGAAGCCATCAAGATCGATCATCAGGAATCCGAGTTCAACTGGATGCCGGTCCGCCTCCGCCCAGCGATCCTCGATGGCTCGGTTGAGGCACCGTCGATTTGTGAGACCCGTCAGATCATCCGTTCTGGCCATGCTCTCCAGCCGGGAGACGCTCGTCTCAAGCCGTCGGTTCATCTCCGAGAGTTCCCCCATGGATCGCGTCAGCGTCTGCTGCAGATGTTCGTTATCGCGACGCAGTTGCCGATGCACAATCGCCTTTCGAACCGCCAGCGGAATTGTGACCTGTTCATGCCCGGTCAGAAGCACAAACTCGCTTGCGCCTCCGCGAATGGCTTCCGGTGCAAACGTGGAGTCTGAGATCCCTCCGACCATCACGACCGGAAGGTGCGGCGCCAGCCCGCGTAGGTAGGCAAGAACGTCAAGCCCGCAGCCGTCATGCATGACGGACGCGACCAGCGCAGCGCCAAAGCAGCGGAGATCCATTCGGTGCAGATCCGCAATGGACTCGACATGGACGCACCCGGCCACCGTGTCGTCGTCGTCCCCCCAATCATGCATGCCATCACGCCCGAAGGCGATCGCGGCAATCAGAATGCGAGCGACTTCAGGGTCGCTCTCAACCACCAGGATCTCCGGAAGTGCCCCATCATGAGCTTCGATCATCGGACTCACCGAGCGTCTCCAAGCATGACGGTTCGAAGTGAACCGCACGGGAACCACATCGGTCAGACTGACATCCAGCACGCAGTCAAACCAGCGTTCTCGGGGGCATCAGTGCGATTCCAGGGGCTTTGAATCCGCACAGACCGACCAAATGGAACTGAATCGCGGCCTCGCAGGGCGTCGGCCCACGATCGTGGGTCAGCCAATCAGCCTGGCCAGATCGTTGTAGAAGGTCACGACAAATGCCGTCGCGATGAGGACGAGCCCGACGAGCATGGCGACATTCTGAAACGCGATAGGCGGCTGGTTGCCCGTGATCTTCTCATAGATGAGGTACAGAAACAGACCGCCATCGACAATTGGCAGGGGAAGAAAGTTCAGCACAGCCAGGTTGATACTGATGATCGCGAGAAAGAAGAGCAGGTAGGCAATCCCTCGGTCCGCCACCTTGCTGCCGAGATGCACAATGCCAACGGGGCCGTGCAACTGGTCCACTCCGACCGATCCACGGACGAGTCGATCAATCGTCAGGTAGGTCAACTCGATGAACTTCCAGGTTTCGCTCGCACCCAGTGCCAGCGCCCGGATCGGATCGGTGCTGCGGCGGATCACGACGACCGGGTCAAAGAGGAATGACGGAAGCGGTGGTTGCCAGGCCAGTTCGCCAATCGCGTCCCTCTCCTCGGGCGACCAATACAGATCAAACGATCGCACTTCCTTCCCGGGTGTCGAGTTCTCAAGTTGCAGGGTCAGGTCTGCACGTTCGCCATTCGCACGCTCCTGCAAGGCGACCCACACATCGCGCCATGTGCCCACTGGAACACCCGCGACGCTCACCCAGCGACTGCCGGGAATCACTCCGTCCGGAACTTCGCCGGCCAACGTCGTTCGGGTGCCGGTGTCCTCCCCTGTCCTGACTTGATCAATCGTCTCAGCAATCAACGGGCAGTCCCATGCGGGAGTGGTGTACACCCCCATCCTGGGCGTCGCGTCCAGAACGCCCGACCGGGTAAGCCGCGCCGTCAGGTCGATTCGTGAACCGTCGCGAAGCACCGCCATCGGCAGTTCCGAGCCGGAAGACTGTTTGATGGCCTCCAGGAATGACTCGCTCGTTGGGTACGACACGCGACCGATTGCCAGCACGACATCGCCTGCATTGAGGACACCCTCGTTGGGACTTCCGGACGCCACGCGGTCGATCCGCACAAGCGGCACAAATCCCGCCAGACCATATTGCGCCGGTCCGCCAGGAGGCACAAGTGGCTGCCATGTCGGACTTGGCGACATCGCATGATGACTCGTGACTCCGTCAGGGCCGACCCAGGTCGTCTCGACGGTGGTCCCATCCTGCAGAATCCGGTCAAGTGCGCCCCAGGATGAGACTGCCAGCCCGTTCACCGTCCTCAGCGTTCCACCCGGCGGCACGTCGAGTCCCGCGGCCTGAACGTATGCCTCCACCACCGGATCAGCGTCCCTGCCGGACGCCAGTGTCAGTGAGGACGATGGCATCACACCAATCGACCGCATTCCGCTGGCGGGGTTTTCTTCCGGACTCACTCGGAATAGCAGCGGTCTTTCGACGCCGGGCCGCTGCACGCGCACGACCAGCACCTCGCCCGGGATCGACATCCCAGCCGCCACCTGAAGATCAACAAAGGTTTCTGCCGGTTCGCCATCAATCGTCAACAAGGCGTCGCCCGGCTGCAGCCCGGCTTCTACGGCCGCATCATCGCAAACGGCACGACTTGCAGGGGAATTGGCAGAGACGCCTCCGATCACGGCGGCCTCGAAGGGCACTCCGATGGCGAATGCAATGATGAAGCACACCACTGCAAGCACCACATTCATGACAACCCCCGCTGAGACGACCACCATGCGCCGGGCAACCGACACGCTGGAGTAGCTTCGCTCCTGAGGCAGTGTCGCGACCGGTGAAAGATCGTCCTGACCGAGCATCCGTACAAACCCGCCGAGCGGGAGCCATCGCAGCGAGTACTCCGTTTCGCCAAGGCCCTCCTCGCTGAGTTCGCGATCCGTCATCTGGACGGCGGGCCTCCCGAACCGCCTGCTGACCACATCCTCCGAGGACCCCCAGCAGAATCCCACGCCCTTCCGCCAACTGGCGATCGGTGGTCCGAACCCGATGGCAAAAGCATGGGTTCGGATGCCTGCCCACTTGGCAGCCACAAAGTGCCCCGCCTCGTGAATGAAAATCAGCAGACCGAACCCGATGATGATCAGGATGATATTGACGCCGGAGAAGAGAAGGTCCATGGGGCAGTACCTGTCAATTCAATCGAGTCACAGGAATGCGGGACTGCACAAACCGACGGGCTTCCATATCGGCGTCTGCAATCGACGCCCTTGTCACCGTCGGGGTCACCGTGCACAGGCGGCACGCCTCGGCCACCAGATCGAAGATGTCTCCAAAACGAACGGCACCGTCAAGGAAGGCCTCAACCGCCGCTTCGTTTGCAGCATTCAGAATCGCCCCCGACGTGCCTCCCGCTTCGATGGCCCTCCAGGCCAGTTGGATCATCGGGAAAGTGTCGTGATCAATGTCCTCAAACTCAAGGGATCCCATCGCAGACCAATCCATCCTGCGACTGCATCCGGCGCATCGGTCAGGCCAGGTGATCGCATACTGAATGGGAGTACGCATGTCGGGCGGGCCCGCCTGGGCAAGGACCGACCCATCCACAAACTCCACAAACCCGTGAATGATCGACTGTGGGTGCACGACTGCCTGAATGCGCGATGCTGGCAGACCGAAGAGCCAGTGAGCTTCGATGATCTCAAGTGCCTTGTTGGCAAGCGTTGCAGAATCAATGGTGATTTTCCGCCCCATCGACCATGTCGGGTGCGCAAGCGCTTCATCAACCGTGGCAGACGCAATGTCTCCACGGGATTTCCCCCGAAACGGCCCACCCGATGCCGTCAGCACAAGCCGCTCCACGTCACGGTCTCTGGCACCGACCAGACACTGGGCGATGGCGCTGTGCTCACTGTCCACCGGGATGATGTCAACGCCCGCCTGAGCGGCGGCGGGCATGACCAGCCCCCCAGCAGCCACCAGTGTCTCTTTGTTCGCTAGCGCAATTCGGCATCCCTGCTCAATCGCGGCCATCACGCCATCAATGCCGGCCGCGCCAACGATGGCCGCCACCACAATGTCCCCGGGTCTCGCGAGATCGCGTACCAGTGCTGCCGCTGCATCGGCACCGGTGTACACCCTGCCCGGTCCCCGATACCTCACATCGCCATCTTCTGTTGCAATCGCGACCGCTTCCGCCCCGACCTTCAAGGCCTGTTCGGCGAGCAACTCGACATTGCGCCCAGCGGCCAATCCGATCACCGGAAGATCAGCAAGCCCCTCCCGCCGCAGATGTGTCACCACATCGATTGTGTCTCGGCCGATTGATCCGGTCGATCCCAGCAGGATGATCCGCCTGCCATCACTCACGGTCCCTTCTCCAGGCTCGCAATCGCGGCGCCCGCTTCGCCTGGCGCCAGTTTCCGCCTACCGCGATAGAGGGTGCGTCGCCTGGTGGGACTCGGTTTGGTGGCATCATCGGTCACAGATCCGCCATTCGATTCCGGCTTCGGCTTGGCCTCAGTTGACTTCCCATCGGATTCCGAGGATGACTTCCTGGCGGCCTTCTTGCGAATCCGCTTCTTGGTGGTCTTCTTTCGGCCACCAGCGGCCGACTCCTGAGGATCGTCGCCTGACGTAGCGGACGGCGCATCGGTCACTCCATCGTTCGACCGCTTGCGACGGCGGCGCCTTCGCCCGCCGGAGGATGCCTCCGTAGCGTCTGTTGATTCGGAGTCCCCGGTCTCTTCTTTGGGAGCAGCATCAGCTCCCCCCCCTTGTGCGGCTCCATCGCCCGAGCGCCGGCGACGCCGGGACTTCCTGGCAGGCGCCGCATCGGCCTGATCAGATTGCTCAGGAGCTGCCTCCTGCGCGGCTTCCTCAACCGGTCGATCGAACCACCCCTGAATCGTCGAAGCCTGCTCAGGCGTCACCGTGGTCATGTGACTCTTCAACTCGAACCCGAGATTCGCCTCACCACCGGACTCCGACCACCGTGAGATGATCTCCTTGGAACTCACGTTCATCGCCTTGGCGAGCACATAGAGCCGAGAGGCCGTCTCGATCAGTGGCGCCGGCTTGCGGCGTGGGGGGGCCCGCCCCCCCCCCCGCCGGAGGGGGCCCCCCCCGGGCCCCCCCAGCAGACCACACCCCCCCCCCCCCCCC
>CAYQJN010000022.1:14621-24374 GCA_964417845.1 uncultured Isosphaeraceae bacterium
GCCGGCGACGACGCCGGCGCTTCTTCTGACTGCCCTCGGTCGCACCGTCTTCCTCACGCTCGGACTCCGCGTCCAGCGCTTCCAACTCCTTCTGGAACTCGCCGGACAGCGCGATCGCCGCGGCGTCCGCGGGAGGTGCCGAACTCCGCCGTCGACCACGCCGTCGTCCCGAGCGAGTCGCCTGAGGCTCCTCCTCAGGTGGCGATTCACTCTCAGCGACCAAATCGTCGAGCACCGGCTTGGCTCCGGGAGTCAACTTCTCAAGATCAAGATCCGTTCCTCTGTCGTCGTATGCATAGAACACGACTCGATCCACCGGAATGCTCTCGCTGACCCTGACGTCAACGGGCTTCTCCATGCGGTCTTCAATCAGGTCTAGAACGCGCCGCTTGGTGGAGAGTAGCGACGAGGCCACGCGGGGAGACACGACGACTTCAAGTTTGGCCGTCTCTTCGCAGTGAAGCAGATAGCCGATCTCTCGCACGGCGTCCGATGCCACCATATCGGGCGCTTTGACCTCGCCGTGCCCGCCGCATGACGGACACTCGACATAGTTTGCCATCCGGATACTCGGACGCATGCGTTGACGCGTCATTTCCAGAATGCCGAAGTCGCTGATCGGAAGAATCGTCGTGCGAGCTCGGTCCGACTTCAGCAGGTCTCCGAACTTCTCGTAGACCTCCTTTCTGCGAGACCGTTGACGCATGTCGATCAGATCGTTGATGACCAACCCACCGAGATCACGAAGCCTCAGCTGGCGAGCGATCTCTTCGATCGCCTCCATGTTGGTCCTATAGGCATTGGTCTCGCTGTCGCGAGCCGATCGGCTCCGGCCGGAGTTGACATCAATCGCCACAAGCGCTTCAGTCTGGTCGATGACGAGCTGGCCTCCACTGGGAAGGTCGACCTCCCTCGCGTGAATCGTCTCGATCTGTCGCTCAACGTTGAATGCGTGAAAAAGCGGCATCGATCGCTGATAGTGCACGACCGGAGGCGCCGATCTGGGCGCGATGACATTGAGAAAGGACCGAATGCGATCGGAGGCGTGATCCGAGTCCGCCACGATGGCCTCAATCTCCGGGCGGAGCACATCACGCACCGTTCGCAACACCAGATCCGACTCGGTATACAACTCCGCCGGACATCCGGTCTTGGAGATGCGTTTCTCCATCACCTTCCACATCCGCGTCAGATACGCGACATCCCGCTTCAGCTCGCGTTTGGTCTGCCCCATCCCCGCGGTTCGAAGAATGAACCCGAAGTCATCGGG
Source organism: uncultured Isosphaeraceae bacterium (assembly GCA_964417845.1). Taxonomy (GTDB): domain Bacteria; phylum Planctomycetota; class Phycisphaerae; order Phycisphaerales; family SM1A02; genus UBA12567. The sequence goes on from CAYQJN010000022.1 coordinate 15,892, forward strand.
CAGATCCAGCGTATCGAGGACCTTGCGCATCGCCTTGCGCTCATCCTCATCCTCGACGCGGCGTGTGACGCCGACCCGGTCCATGTACGGCATCATGACCATCAGTCGGCCGGGAATCGAGAGATAGCTTGTCAGCGTTGGACCCTTGGTGCCGATGCCCTCCTTGAGGACCTGCACCAGAATCTCATCACCTCGTTTGAGCGCCTTTTGAATCGGTGGTCGGTCGCGGTGGGACGTCTTCTTGCCCACTTTTTCGGATTGCTCGCCGCCCGGGAAGTACTTCGGGTGCAAGTCCGAGATGTGCAGAAACCCACGTTGGGCCTGCCCATAGTCGATGAATGCAGCCTGAATGGCTGATTCAACGTTGCTCACTCGCCCCCTGTAGATATTTCCGACGCTCGTCGCTGTCGCCGCTCGCTCAGTGAACAGTTCCTCCAGGCGACCGTTTCGCAGGATCGCAATCCTGCACTCCTCGCCCGGAACATCGTTGACGAGCATGATCTCGCCCGGTGAAGCGTCCTGCTTCCCGCTTTTCTTCTTGGCCACGTTGTGTCCTTCGTGTGGTGTTGGTGAGGCGCACACCTGCAGGGCCACCATGTGACATGACCCCAGCGCATGATCGCTGGGGAATCGTCAGTGTGTGGTCAGAGCTCGGCTTGCAGTGCACAGCCGCATCCTGTTCTGGTCTCCGGCGGGACCAACCCGCGGCCTCGAAGGCCTTGCAGCGGTCGGCGCCCGTCAAGAGGACCGATGTCTGTCTCGTGCTGCCCGGCGAGCGTCAATCCAATTCGCCGTCGATCTCGGGAAGCACACGAATGAGTTCGTCGCGGAGGACTTTGAGGATCGCCCGCTCGGAGTCAAGGGACCCGATTCGCCTGGCCAATCGCTCGCACTGCTCAATCGTCACACGGCGGATCAGTTCTCTGACCCGGGGGATCTGAGCGGGCACCAGCGAGAGGCTGCGAAGTCCGAGGCCCAACAAGAGCATAGTGTAGGTGATATCACCGGCACATTCACCGCAGATGCTCACGGGCACATTTCGCCGCTGAGCAGCCCTGACGACCGTCTTGACCAGTCTGAGCACCGCGGGGCTCGCGGCGGTATAGAGGCTCGCCACCCGTTCATTGCCCCGATCCACCGCCACGGTGTACTGAATCAGGTCGTTGGTGCCGATCGAGAAAAAGTCAGCGACCCGGGCGAACGTCGATGCCATGATGGCGGCGCTGGGCACTTCCACCATCATCCCGACCGGAATGTCACCCGCCACCGTATGGCCATCGTCACGCAATTCGTCTGCCACATCATCGAGCAGCATGCGGGCCTGCCTGAACTCCCCCACGGTCGTCACGAGCGGGAACATGACTCTGAGATTGCCGTGCGGTGATGCCCTCAAAATGGCCCGAAGCTGCCGCCTGAACATGGGCAGATTCTGAAGGCTGTACCGGATACTGCGAAGCCCAAGGAATGGGTTCCGTTCGGGCTCGAGCGATGCCGCCTGCGTGTACTTGTCGGCTCCCAGATCAAGCGTTCGCAGCGTCAGGGGTCTGCCCTCAAGTCTGCTCAGCGCCGTTGCATAGGACTCGTAGAGTTCATCCTCGCTCGGCTCGGTCACGCTGGTGAGGTAGGTGAACTCCGTGCGGTAGAGGCCAACACCATCCCCTCCCACCTGCAACAGCCCGTCGATCTCCCGGACAAACTCAATGTTGCCGTAGAGATCAACATGGACACCATCGGAGGTTCGTGTCTCGCCGGCGGGTGCAGCCGCCGCGCGAAACCGCTCAAGTACTTCGCGTCGCCGCCGGTACTTTGCTTCCGTCGCCTCGTCCGGATGGAGTACCACCGCGCCTTCGGTACCGTCCACCAGAACCGGATCACCGTCGCTGATGTGCCCGAGCACGTCGCCACATCCGACGACGACAGGGACGCCGATCGCTGAGGCAACGATCGACGCGTGATCGGTTCGCCCACCAGCTTCCAGAACAATGGCCACCACTTTCTCGGTGGTCAGTGAGGCCGCGTCGGCGGGCGTCAACTCGTGCGCCAATAGCACCACGGGATCTTCGACCTTCTCAAGTCGCTCCCGGGTCCTGCCCAGCAGGTGGTCCAGTATCCGCCGCTCCAGATCGAGGATGTCGCGGGCCTTGTCCCTGAAGACCGGACTGCCCATGCCGCGAAATCGCTCCGCAAGCCCATGAAAGGCCTCGGACACCGCGAAGGCGGCCGTGACGCCTTCGTCTCGAATGCGCCCACGGACGGGCTCGAGCAGGGCCTCATCGCGGAGCAGCACGAGATGCACATCGAAAATCTGCGCCGCCTCCGGACCGAGGTCTCGCTCAACTTGTGCTCGATCCGCCTCCAGAGAACCCCGCGCCGCATCGATGGCGTGATCCAGTGCGGAGATTTCCGCCGCCCGCCGAGCCTCCGCAACATCATGCCGGGCAATGCGTTCCCGCGCCTGATCGAGCACGAACGCCGCCGACTGAGCGATGCCTGGAGCCACCGGGATGCCGTGCAGGATTCTCATTGATTGCCACCGCCGCGAAGGGCAGGAGCGACCCATTGTAGGTGCCCGCCGGGCCACCCGCACCGCAGCGGACGCTACCCTTCCGGACCATGCCCCAGCAAGAATCACTCACCACGCAGCAAGTCCAGCATGTAGCGGCACTTGCCCACCTATCACTTGACGATGCGACGATCGAACACATCCGATCGGACCTGAGTTCCATCCTGTCGTATGTCGATCTGTTGGCCCAGGCTGATGTCGAGGGCGTCGAACCGATGGCCTCACTACATGGCCACAGCAGCCGCCTGCACTCAGACGATCCCGAGCCGTCACTCGACCGGGACACCATCCTGGCGGCAGCCCCGGCCACCGAAGGGCCCTGCATTTCGGTCCCGAAGGTCCTCGATGGAGGAGGCAGCGCATGAGCGGCCACCCCGAATCGATCGGCGACATCGTGCAGGCCGTCCGCGGAGGCGTCACGACGGCCCCCGCGGGACTGGAGGAGCGCCTGGTCCGCATCGAGGAAGGCGATGGGCCCCTTGGCTGCTTTCAGGATGTCCGAGCCGACACTGCCCGCGCCCACGCCGCGGCCATCGACGCCCGCGTTCAGGCAGGCGACGATCCCGGTCCACTGGCTGGCGTCCCCATTGCACTGAAGGACAACATCATGGTCCGCGGCGAGCCGGCCACTTGCGGCTCGCGCATCCTTGAGGACTTCGTCAGCCCATACGACGCCACGGTCGCCACCAGACTCATGGATGCGGGCGCCGTGCTGCTCGGCCGGACGCGCTGCGATGAGTTTGCGATGGGCTCCTCAACGGAGCACTGCGCGTTTGGTCCGGTGAGGAATCCTTGGGGCAGCAACCGTGTTCCCGGAGGATCATCGGGAGGAAGCGCCGCAGCCGTCGCGGCAGGTTTTGTTCCGTGCGCACTTGGGAGCGACACGGGCGGGTCGATCAGACAACCGGCCGCGCTCTGTGGCGTGACTGGACTGAAGCCAACGGGGGGACGCGTGAGTCGATGGGGGCTTGTGTCCTTCGCGCCGAGCATGGATCAGATCGGCCCCTTCACGCGATCCGCGACCGACGCAGCATCGGTCATGTCGGTCATGGCGGGCATGGACCCGCGGGATGACACGTCAGCCAAGGCGCCTGCCGACTTCGACATCGACCATGATCTGACCAGCCTGCGAATCGGGATCCCTCAAGAGCATCTCGACGAAGGCAACCACCCTGCCGTCAACGAGGCAGTCGCCGCCGCCGCAGACACATTCGCGTCGCTTGGCTGCACCATCGTCCCGGTCAATCTTGAAGCGACCGAACTGGGCATTGCCTGCTACTACGTTCTTGGCCCTGCAGAGGCATCGAGCAACCTGGCGAGGTTTGACGGTATCCGATACGGCCGCCGCGTGGAGGATCCGGGCGCCACGCTCGATGAGGTCTATGACCGAAGCCGGAGCGAGGGCCTCGGAGCAGAAGCAACGCGCCGGATCATGCTGGGCACCTACGTGCTCAGCGCCGGGTATTACGACGCCTACTACACACGCGCGCTTCAGGTCCGACGCCTCATTCATGACGAGTATGCGAGGGTTTTCTCGAAGGTCGATCTGCTTCTTGGCCCCACCGTACCGGCTCCGGCATTCAGGCTTGGCGAGTTCGATGACCCGCTTTCGATGTACCTCTGCGACAAGTACACGGTCACAGCCAACATCGCGGGCATCTGTGGCCTCTCCATGCCAGGAGGCACCACGGAGATTGATGGCGAGACGCTACCGATCGGTGTTCAGTTGCAGGGACCGGTGCTCGCAGACGCGACCCTCCTGAACGCCGCCGCAGGCTTCCAGCAGGCCACCAAGTTTCACCGAGCGACTCCTGCGTGAGTCTCAGTTCGTAGGAAGCGCCGGCTTGCGGCCCCACGCTCGAAGCGCGACCGCCACCGCCTGCTCGATCTCGGACGCCTGCCGGCGGGCGTGTGCCTCACTGGGCCATGGCCCTACCGCTGAGGTCATCAACGGGAAGGCGCCAGGGCTCCGGACAACGTGGATGACCGCAGGCCAGTGCGCCATGGTCTCGAGTTCGAAGACGGCCGAGTCCTCATCGATCCGGGCATTGATGACGGCAAACCGAACGGCCCCGGCGCGCCCCGCCGACCTCACAGCATCCTCCAGGTCGCCCCACCGCCACTCGGCCGAGCGCAGTTCCAGAGCCGGTTCCTCCGAGTCCGCGACCACAGCAGCCGCCATCACGTCCCTGGCACGTCGCTGCGCCTCGATCGTGAGCTCCACGCTGGCCGCTGGCGCAGGCACGCCAATCTCCGCCGTGCACCCTCCGAGAGACACAGCCAGCGGCACCAACACCCATTTTTCCGGACTCAGTCTCATTTCAAGGCCTCCACACGCCGTCCAGCCGACACAGAGAGGCTACCGCACCACTCCGATGCAGGGGTACACTGCCCCCATCCTCTCCCGGACCTCACGGCATGAGCACCTCCAAGAAATCGCGAGGCCCTGGTCGAAGCGAGCAACGTCGCCAGGAGATTCGACGCAACATCCCCAAGCCCACGGCAGACCTCCGCAGGCTGATGGGGCAGCCCGAATTCACCCGATCTGCGGTCATCATCTTGACCTTTCTCATCGGTGTGAGTGTTCTGGTCAGTTGGGCCCGTGAGCAGGCCTTCATCTACCCCGGGTTGGTCCCCAAATCAGCCCGAGTGACGCGGCTGGAGTATCGCATCGAAAACAAGGCGGCCACGCAGACCCGGCGAGCAGAAGCCCGGGCGGCATCGCCGTTCATCTACGTGCCGAACGAAGCGGCGCTGGATCGGCTGCGGTCTTCTCTCCATGGCCTTCCCACAGCCGTGGCCGGGACCGAGTCAGTCTCCGACGTGGCGGACACGCTGAGATCGTCGTTTGGCCTCAATGAGGCCAGGCTCAACGCCGTCAGACTTTTTGCCGGCCCCGGTGGCCCCACTGATGCCTGGACGAAGTGGACCAACGGACTGGTGTCCGAATCGCTGATACAGGCTCCCATTCTCGACCCGGAGACGTTCCAACTCTTCTCGACACAGGCGGCCACCAATCGCGCACTGGGCATGCCCGATGGAACCTATCAACGTCCGCTGCGAGGAGAACCGCTCAACGTGGCCAGCCTGGACACCGACGCCATTCCCCCTCGGCTTCGGGAGATCGCGCGCCGAGCCGGCTTCCCTGAATCGGTCGTCGATCTGGTCGCCCGGCGCATTACTGTTGAAGCACGTCCCTCACTCCTCCTTGATCGAGAGCGCACTGAACAGCTGCGAGCCGAAGCGTCCGCCGGAATCGAACCGGTGATGATCGAGCATGCTGCGGGCGAAACGCTCTACGGTCCCGGCTCGCCGATCACCGACGCCCAGGTCGAGGAGGTCTCCAGAGAGATGGCCATCTTCGCCTCCGAGGGCTCGTGGGCCTCACGTTGGCTTCCCCGCATCGGGCTGGCGTTGCTCCTGGCAGGATTCTCCATTCTGCTCGCCGCCGCAACGTCCATGACGCACACGAGAATTGCGAAAAACCCACTGCGGCTTGTTGCCATCTGCCTGCTGGTGCTCCTAATGCTCTCTGTCAGCCTGCTCATCGCGGTCGATGCGCCTGCACTCAAGCTGGCAGCAGCCCTCGGTCCCATGCTGCTGGCGACCACCATCCTTCGGTTGGCGTATGACCAACGGCTCGCCATCACGGTCGCTGCGATTCAGGCCGCAGCCTTGGCCCTTGCGACGCAGGAGTCCGCCGGCTGGTTTGTCCTGCTGATGGCCAGCGCCGGAACGCTGGTGTCTCAACTCGATGAGGTACGCAGCCGCGCGTGCCTGATTCGCGCCTCCACAATCACCGCGGCACTCTCCGCGACGGCCGCCATCGTAGTCTCGATGATTGAGCTCCCGGGATTCACTTCTGCGTGGGGCCAGATTCTTGGTGATGGCGCCCAGGCCGCTGGCGCCGCCATGTGCGTCGGGTTCCTCGTGCTCGGCATTCTGCCCAGCGTCGAACGCGTGTTTCACATCACGACGGGTATGACGCTGGCAGAACTTCGAGATCCACGCCGCCCATTGCTTCGCGAGCTGCAGCAGCGAGCACCGGGAACCTATGACCATTCACTGCAGGTGGCGAGCATTGCGGAAGCAGCTGCCGAGTCAATCGGCGCCGATGGGCTCCTCGTCTACGTTGGCGGGCTGTACCACGACATCGGCAAAATGCACAAGCCGCAGTACTTCGTGGAAAACCAACAAGGTGGAGAGAATCGGCACGACAACCTCAGCCCGGCCATGAGCCTGCTGGTGATCATCGGACACGTCAAGGACGGCATCGAACTCGCCAGGGAGTTTCGGATCCCAAGAGAGATCATCCACTTCATCGAGTCCCACCACGGCACGACGCTTGTTGAGTACTTCTATCACGCCGCCCGACAGCGAGCGGAGGAAGAAGGAGACAAGCAGACGCCTCAGGAGGTCGAGTTCAGGTATCCCGGGCCACGGCCCCAGACCCGCGAGTCGGCCATCCTCATGCTCGCCGACTGCGTCGAGAGCGCCACCAGAGCGATGGCCGATCCCACGCCCGGACAGATCGAGGGCCTGGTTCACGAACTCGCCCGCAAGCGATTGCTCGACGGCCAATTCGATCAGACCCCACTGACGCTGGCCGACCTTGCCAAGGTCAAGGAGTCCATCCTGACCAGGGTGTGCGCCATTCACCACGGTCGCATTGCGTACCCGGAAGAGTCCGTTGAAGAGACCGCCCGCATGGAGTCTGCCGAGGCAGGGTGATGCCTCCCCACGAGTGGGTGGACCAGGCAAAATGCGAACAAGGCACGCCGACCGTCGGCGAGCCCTGTCCGTGTGCAAGGGAGCATGGTTGTCTGAATGTGCAGGCGGTTGATCTCGCCTCACCATGGATCCGGACTCGCCGCAGGATTCTGTCAGCGACATATCACTTTTTCTAAAATGCCCCCTCACGCTCCGGGAACACGCGTCTCACCGCGTCAATCCGCAAGGACGGTCGCCAGTGCTGCCCTGGCTGCGTTGCTGAGCGGGATCCGGTTCAAGTGCCTCTGAGGAACCCATTGGCGGCCTGGCTTCGCTGCCACTCTGGCGCGAGGTGTCAGAACGCCCTCGTGCAGATGCATGTGCACGATGCGATGTGTCAGTTGCCTGCGAAGCGCCCCCCGCGCCTGAATCGACGCCAGTGGCAGCGAGAGTCCGTCCAGAATCTTCGCCTCCGGCAGTCGCCGCCGCGATTCCACCGTCGGCGGCTGCCAGAGCCCGCCCCAGAGTCCATTGGTCGGACGTTGCTCCAGAAGAAGATGCCCTCTTCGAAGAATGATCACTGTGTGATGATGGACGGCCTGCTGTCGCGTGCGAGCCTTCGGTTGCGGGATGGAACTGGTCGTGCCCGCCGCTCGCGACTGGCAGTCATTCTTCAGCGGGCACGCGTCACATGTTGGGTTTGCCGGAAGGCATACCACGGCCCCAAGTTCCATCAATCCTTCGTTCAACAGCGCCGGCGATGCGGACGCCTCCACAAGCCGCTGCGCGTGGTCCCACTTTCGCTGCACGAATGCTGGATCCGAGACAGGCGCCCCATCGCCTTCCAGACGAGCAATCACTCTCGTGATGTTCCCGTCGACAATAGGTTCGCGCGCCCCACCAACGATCGACGCCATACTCCCGGCCGTGTATCTGCCCACACCGGAAAGCTGCATCAGTGTCGGCACATCAAGCGGCACTTCGCCGCCGAGTTGCGATTCAATGAAGATCGCTGCCGCCCGTAAGTGACGGGCTCGTCGGTAGTACCCGAGGCCCTGCCAGTGTCGAAGTACCTCATCCTCGGACGCCCTCGCCAACGCCCCTGGCGACGGAAACCTCGCCATGAATGGATCGAATCGCTCAAGGACACGAGCGACCTGCGTCTGTTGCAGCATGATCTCGCTGACAAGCGCACCCCACGCCGAGCGGC
>CAYQJN010000023.1:0-22301 GCA_964417845.1 uncultured Isosphaeraceae bacterium
CTCGCCGCTTGTGGTTAGATCGTTGGCTTGAGGCTGCGTGGTCAGAGGCACTGGCCCCAGTTGGTCAGGACCTGCATCAGATCATGAATGCCGATCTTCTGATCGCCAGTGATGTCCTCGTAGCAGGGGTCCGCCGCCGGGTGGCCACAGTCTTCGGCCCAGCGGTCAAAGAGCTGCTGAAGGTCGACCACATCCACCGTATTGGAGCCGTCCATGTCACCGACGCACTCGGCGCAGATGAGGTTCTCCGTGTTGCCGCCATCGTCCGTGTAACCACCCGAAGCATGCTGCGGCTGATTGCCGCAGAAGAGCGTGCCGGAGAGGTTCAGCCCACCGCTCTGGAGATAACTGCCGCCTCCCGTGTCCGCCACGTTGCCGGACACGGTGCACCCGATCAGAGTGGTCGTTGTTCTCGCATCAGAGTTGAAGAGGCCGCCACCCTGGCCGCTCGCCGTGTTGTTGGCGAAGGTCGAGTCGGTGAGTCTTGAGTCTATGTCGAAGGGGAGGATCGCCGTCATGTAGACGCCCGCGCCATCCACGGCGGTGTTCCCGCGAATCGACAGGGCGTTGGCTGTGACTGGCGTGTCCTCTGCAAAGATGCCACCGCCGTAGTTGAGGGCGCTATTGTCTTCGATGTCGGTGGTGGACAATGTCATGGTGCTGCCGATGTCCGCGTAGAGTCCACCGCCATCTCCCGCGATCGTGCCGACACACTGGTTGCCCGAAATCACGCAATCTGAGGCCGTCAGTGTGGAGTAACTGCTGACTGCCAGGCCGCCGCCATGTGAACTTGACTCGTTGTTGGTGACCGAGCAGTTGGTCAGCATGACATCCGCAAGTGCCATGACCCGCATGCCGCCTCCGTAACCGGCCGTGCCGCTGGTCGTGTTGCCGTCGAAGAGGCAGTTGGTAATGACCGGCGATCCGCCCGAAATCCAGAGGCCACCACCACCGCCGGAGCCGGTCACCTCGTTCTCTGAGAATGTGACGGTTGAGAGCGAGGGCGAGGAGTCCTTGAGCAGGCCGCCTCCGCCTGAACCACCAATGTTGCCGGTAACGAGGGTGTGCGCCATCGTCGGTGCTGCCCCATCCAGGCAGGCAAATCCGCCGCCATAGGTCGCGTAGTTGCCGGTGATGATGCAGTTGGTGATGGTGGGAGCGCAGGCGCCAGAGAACACCATGCCACCGCCGTACTGCAGGTTGTAGCCGTTCGTGATCGTGAATCCGTCCAGCAGGACGCTTCCGCCTTCGCCATTCTCGAATACGACGACCGGGAAGACACCTTCTCCGGTGAGCGTCGTCTCCGTGGCACCCATCGAAGAGCGAATCGTGAGGCGCTTGCCTCTGGGATTCAGCGTGAATGTCACGCCCTGCGTGACGGGGGGGCCGTAGGTGCCCGGCGCCACGATGATGGTGTCGTCGTCATTGGCTGCATGTACTGCCTCGTCGATGTAGTCATACTCGTCGGGCACGAGACGGTCGCTGTCGCAGCCGTCAGGTGCGCCATCACCATTCATATCCAGACAGGTGAAGGCCAGGCAGTTGCCACCGATGTTGTCCCAGTCGCCGTGGACCTGATTCGGAACGTTGCCGCAGAAGGTCGCGTCGCTCACATCCGGAATGGGCTGGCTGCCCGAGTCGGAGCTGTAGAGGCCGCCTCCCTGGATCCCGGCGGTATTGGCTCGGATATCGCACCCGTTCCTGATGATAGCCTGGCTGAAATCACAGAACACGCCGCCACCGTTGTAGGACGCCGTGTTGTCTTCGATGAGGCAGTTGTCGATCGTCGGATTGCTGGATCCGGTGCAGTGGATGGCGCCGCCGTCGTGCTGAGAACCGTTGCTCGTGAAGGTGCAGGTGGTGAAGGTGGGGGTTGTGGCTGCGGCGCAGCGGACTGCGCCGCCGTCGCCGTTGAGCCCAGTCACGGTGTTGTTCGAGAACGTGATACTCGAAAAGTCCACCATGGAGCTGTTGCAGTGCACGGCGCCGCCGTCGTTGTTGGCGGCGCTGTTGGACGTGAAGTCTGAGTCGGTGATCGCAACGTCTGAACTGGAGAGTGAGACGGCGCCGCCATCGCCGCTCGCGGAATTGCCGGTGAAGGTGAGGCCCTGCATGGTGAGGGTCGATGACGACGTTGCCAGGGCGCCGCCGCCGCCGTCTGCCGAGTTGTTCGTGAAGGTGTGATCAGCCAGCGTGAGCGTGCAGCCAGCAAGGCGGATGGCGCCACCAGTGCCGGTTGCGGTGTTGGACGTGAAGGTGCAATCGGTGAAGGTCGGCTCGCACGATTCCAGAGACACGGCGCCGCCGTGGGCGGCTGCGTTTCCGGAGAAGGAGCAGTCGGTGATGGATGGGTCGCCGCCTAGGACTCGAATGGCGCCGCCAGACACCAGCGATGTGTTGTCGGTGAAGACGCAATCACGAATGGTGGGGTCCGTGTTCTGGCACTGGATGCCGCCGCTGCCGGAGGCATTCATGCCGTTGGTGATGGTGAACCCCTCGATGATCGTTGAAAGGCCCTCTCCGGTCTCACAGCGGAAGCAACCGCGAAGCCCTTCGCCGTCGATGATCGTGGTGGCGGCGCCATCGATTGATCTCAAGTAGATCGGCTTGCCTCGGAAGTCGACGACCCAGGAGTCCGACGCCGTGTAGGTGCCTGGCATGACGACAAGCGAGCCGCCGACGCCGGAGTCCCATGCGTCGATCGCATCCTGAATCGTGTCATACTCGTCGAGCGTTTCACTGTTGACGACCTGGCCGAAGGCGGCGGTGGTCGTTGTCAGTGCGGCCAGGGTCATCCAGACCGGTGCATTGGTCATCATGAGAGCGTGCTCCAGCGTGCGGCGTGGGCCGCGTCAGGGGCCGGGTGGGCCGGCCCGGGGGCCATGTCCGTCATCCGACGGGACAGTTCTTGTTCCAGTGATGAAGGATCAGGAGGAGATCCTGCACATTGACGAGCAGGTCGCCGTTGATGTCTTCAGGGCACGTGGCGGGACAGGTTGAGTCCCACGTGTCAGCGGCAAGCACCCGGACCAGGTCCAGGACGTTGATGGTCAGGTCGCCGTTGACGTCCGGGCTGCAATCACTGCAGGTCCCGTCGAAGGTGTTGCCATTCCCGGAGTACAACTGACCCCACAGGGGAGAAGTGTTGATTTGCGCCGGATTCTGGCCTTCACCAGTGTTGCACAGCAACTGCGTGTCATTGAGCACGGGGAGGTCATTCGCCGAAGGCTCGCCGCCGTCACTGTTCAAGTGGTCGCTCGGCACAAGCACGTAGATGCCGCCGCCGGAATCGGTCGAGGCATTGCCCTGCAGGACACAATCGGTGAGCGTGGGGTTGGCATAGGGGCCGGACACCAGTCCGCCGCCCCATGAACCTGCCGAGTTGGTGGTGAAACTGCAGGAGTCAAACGTGGGGGCGCAGCCAGGGGGATACTCGGCGCCGTAGGCACTGAGGGTGTTCTCGATGCCGACGCCGCCCCCGCCGTGCCCCGAGGCATTGTCGATGAAACTACAGTTGCTGAAGCTCGGGTCCGAGTTGTTCGAAATGAACACGCCGCCTCCGGTCGCGGCCGCTTCGTTGTTGTCGAAGATGCATGACTCGATGACCGGATCGCTTTCATCGGAGATGGTCAGGCCGCCGCCGTAGACCGCCTGGTTCTCCGTGAATTCGATGGACCGAAGCGTCGGGCTCGATGAGGAGATCGTGACGATGCTCTCGCCCTGGCCTCCAGTGAGCGTCATATCCTCCAGGACGGTGGCATTGGTCTCGGCGTAGATGAACTGGATTGGTCCGCCGTCGATGATCGTCTCGCCCATCCCGGCGCCCACCACGGAAATGGCCTTGCCGTAGAGCGTGAATGGCTCGTCATAGGTGCCTGCGGCCAGAATGACCGTGTCTCCGATGCCGGCGGCGTTGATGGCCTCCTGGATGGTCATAGAGTCGGCGTCCGTGGTCACCGTCCAGACATCGCTGCCGGGGGTATCGCACTCGTCCGTGATGCCGTTGTTGTCGAGATCCGTGCACGCGATCGCCATGCAGTTGGTGCCGGTGTTGATGTGGCTGCCTGCGATGTGGTTGGGCGTGTTGTTGCAGAAGACGGCGTCGTTGATGATCGGTTGTCCGCCGCCACCGGCGTAGATGCCTCCACCGTTGGCCTGGGCCGAGCAGTTGCTGATCGAGCACTCGTCGATGAACGGTCCGCCCGCATGGACGATCAGTCCACCGCCGTACCGGCCCATGGGAGACCCGCTGTCATCACCCATTCCTGCCTCAATGCCCGACGAGTCCTCATACCAGGTGCCGGACCCGTTGGTGATCAGGAAGCCTCGGACGACGGAGTCGGGCTGCTCATCCGACGTGGCTTTGATGGCCGGGCCACTTCCGCCCGCATCGATGATGGTGGTGCCCGGTGTCGGGTCGAGCGCGATCAGCGAGATGATTTTGCCGTCAAAGTCGATGGCGTCATAGGTGCCGGGGTAGACGAACAGGACATCATTTGTGCCCGCTGCGTCAATGGCCGCCTGCAGGTCGTCCCCGTCATTGACGGGAATGGTCGCTGAGGCGGGATCACACTCGACCTCTTCATCAGCGCTACAGAAGCAGACATGGAGGTGCTCCTGCTCATCGCAATCCTCGTGTGAGAGATCGCTTCCACAGTCCCAATCGCCCCAGATGGTGTTCGAGTAGATCTCGGCTGAGTTGCCGATGAGCACCGTTCGCGTACCTTCGGGGTCCAGTGCGTCCGCATAGGTGAGTACGGGCTGGGCATCGTCATGGGACGCAATGCCGCCGCCGGCGAAGTAGGCGGTGTTGGCTGAAAACGTGCAGCCGCGGACGTTGAGGGTGCCGCCCACGTTCTGGAACGCGCCGCCTCCGTAGTTCAGCGAGAGGTTGTTCGACACCTCGGTGGAGGTCAGATTGACCACGCCTTCGCCACCGACATAGATGGCGCCGCCGTATCCGTCTTCTCCGATCTCACTGTTCGTTCGATTGGTCCCGGGAGCGAGCCCTACGAATCCGCCCACGATGCAATCCGTCATGTTGACGGTGCCGCCCGTGACATGAATGGCACCACCGCCGGAGTCTTCGATTCCCGTGATGCTGTCGAACGGCTCTCCATCGAGATCCTCAATCCAGGCCAGGCCCTGTGAAAGCTGGACCTGGTCGAAGGTCACGTTCATGTCAGGGTTGCTCTGGCGGTAAATGGCGAAGTCGTAGTTACCGCTGATGATGCAGTTGCTGGGCAGAACGCTCGGGTCGGGATGTTTCGTGATGGTGAACCGCAGCAGCGGCACGCCGTCGGTGCGGGGCACCATGACAGCCTCCGTTTCCGGATCGGCCGCGTCTGGCGCGAAGTACATGCCGGGGCAGAGGACCAGGACGTCGCCATCCACGATGTCCTCCATGGCGTCCTGGATCGCTGAAGGCCCTTCGTAGTCGGTTCCGTCGCAATCCTCGGGCTCTTCGCCCTCCAGATACTCGTCATTGCAGTAATAGGTGTCCGCCTGCGATGGCATCACAGTGATACCAGTGGCAATCAGACCAACCAGAGGTGCCCAGTACTTGAGATCCATGCTCTTATCGCTCCGAGTCTTGGGGTCGTCGCCGCGTTAGCACACCGCGCCGGTTCGCGCGGTGCGATGGCCAGCGTGCCCCTCCACGATATTCCGTTGGAGTGTACCGTCAGATCCACGCTGATGGCCGATTTTGGGCGGCGAGGTCCGATCCGATGCAGGGTCCCTCGCCCCGTGAGGCCGGCGGTGGCGGTCCCGGCCGGGGCCACCGCAGCGGGAGGATGGCGTGAATCGGGGCGAAGAGGTCGCAGGTGAGGTGTTCCCCGATCGCCGGAGGGCGGAACTCCTTCTTTCGGGGAAAGGGGTTCTGGGAGAGGGGCCTGGGGATGGTGGCCGCGTGCCGAGGTGCTGGCGCCGGAGTCGATCTCGGGATACGGCGTAGCCTCCGGAGGCGTGCCGCACGCCGGGTATACTGCGCCGCTCGGCACTCACATGACGGCGGCACCCATGACACAACCCGACCAGACCACCCAGAAACGGCTTCAAGACGTCCCGCTGCCGGATGCAGCGGTTCTCAAACGCTGGCTGCGCGACATGATGCGGATTCGCGAATTCGAAGTCCGTTCCATGCAGGCCTATCAGAATCGTCTGGCTGGCGGCTTTCTGCACGTCTACAACGGTCAGGAAGCGGTGGCCGTGGGCTCTCTGGCGGCGGTCAACGACGATGACCCTGTGATCACGGCCTACCGGGACCACGGCCACGCGTTGGCCCGAGGTATGGCGCCGGAAGTCGGCATGGCCGAACTCTTTGGCCGCATCGGAGGATGTGCCAAGGGCAAAGGCGGGTCGATGCACTTCTTCGATGCCGAGCACCATATGTATGGTGGACACGGCATTGTGGGCGCGCAAGTTCCTCTTGGGGCAGGACTTGCATTTGCAACGAAGTATCGGGACGAGGTCATGAACGGAGGCCGGAGCAGCCACGTCACCCTCTGCTTCATGGGAGACGGGGCGATCAACCAGGGGGCCGTGCACGAGGCCATGAATCTGGCCGGTGTGCTGGACCTGCCGGTCATCTTCATCGTCGAAAACAACCTCTACGCCATGGGTACGGCGATCGAGCGGTGTACTGCTGCGGGCTCGAGCATTGTCGAGCGGGCGCAGGCCTACGACATGAATGCGGCCGTCCTGGAGGGCATGGACGTGCTGGACGTCTACCGAGGGATGAAGCCGCTGGCTGACCGATGCCGAGAGACCAGCCGGCCATGCTGGGTGGACATGCGGTGCTACCGATTCAAAGGGCACTCGATGTCCGACCCGCGTAAGTACCGAACCCACGACGAAGAGTCACAGTGGGAACAGGAAGACCCGATCGAGCGCCTCGCCGCACATCTGGTCGATCAGGACCAGCTCACGGGTGAGGAGTTCAAAGCGATCGGCAAGGAGATTCGCGCGGAGATCCGAGCCGCCGTCAAGTGGGCGGAGGCATCGCCGGAGCCCGGGCTCGATGAGTTGTATCACGATGTCTACGTCGATTCGTGGGGGCCCTACACCGGGACGTCTCTGCCGGCCTTCCTGCAGCGCCGCCGAACGGATCGGAGCCAGCCTGATGCGTGAGATTGCCTTTCGAGATGCCTTGCGGGAAGCCATGAGTGATGAAATGCGGCGCGATGATCGCGTGTTTCTGCTCGGGGAAGAAGTCGCGCAGTACGACGGCGCCTACAAGGTGAGCAAGGGAATGCTCGAGGAGTTCGGGGACCGGCGGGTCATTGACATGCCGATCTCCGAGAGCGGCTTCGCCGGCATGGGGATCGGTGCTGCCATGGTGGGCCTTCGACCGATCGTGGAGTTCATGTCCTGGTCCTTCAGCCTCGTCGCCGCCGATCCGATTCTCAACAACGCTCCGAAGATGCTCTACATGAGCGGTGGCCAGTTCGGATGTCCGATCGTGTTCAGGGGTAATGACGGCGCCGGAGGGCAACTTGGCTCGACGCATTCCTGGTGTGTTGAGTCCCTGTACGCCAATGTCCCGGGCATGAAGATCATCATTCCGGCGACGCCGTACAGCGCCAAGGGACTGTTGACCGCGGCGATTCAGGATGACAACCCCGTCTTCTGCCTGGAGAGCGAGCGGATGCTGGCGATGACGGGCGATGTGCCTGAGTCGTCGTACACACTGCCGATCGGAACCGCCGAAGTGATTCGAGAGGGCGGCGACTGCACGGTCGTGAGCTTCGGTCGTCCGGTTCACTTCTGCCTTGAAGCGGCGGAAGCGCTCGCCGCGGAGGGCATCGAGTGCGAGGTGATCGACGGCCGGTCGATCAAGCCGCTGGATCTCGACACCATCGCAGCCTCCGTTCGACGGACCAACTGCTGCGTCGTAGTGGACCAGTCATGGTCATTCGCGTCGGTTGGCTCAGAGGTGGCCGCAGAGATTCACCGCGTGTGCTTCGACGATCTTGACAATCATGTGCACCGCGTGCACAGCGACGATGTTCCCGCGCCCTATGCATGGAACCTTGAGCAGGAAATGCTTCCGAACGCCCGCAAGATCTGCGAGGCCGTGCGAAGCGTCACCTACAACGCCTGAGCGGCAGTTCTCGAAAGGCGTCCCCTATGTCGATCGAAATCACCATGCCCAGACTCTCCGACACGATGGAGAAGGGCACGATTATCAAGTGGCACGTGGCTGCCGGCGACGAAGTGTCGGCCGGCGACGTGATCGCTGATGTCGAGACTGACAAAGCCACCATGGAGATGCAGTCATTCGACGATGGTCATGTGGCCAGCATCAACGTCCAGGAGGGCGTGGCGGTGGACATCGGCACGGTCGTGGCCACGCTGGCGGAGGACGGAGAGGACGCCACGGCCGCCCCCATTCCGGCTGCCGAGTCGAACACGCCTGCCCCGGCGCCAGCGACATCACCGCCAATCCGTTCGGCGGAATCGTCTTCTGATCGCCGCGGAGGGCACCAGCGTGTGACGCCCGTGGCCCGGCGACTGGCAGAGACGCACGGCGTGGACCTGCAGACCATCGAGGGGTCGGGGCCAGGAGGTCGGATCGTCAAGCGGGACGTCCTGACTGCGGCGAGCGCGACTGCAGAAGTCAAGGCAGCGGTGCCACCCGCGGCTCGCACCGAGCCCCCGCCGGTCGAGGTCATGCCAGCGGCCCCGTTGGCAGTACCTGCGACGCCGGTCCACGGGGCGGCACTGGCCGTGGCGAGCAATGATCGGCGTGAGCCGGTCAGTGGCATGCGGCAGACCATCGCGCGACGGCTGGTGGAATCCAAACAGGACATTCCGCACTATCAGGTCTCCATGGTGTTGGCGATGGATGCACTCATGGCGCTTCGGCGGCAGCTCAATGAGGAGTTGGCAGATCAGGGCGTGAAGTTGAGTGTCAATGACCTGATCGTGCGGGCCTGCGGCGTGGCCATGCACCGAAACCCACTGATGAATGCGTCATGGGACGGCGATGCGATCGTGTATCACGGTGACGTGAACATTGGTGTCGCGGTGGCGCTACCAGAGGAACGCGGCGGAGGTCTGGTGGTGCCGGTGATCCGCGGCGCAGACACCAAGAGCCTGCGCGCGATCAGTGCCGAAACTCGTGCGCACGCCGAGAAGGCTCGGACGCGGGGACTCTCGCCAGAGGACATGGAGGGCGCCACCTTCACCATCTCCAACCTCGGCATGTTTGGCGTCGATGCGTTTACCGCCATCATCAATCCACCCAACAGCGCCATTCTCGCGGTCGGCGCGAGTATTCAGAAGCCGGTGGTTCGAGATGGTGAGCTCGCAGTCGGGTGGGAGATGAACGCGACGCTGAGCAACGATCACAGGGTCGTCGATGGTGCCACCGCGGCGAGGTACCTCGCCACGCTCAAGGAACTCATCGAACACCCTGCGGCCATTCTTGTGTGAGCCTCTCACACCCCGCCGGCTAACCGTCTGACCGTGACCACGAAGATCCTCGCGGTGGTCTGCATGAACATGGCGGCCAGGGCGGACCAGACGATCGCGGCGAAGAGCCCGCTCGCGGCGAAGTACCATTGATCAAACGCCAGGCCCGCCCACGGAGAGGCCGAGACGGCCACGGGGCCGGATGCCGCCATAGTCAGCGCCGCCATCGGACTCAGCGTGATGAGCGGGGCGGTCCACCAGGGAGCCGCGGCGGCGCCGGGGAGCACGCAGGGCACAAACAAGCCCGCCGCCAGGCTGGCCAGACCTACGGTCCAGCAGACAGCCTGCAAGGGACGCCTGCTCCGCACCGACCATGACATGCCCATGGCGATGCAGACGGCGGTGAAGGGAATGAGTACGAGCGCCAGTGCAATCATCCCGCCCCATGATGGCGTTGGTTGAACAGTGGCGGGTGCCATCAGCGCGGCGACGATCGCTGACACCATCAGGGTGAAGATCGGCGGAAGCAGCATCGGTATGACATGACGGACCAGTCCCCGCAGGGTGCCGCGGAGGTACAACCTGGGTTGGATGGGCGTCGTGAGCAGGAGGTCCAGGGAGCCATTGGCGCGATCGTTGGCGACCGAAAGAGCGGCGGTCGTGCTGGCAATCAGCACGAGCGAAGCGATTTCGATTCCTACGGCGACGGTCAGCACCGCGCGGGCTGCTGCCGGTGAGATGAGGCGCCCGCCCGCGAGCGAGAGGACGATGACGGCGGTGAGCACGCCTGCTGTAGCCCATCCCCAGCGGCCCAGGTCGGCCATCCGCCCGCGCGGCCGGCCCGCACTGGCCCGCCACGCGATGGGATTGAGCCCGACAGGGCGGTGCCGCCGCGTGGATCGACTTCGCCGCTGCCCGCCAGTCCCCAGGAGCGGGCCGAGCATGCGGACCCGCAGTGTGGCCCACCCGATCAGCAGGAGCGTCACCAGGCCGCTGGCTGCGGCAAACGCCAGCACCGGTCTGGACAGCCAGAAACGGGTCAAGCCGCTGGCGTCCGGTGGGGCCAGTGGTCTGAGCGTGGACGGGTGCAGCACAGTCTCTAGTGTGAGGAACGGGTTGAGCGGGGTCATCCAGGATGTCGCCCAGGCATCAACCGTGCCGACGATCGGTTGGCGGATCCATGCATGGCCTGCCCAGGTGGCGGCCAGGACGGCGACGACCCCGACGAAGAACCAGATGACCGCCTGACGGCCTCCCGAGCGAGTCGCCGACAGTGTGACTGCCACGGCGGCCACCACCATCGCCGTACACGCCGAGATCGCGGCGGCCAGCAGCAGGGGTCTGGGACCGACGCCTCCCAGAATCTGGAGCCCCAACAACATTGGGAGGACCGCCAGAATCAACGCGAGAATGAAGAACAATCGCCCGAGCAGATTGCCGGCCACGATTCCAAACGATGAGACCGGCGTGGTTCGGAGGAGATCCCACGTTCGGGGAGACGACTCCTGCGAGATGGTCCCTGCCATGAAGATGGGTGTGAAGAGGCAGATGGCGGCCAGTTCAACCACCGCCGTCCACTCAAACACCCGCGAGCTGACCACGGCAAGTGAGACTGACCCTTGCAGGATCAGCGTGATCAGGAGGCCGCCCGCGGCGGTCCCGCCAACGGCGGTGAGGAAGATCATCCGAAGCCGTTGGTGCCGGTCCGCTCTGGAGCCTGCCCCGATAATGCGTTCCAGAAATGGCCGCAGATGGGTCCGCGTGACGAGCGTGGTGGTCTGGGAAGCCATATCGAATCTCGGGGAGGGGACGGTGGAGCCGGACCCGTTATAGTGGATCATCTGAATACATGGCGGACCAAACCCGTCGCGGCGTCGCGGCGATGAGGTTCGATTTCACGGCCGGCCACGACACGATGCCGGACCGATTTCTCGGCCGATGGGTCGACACGCGAGGCATGCCTCACGTGATAGAACGGCGTAGCTCAGGTCGCGATTCGATATGGATCGCGCTGACAAACCTGGGGGGACACGCGGCGGACGGCCGCGTGATGTGGCTGGCCGATCAGGCCAGCATCGGTTCGCCCTTCCTGCCATGCTTGGCGGTGGGGTGGCGGGGCGCTGGCCCTGCCCGTGTCACCACGCCTTTCGGGGCGTGCAAGAGAGGTCTGTCGGCAGCGGGAGCGTGGGCCGATGGCGACTGCGTGGATTGATATCACTGGCGAGGGCATCCCCCGCATGTTGGCGTTTGACTGGACCGCTGCGTTCACGTTATTGGCCGGGGTCATTGTCGGAGGCATCGCTGGGGCACTGGCGCTGCGGCTGATCACCGGAAGTGTCGTGACGGCTGCGAAGAAGGAAGCGGAGACCATTCGAGCAGCGGCCCGGTCGGAGGCGGAAGCGGCTGGCCAGAAGGCGCAGCTCGATGCGGAGCGTGCGGCCAAAGAGCGGGCGAAAGAGGTGGATCGGGAAGCCTCTGAAGCGCGTGCCGAGATCAAGGCGGGCCAGGATCGACTCTCCAAGCGGGAAGACGCCCTTGAAGAGAAGCTGGATCGGCTTTCCAAGCGAGAGTCAACTCTCGATCGGCGCCAGTCCAAGGTCCAGACGCGCGAAGATGAGGTGGAGGCACGTGCCGGCGCGGTGGAAGCGCGAGACGCGGACATCACGGCCAGACTGGCCGAGGTGTCTGACATGAGCGTGGACGCTGCCAAGGCCGAGTTGCTGGAACGCGTCGGGCATGAGTCCGAGGAAGAGGCGGCGTCGCTGAAGCGGCAGATCATTGAATCGGCAGAGGCAGATGCCAAACGGGACAGTCGGGAAATCACCCTGATGGCGATTCAGCGATTCGCTGCAGAGCATGTGGCAGACTCGACGGTTCGGTCGGTCAAGATTCCCTCAGACGACCTCAAGGGACGCATCATCGGACGCGAGGGACGCAACATCCGTGCCATCGAGCGGGCGACCGGGGCCGATGTGCTGGTGGACGACACGCCGGGCGTGATTTCGGTCTCATGCTTCGATCCGATTCGCAGGGCGATTGCAGGCGAGTCACTCGCGCGGCTGGTGGCCGACGGGCGGGTGCATCCCTCTCGGGTCGAGGAGATCGTGGCAACGGTCAAGTCGGATCTGGAAGAACGCATTGTTGAGAAGGGAAATGAAGCCGTTGTTGAAGTGAAGATGCGCGGCTTGCATCCCAAGATCGTCGAGGCCATGGGCAAGTTGCACTTCCGGACGAGTTTCGGCCAGAACGTGCTCCGGCACTCGGTGGAAGTGGCCTATCTCAGTCAGGTCATCGCAGACCAGCTCGGTCTTGACGGGGCGATGGCACGGCGGTGTGGTTTCCTCCACGACATCGGCAAGGCCATGGACCATGAGATGGAGGGTGGGCACCCGGCCATCGGAATGGACTTCGCGAAGCGATACGGTGAGCAGCGAGATGAAGTGCTCAATGCGATCGGTGGGCATCACGGAGACATCCCCGCGACCAGTCCGTACACCCCGATCGTCATGGCTGCCGACGCGGTCTCCGGGGCGCGTCCGGGCGCGCGTCGGGAGTCGATGGAACTGTACATTCAACGACTGCGCCAACTGGAAGACATCGCTAAGGAGGCAGGCTCGGTGCGCGAAGCCTATGCCATTCAGGCCGGCCGCGAGGTGCGTGTCATCGTGGACTCGGGCCGGGTGAATGATGATCAGGCGTTCGTCATCGCTGACAAGATTGCGAGGCGAGTCGAGGACGAAATGACCTTCCCGGGAGAGATTAAGGTGACTGTGCTGCGAGAGACTCGAGCGGAAGCGACCGCTCGCTGAGCCAGGAGATCAAGGCATGCCAATCAAGGCAACGGATCTGAAAAAGGGGCAGGCACTGATCTTCGATGGTCAGTTGCAGGTCATTCTTGACACCGACCACGTCAAGCCGGGGAAGGGGCCGGCCTACGTTCAGGCCAAGATGAAGAACGTGGACACCGGAACGATCAAGACCAACCGGATCAACTCAAGCGACAAACTCGAGGACGTCTCCATCGATCGCCGGACGATGCAGTACCTCTACGACTCCAGCGGCCACGGCAAGGGGCCGTATGTCTTCATGGACGGCGAGAGTTTCGAGCAGGTGGAGCTTGACGGTGGCCTGCTCGGTGACCAGGTGAACTGGCTCGTCGAGAATCTGGAGTGCACGGTCATGGTATTTGAGGGCCGGGCGCTCGGCATCGATCTTCCGCCTTCCGTTGAAGTGGAAGTCACGGAGACGGCGCCTCAGCCCAAGGGCGCCACCGCGACCAATCAGCTCAAGGAAGCTACGATCGAGACGGGGGCCCGTGTGCGGGTGCCGCCATTCATTGAGAATGGTCAGCGAGTGCGGATCAACACTGAGACGGGCGAGTACCTCGGGAAGGCCTGATCGCGGTGCAGACGCTTGGCGACATCAAGCGGCTGCTGGCCGAGCATGGACTGTCTCCTCGCAGGCGGTTCGGTCAGAACTTCCTGCACGATCAGAACCTCCTTCGCCGCCTGGTGGACGCCTCGGGGGTCCGCGAAGGTGATCTGGTACTGGAAGTCGGTCCCGGGACAGGCACCCTGACGGAGGCCCTGGTCGATCGTGGCGCAGAGGTCCTGGCGGTTGAGATTGACCGCGACCTCGCAGCACTGGTGGCGTCCAGACTTGGTGACCGCATGGTGTTGATTCAAGGCGACTGCCTGGGATCGAAGCGACGATTGGCCGAGGAGGTCCGGTCCGCGCTCGGCGGGCGGCCATTCAAACTGGTGGCCAATCTTCCGTACGAGATTGCCAGCCCGCTGATGGCGGAACTCATGCTGGGACATCCGGAATGCCTCGGGCAGTGGGTCACTGTGCAGCGTGAAGTGGCGGACCGACTGACGGCCGACCCCGGGACACGGGCGTGGGGGCCACTCGGCGTCATCATCAGGTCCGGTGCCGACGTGAGCCGCGTGGCGACCTTGCCGCCGACGTGCTTCTGGCCCGCCCCGAAGGTCACCAGCGCGATGGTGGCCATCGAGCGACGTCCTGGCGTGAGCGTGGATCGGGACTACGCGGCGTTCATTACGCGGCTCTTCGCCAGCCGGAGGAAACAGCTCGGCGGTGTATTGGGGAAGCAGATCGTGGCACGGGCTGGGATCGAGCCGACGCTTCGGTGTGAACGTCTCGACGTGGCGGCCTTTGAACGGCTCTTTGCCGAGGTTTGTGCAGACGGGAAGTCGGGCTGACCCCGCGCATCGATCATGGGCGGAAGTGGGCGTGCCTGAGCGGCCCGCGTGCAGGATGCTCAGCATCGCTGCGTTCTAGAACTTCGTGTTGGCCAACCGCAGGCTGACCGTCGTTTCGTCCTGAATGGCGCTGTATCCGACGGTGAAGATCAGATCGAAGTCCGGCAGCCTCCGCGTGATGTTGGCGGAGACCTGCTGAAAGTCATCCTCCGCGAAGTTGTACTGGGGATTGACGGCCACTCGATAGGTTCGCGAAATCTCGTAGTTGATCGGGAACGTCAACAATTGACCGAGGGCGGACGTCGACTGGTTGGGGAAGGCCTGCTCATAGTCGTCGGGTACGGCGAAGTACCGATAGGCCACCCCAGTGGAGAATCTGGGAGAGTGATTGATGTTCACCGCGGTGGCATAGCGTGTGAAGTCTCCCAGATCGAGATCCCAGACCCCCTCGCCGGTGAACGTGATGGCTTCGGCCGGTCGGAAGTCATAGGAGCCGTTGACAAAGTTGCCAAACGACGCCCAGAGTGGGTTGCTGTACCAGCGTGGCGTGAACCATCGCCTCGATGCGTCCTCCGTACTGAAGGTCGCAGCGACATTGGTCGTCAGCCAGTCGGCGTCATACCAGCGACCAGCGCCACCACGCTGCGTCTGAATGCGGTGTCGGAGTCCGACTTCGACGGCACCACCGCGTGAGGTGGCGTCCACGAGTGGATCGTAATCAGGTTCTTCGACCGGATTGAAGTTGGCGGCAGAGAGCCAGCCGCGAACCCATGGGTCCAGGAGGAGCCGCATCCGGTGGAGTCCAAGCGAGTCGTTGTGAACGTCGTTGTACACCCGTTGGAAGGTCGTCGTGGCATGGATGCCTACGCCGCCGATTCCTCGGAAGTCTTCGGCTTCATTGCTTGCGGAGGCGTTGTTCTGGAGGAACCCCTGAAGCTGGGCTGATGCGAATGGTGTGACCTGAACGCCGCCATACTCCAGCGGCATGGTGAGGTGGTGCATGCTGGTGACTCGGGAGGACCAATCGTCCCCGATGCCGCGCTGCGCAAGCGCGTCCGCAATGTCATCGTTAGCACCGAACACGACGTCTGGTCCCCTGAAGGCGTTGACGTTGATGCCGTTGTCGGCGGCGGTTCCCCCGGGAATGATCGCCTTGAACCGGCTGAATGAAATGTCGCCGCTGTAGGTCAGGGTGTCGAAGAGGTCGTTTCCGAAGCGCCGGTAGGACGCCTTCGGGAACTCATCGAGCATGAATCCCTGAGAGGCGAGCAGCCAACTGTTGGAGACGAAGTCGTTGAGTGAGTAGTCCACAAGCGCGGAGAGTGAGGACGACCCCTTGTCCTGGGCCACATAGAAACTTGTCTCATACTCTCGCCGGGTCTGGAAGTCCTTCGGGAACCATGAGTTGATAAAAGTCGCGTCCGAAATCCACGAGGCCTGCGCCTGGACGCGCCAGTCGTTGCCCAGGTCAATCCGATCCTCGAACTGCAGTTGGCCTCTCCAGGTCTTCGGCACTTGCTGGACGATGCCCGTGCTGAGCTTTTCCTCACGATTCGTGTCGTCGTGGATGCCCCAGAGATCGAGCTTGCCATGTTCTCCGGGACGGTTCCAAGACCAGTCGAGTCCCATGGCCGGACCGCGCTTGAGGTATCCCGCAGTCTCCAGCGTCAGGGTGTCTTCGGTGAGCGGCTCCATGCCCAGCAGCGTCGGGAGGTCCCACTTGACTTCGATGCCCACGCCGCGGTAATTCTCGAAACTCGTGGACTGGCCGGTGATCGGCATGCGTTCGGCATAGCCCTTGAAATAGGGCCAGTAAAAGATGGGCACACCGCCCGCTCGAAGCGTGTTGTGCACGCCGGTGACCTCGACTCGCTGATCGGTGCGTGTCCCGTCAGGTCGGATCGTGCCGGGCACCTGGCGAATGGTGGCCGTATCGCAACCTATGGCCAGTGTCGGCTTCGCAAAAGACGATGCGGAGAGCCGGACGCCGAGGCCCGACCATTGCTCAGTGGCCAGCTGCCGAAGTTCCGTGGCCCGGGCGTACACGGGTCGGCCCCGTTCGCGGTCATAGGTCCTGAGAACTGCGTCGAGCATGATGGCCCGGTCTGTGACGAAGTCGTAGTACATGCGCTGCGCGCGAATGACATAGTCTTCCTGGTCAGACTCGGCAACGACGGCGCCTTCGAGGTAGATCCCCCGGACATCGTCGGCGTTCAGCGACTCGGACGCATTCTGAATTTGTGTTGGGGCTGCATAAATGACGGCCCGCTCTGCCGAAAGCCGCAGCGCGCCTAACTCGTCACTTCGGCTTGCAGGCCGATAGTGCACAACCACGTCGCCATCGGCCAGGACGGTTGACTCGATGGCGCCAGCATCGACCTTGATGTGATCAGCGCTGAACGAGACCGTGGCACCGGGTCTCCGGAGCCACTGGGCATCGAGCTGTTGCGGCGTCTCAGGGGTTTCGTATGCAGGTGGGAGCGAGGCGCCCGGGATCGGGACGAAGGAGGGCGGGGGTGTCTCGCGACCGACCACTGTGGGAATGTCCCGCAGCGGCGGAGGGGATGCTTGAATGCTCGCCACATAGTCTGCCAGTCGCGTATCAGCCCGCTGAATGAGGCTGCTCAGCGCGGCAGGGCGGTCTGGCGACATGAGCGCCAGGTCGAGCACCGTCTCGCCACGGATGGACGCAATGACGAGCAGGTTGCGGCCGCTGGGGCCGCGAGATACGGCAGCGCTACTGGCCGAGGCGTCCGGGATCCACAGCGCCACCTGGGTGACGAGCCCCTGCCCGCTGGGAATGCGGTCGATCCAGAAGACAAATCGCTCGCCCTCGAAGGTCCAGCCGGCGATCTCCGCCCGAACGTCTCCCTGCACGACCAGCCGCTGCGTACTGCCGGACCGCCAATGCCACCCGCGGAGCGCTCGAATGGTCAAGTCGCCATCACGGGCTTCCACAGGAAGGACCAGTCCTCCAAGTGAGGTGCCTGAGGAGGCCGGGATGGCGCGTCCGGAGGGAGTGAGGGCGTGGGCCCATGATGCGAGCGCGAGGATCACTCCGACCATGCAGAGGCAACGGCGGCGCATCACGGTTCCTGCTGGCATCGATATGGCGGAGATTCCCACGGGCGGACGATACCCGGATGGAAGGGGGGTCGCCAGTTCACGCGTCATCGTCAAAGAGGGCGTCGGCAAAGCTGGCAGGATCGAATGGTTCGACATCCTCGGGCCGCTCGCCAACTCCAATGAGCTTGACCGGGATGCCCAGTTCGGTCGCGATCGGGACGACGATGCCGCCTCGAGCCGTGCCGTCGAGTTTGGCCAGAAAAATGCCGGTCACGTCGATCGATTCGGAAAAGGTCCGGGCCTGCTGGAGCGCGTTCTGGCCCTGAGTTGCGTCCAGTACCAGCAGGACTTCGTGTGGTGCACCAGCGATTCGCTTGGCGAGGACGCCCCGGATCTTCTCCAGTTGCCGCATGAGTCCTTCTTCGGTGTGCATGCGTCCGGCGGTGTCCACGAGCAGGACATCCGCATGGCGAGCTGTCGCGGCCTCAATCGCATCCCACACGACCGCTGCAGGGTCGGCTCCGGGGGCACCGCGGACGACGTCGATCCCCAGCCGCTCACCCCAGATACCCAGTTGTTCGACGGCCCCGGCCCGGAAGGTGTCGGCGGCAGCCAGGAGCACGGAGCGACCCTCGCGATGCAGCGCGTGGGCGATCTTCGCGACCGATGTGGTCTTGCCGACACCGTTGACTCCGGCGACCAGAATGACCAGCGGTGGTTCATCGACCTCCGCCAGTGCAGCGGCCTCTCCAAGCATGCCCGCGAGTCGATCCCGTGCAAACTCGATGGCCTCCTCGCCGCGCTGCATGCGGCCGGCAGCAGCGTCCTTGCGAATGGACTGCACGATGTCCTGGCTTGCGGCGGTCCCGACGTCGGCTTTCAGCAGATACGTCTCAAGGGTTTCGAGTGTCTGGGCGTCGAGCGATCGCCCCCCGATGGCTCTTCTCAGCGATCCACCCACGGCGGCGCGGGTTCGCGTGAGCCCGCGGCGAAAGGCGCCGACCGTCGCGCGAAAGAGACCCATCAGGAGGACTCCGCGCCGCAGTCGTGCCAGAGCCGGTCAAGCACCCCGTTGATGAACTTCGGCGACTCGGCGGTGCTGAACTCCCTGGCCAGTTCGACCGCCTCGTCGATGGCGACTTTGCCGGGCACTCTCCCGGTGCGGATCTCGAACGCAGCCAGCCGGAGCAGCGCGCGGTCAACAATCGGCTGTCGATGCACAGGCCACGCTGTTGTGAGCGACGACGTCGCCTCGTCGATCGCCGTTCGATCGCTCCAGACGTCGGCGGCCAGTTGCATGGCGGCATCGGCGAGGTGGTCCGGGAGATCTCCTGCAAGAAGTCCGTCTCGGACTGCGTCGAGCTCGTCCTGTCTGCCCGCGTCAAACTGGCAGAGTGCAAGCAGGGCACCCTTGCGAATCTCGTGCAGATCATTCATTGGGTGTCGCCCCAGTGCACGGAGCGGGACGCGTGCACCTGCGCGGCCGCCGCGGCCACCGCTTCGACCCCCTTGTGGCCATGGGCGCCCCCCGCGCGGGCGTGGGCCTGGTCGAGTGTGTCGCAGGTCAGAACGCCGAGCGCCACTGGGATCCGATGCTGCGCAGCGAACTGGGCAAGCGTGGTGCAGACGGCCTGATTGATCCACCGATCATGTGACGTCTCGCCCTTGATGACACACCCGAGCGTGATGATGGCGTCGGGTCGCGGGTCGAGGCGATCCAGCGCGGTGGCCGCCGCAACGGGCAACTCCCACACGCCCGGACAGGAAATCACGCTGAGATGCCGGCGGTCGCCCCCGGCATGCAGGAAGGCCTCCACGGCCCCTTCGAGGAGCGGCGTGGTGACCTCGCGGTGATAGGTCGACACGGCGATGGCCATCCGCATCGCAGATACGTCGGGGATGGGTTGGTCTGAGGAGATCGTTGCCACGTGCAGTCCAGTTCAGGTCATCGGAGCTCGAGCCTCGTATGGTATCGATCGAGTCATGACGAGGATGAGGACGCCATGCAGTCTGCCAGGATTCGGGATCGTCACACGTTGATCAGCGTGGCCTTCGGAACAGCGTGCAACGCAGCGCTCACCGTGGCGGTTCTCTGGCATCAGCAGGATGACCAGTCGCCGCTTGAGCGACTCGGGTGGCTCTGGGCGTCCCTTGCGGCGGGTGGAGCTGCCGCCCTGCTGGTGGCCTATGGCGCGATGTTCAACGACCTGCTTGATCGCCGGCGGGATGCGGTCATGTCAGGGGCCAGGGCGTTGGCTCCGATCGGACCGCGGGTCATCGTGCTGGTGGGATCACTCCTGCTGGCCTTGTTCGCTGCATCGGCACTCGGACCGGAGTCCGTCTACACCGCGATGGCCGTGGCCGCCTTGCTGCTCTTTCATAACGGCGTGGCTCGGTTCATTCCGGCCATCGGGCTGGTGGTGCCCTCTGCGGTGGTGGCTGGCATCATGCTCGTGCCCGACTGGCAGATGCCCATGCCGATCGCCATCTGGCTGGCATTGACGCTCGTCCTGGGGGTATCGATCGGGGTGCACATTCTGGGGGAGAAGCGACCACTTCTGTCGGCTCGGGCCATTCCGGTGGTGGTGGCTGGATGGGGTGTGCTCTCGGCGGTCGTCCTTTCACTTCGGATTCTGGCCGGCGCGTCGGCGCCCTCGATCGAGGGATTGCACTGGTGGCCCTTGATCGCGGCTCTGCTCGGACTTGCCGGGCTGTTGCGATGGTGGATTCCTTCCGCACCGTCCAGGACGGTGCGAGCCGGGAGACTGGTAAGGATCGTGGCGCTCTGGCAGCCGGTGCTGGCGGCCGCGTGGTGCCTGGCTCTCGGCGCGACCGCGGCGGGGATCGGGTTTCTCGTGGTCGCGCTGGGGGGGTGGCTGGTGATCGGTGGCGCCCGCACAATGGCGTCCCGGGTCGGGAACGACGTCGGATGGCGAGCCTGACAGGTTCCCTACCGGCGCTCGTGATTCCTCTTCGGTCGTCGTTGGTTCGACTCGTGCCGCCGAATGCAGCGTGAACCGTCGCCACCGAGCTGCCTGCGACCTCAGCGAGTTGCCGCGGCGGTCTGACTCAGGGGGCGGTCTGACGCCACCCCCAGATAGGGGAGCGCCTGGTCAATGAGGTCGCGAACCACTGGCCCGGCCGTTGATCCTCCATACCAAGCCCCAAGTGATCGGTCCGGATCATCGATGACACAGAGCACGACGATCTGTGGTTGCGCCGCCGGGGCCGCGGCGATGAAGCTCGAGATGTATCGGTGCTCGTGGTAGCCACCACCCTGGGCCTTGGGGAGTTGGGCGGTCCCTGATTTTCCGAACATGGAATACAGATCTGATTGGGCCCTGCGTCCGGTTCCGTCGGACATCACTAGTTCCATCGTCTCACGAGCGAGCAAGGCGACCTCTGGCGTGAGAACCTGCACCGAGAGCGCGATGTCCGGCTGATCGATGGCGCGGATCGTGGCAGGGGGCAGTCGGCCGCCATTGGCAAAGATGCAGAACGCTCGAGCCATCTGGACCGGTGTGACGGCGATCTCATGGCCCATGGATACGGATGTCTGGGTGTAGTTGGACCATGCATCGGGCGACGTGACCAGCCCGCCGGTTTCACCCGGGATGCCACAGCCGGTCGGTATGCCGAATCCCACGGAGGCCACTACGTCCTGCATGCGCTTGTGTGACATGCGTTCAGCGACGATCGCCATGCCGCTGTTGAGGGAGTGCACGAGCACCTTTTGCCAGCTCGATGGCCCCTTCGGGTGTGAATCACGGATTCGTCGACCGAAACTGGTGCGATGAGGGCCCGACGACGGGGTTGGCAGGACTTCATTCAGATCGGCCAGCCCATCGCTTGTCGCGGCGGCCCATATGAACGGCTTGAATGTTGAACCTGGCTCATACGGATCAGTGACACAGCGATTGCGTTGCAGTCTTCTCGGCGCCTGCCCCGAGTCCCTGGAGACATCGGCCACCGCCAGCAGTTCGCCGGTCGCAGGGCGAATCATGACCACTCGCCCGCCAGCAGCTCCGTACTGTTCAACGGCCGCATTCAGGTGCGTCTCTGCGGTTTGTTGCAGGACGAGATCGATGCTCAGGCGCACCGTGTCACCGTCCCGCCCAGGCGTGAAGCCATCGGGAGGGATCCACATGGTTCGCCTCTTGGCGTCTCGAATGGATTGAAGGCGACCCGGGTTGGGATGCAGTGGTTGCTGAAGTGCATGCTCAAGCCCGGAAAGGCCGGTGTGTTCGAATCCGACGGAGCCAACCAGCGCCGACGCGGTCTGATCGGCGGGGTAGTGCCGAACTGCGCGGCGTTCCAGACCGATGCCATCGATGTCGGCTGCGAGAAGACGTTCCACCTGCCAGTCTTCAAGCAATCCTGAGACCGGGATGTACCGCCGGTGCAACTTCCCTGCCAGACGCCGATCGGTGGCCACTGCATCGACTCCGATGAGCCGCTCGAGATGCGCCGCCAGGAGCATTGGATCCGTGGCCTGGACCGGATCGACGAAGGCACGCCAGCCCAATGAGGTGGAGGCGAGGAGGCGTCCTCTGCGATCGGTCAGGTCGCCCCGTCTGGCCAGCGCCGATCTGCTGG
>CAYQJN010000024.1:0-22055 GCA_964417845.1 uncultured Isosphaeraceae bacterium
GAGCGGCCCGAATGGTGGCTGAGTCGCCCAGTGCCGGTATGACCAGATCACGATCCCTTCCCAGGCTCATCGCGTGAAGCAGCGCAGGGAGCGCCGCCTCGCTGGATGCGAGCGCGACGGCATGCCTCCGTCCAGTGGCCGCCGCGAGGGCCTCTTCAAACGCGGTGCGGTGGATGCTGGATGTGGTGTCGGTGCGCTGCAAGGTGTCAACCAGGCGATTGACGTCAGCGGGCGTGGGGCTTGGGTCACTCAGTGGGATGTCGGTCGGCACGAATGACGCTCCGGGCGGTGTTGATTCAATGTGGGGTCAGCGAGGGGTCTGCATCAGGGCGGCGACCGCGTCGTCAACGATGTCCATATGACGTACGGCCAGCCACGCCGCCTGCGTTCGGATGGACTCCGACGCCGTGCTGCTGGCCGCGACGAGTTCCAGCGCTGCCACATCGGAGGGCGCCAGCGCGTCGCTGTCTCGGGCGAGCACAAGCAGCGCCAGAACATCCGCGGCGCCTAGTCCGATTCTCGGAAGCGAACGGACGGTCTCCAGGAAGGCTGGCGCGGGCTGCTGAAGCAACGCCAGCAAGAGCAACTGCTGCTCCGGGCCATCATCGACGGCTGCGGACAGGCGGGCGCGAAAGCGATCCGGGCTCCGCGTTCGGAGCGCGCTGGCCGCCCGAAGTGCGCTCTCGGCGATTCCGCCTTGCAGTTCGGCGTCGAGCGACTGGTCAAGCACCTGCTCGAGTGTGTTGATGGCCAACGGTGCTGGCCAGTCCTGACTGGCCTCCACTGCCCATGCCATGGTTCTTCGGTGTCCGCTGGAGATCAATCCGGCGACGTCTGCGGGTGCCGTCTGCGCATCGATGTCAGGTCCTGCAAGGCTGACCGACGCCTGGGCCAGTTGCTCAAGGAGCGGATCATCTGTGAGCAGATCGATGCACGCGGCCGGTGCCGGGGTGCCCGTCATCAACAGCACCAACGCGAGGTCCACTTTGTGTCGTCGCCGCGTCAATCGTTCGAACTCGGCGCAGACCAGGCGTGCGGCGTCGACGGGCTTTGATTCCAGAAGGGTCAGGAGGGCATACCTGCGCACGCCACCGGGGAACACATCGCGGGCGCACAGTCGCGCCAGCGCCAGTCCCTCACTGCTTGGCATGCGGCGAACCTGATCCATCGCCGCGAGGCAGCGGTCGTTGATCGAGGCGGACGATGGGGCCGCTCTGGCCGCCTTCTGGAGGTCCTTCAGCGGCGCGGTGTGGTCCATGGTCGCCAGTTGCGCCGCCCGGCGTGCGTCCTGCATCGATCCCGGTCGCACTTCAATGGCCAGTACGTCCTCGATCTCCACGGGCTGGTCAGCCTCTGCCAGTCCGCTGAGCAGTCGCAGCCGGGTCGCCGGTGTGATGCTCCGATCCTTGAGCAGCGTGCGCATGTCCGCTGGATGCAGGCACGAGGCATCGAGCCCGAGCAGGATGGCTGACTCCAGTGCAGCCGGATCCGCTGCCTGGAGTCGGGGCAGATCCATGCAGCCGTCTGGCGCCAATTCTGCGAGCCCCAGCAGGGCGTGGATTTGAATGGTCGGGTCGGCATCCTCGGCCAGCGAAATCAGAAGCGGCTTGAGCCGGTCGTCCCGGAGTGCCCGAAGTGCGGAGAGCCGCAACAGGTGTTCGTTGCCCGGCTGTGGTGCCACGGCGCGATCGAGCTCCCGATGAACGGCCTTGGCGAGTCGGTCATTCCACGACGCATCGACCACCGATGGTGCGATCAGGAGGAGGCAGATGGTTGTCCACAGGGTGCGACCCGACGCCATGACGTCAGTCTAGCAGGCCGCTCAAGCGGGTCACCTCATTGATTCGTTGATCCGCGAGGATCGCGGCCAGCCCCAAGTCAGGATGTGCTGGCATCTTCAGCCCCGGGCGGGGCGAGGCAAGGTCATGGCGGCGTCGCGGATGCGATCACGCAGGACGGACACGGGTGTCAGTGCTCCCGCGAACTCGATGGCGGCGTTGGAAGCGATCTGCGGCCTCAGGCGGTGCACCGCCGCGTGGACGGACGAGTGGGTCCTCCGCCCGAGGGCTTCGGCAATCTCGGGATAACTGGCCGTCGTCAGATCGCGGGCGAGCACCGAGACAAGACCCCTGGCCAGCACAACGCGAGACGCTCGTCCTCGGCCCTTCAGGTCCGCCATGGAGATCGAGAGGACCTCGCAGGCCGCCTCAGCCAACGACCCCACCGTCATCGGGGCATGCCGGCGGGGTCTGTCAATGTCCGACGCATGGCGGACATCCTGATCAGTGATGGGCCCCTCGCTGCGACCAGCAACCTGGCGTACGGCCAGGATGCGGGTAAGGAGCCCCTGGATGTCGCGGGGGCCCGTATGACAGATTGCCGCGACCTGCGCTGCCGCGGACGCTGTCATCGAGGCCCCTCGTCTCGATGCAAGCGTCATGGCAATACTGGCCCGTAGCGCCTCGTCGGGCTGCTCCACCTGCACGAGCAGGCCACTGGTGCAGCGGCTGGTCAGACCTTTGCTGAATCTTCTGACGGACGTGGGGTGCGCGTCGGAAGCCAGCATGATTCTGCCCCCGGTGATGGCCATGGCGTCAATCGTGTGGATGATCTCTTCCTGTGTTCGAGCCTTGCCCGCGACGAAGTGGACGTCGTCGATGGCGAGCAGGTCCAGCTTCCGGATCGTGCCTCGGAATCGGTCCAGCTGATTGTGACGGACGGCTTGAATGTACTGGTTGGTGAAGTCCTCGCCCGTCATGTATCGCATAGACGCTCCGGAATGCGTCTGGGCGAACCGGCGGCAGGCACCCTGCAGCAGGTGGGTCTTCCCCACACCGCAGGTGCCATGCACGACGAGCGGAGAGAGGTGGGCGGCATCGGCGTCGAATGCGATCGACCTGGCGGCCGTCCAGGCCAGCTGGTTGCTCGGCCCGACGATCATGTCATCAAGATCCAGCAGCCGTCGCCGCGGGCGGGGTGTTGGCGGGCTGCCCGGCTGACCCTCTCGATCTTCCCCAGTCGGAAGTGGGTGGGGTGTTGCCGACTCGGTGACCTGAATCCGGACCGCGTCATGCCCGTGCCTGGCGGCCAACTCGTCGAGTGTCGATCCGAACCGGCGGGTGATCCAGTCAGCTTCGAACCGAGAATGGGCTTCAATCTCGAGGGTCTCTTCGGCCTGGCGAATGGAGACACCACTGAACCACATTCGGAATGCGGCAGCTCCTACGGTTGATCTGATGTCTGCGACCAGGCTCGAATCCTGGGCCACATCGTGTTGTGAACAGCGTCCTTGCGTCACGTCGCACTCCACGTGCGCCGACGGGTGCGGCGGTGTGGCTCTCAGAGGAGGCCCGTCCGTGGGGTGGCCGACATGGCCGATTCAAGGGCAAGCGAGTCACGCCAACGCACCAATCAACATGCCGGTCCGGCCAAGGCCGAACGCGAGATTGGAACCCCCCGGTCGTGTGTGCAAAGCGTCGCAAGGACGCGAAGGTACGTGTGGCGAGAATCCCTGCTCAGGCGACCGGTCGTGCACTCGCTTGACCGGTGGTCCATCCTTGGACGCGGGCACTGTACGACACGCA
This sequence comes from uncultured Isosphaeraceae bacterium, assembly GCA_964417845.1. Lineage (GTDB taxonomy): Bacteria > Planctomycetota > Phycisphaerae > Phycisphaerales > SM1A02 > UBA12567. The sequence goes on from CAYQJN010000024.1 coordinate 3,585, forward strand.
TCTCGGACTGTGGCGGGTGTCCAGGCGATCCCAAGGCCACAAAGGGGCCAAAAACCCTTCGTGCAGGGCGTTCACGCGACTCAAAAGAGTTTCATCCACCGAAGTGGGCTGCGGGTGTCGACGTGATGTGGACAACATGCCTCAGGTGGGTGCCGCTTGCAAACCGCGCGGGGAATGGATAACGGCTCGTTGCACGGCTCGCGTTCGGAATCCCGCGCGTCGATAGATTCTGATGGCGGGCGCATTGCGCGCATCAACCGCGAGCCTCATCGTGCGCATGCCGTGCATGCGAGCCCGCGCGCCCAACTCACTGAGCACGGCGCCACCGAGCCCACAACCTCGGGCATGTGGCGCCAGCCCCAGGTACGCAAGGTCGGCCATACGCTGGTCATTGCACGTGACCAGGCCACATCCCGCCGGGTGGCCATCCACATTGATCGTCACCCAGAGGTCATCCTCGACAACGCCTCCGGCGCGGTGTCCCGCAATGATGTCCCCCGTCTTCCGCAAGCCACGCAGCAATGGGCAGTCGAGTGTGTGCTGATAGGTCTGCTCAAGCACCAGTCGGAGTGAGCCATCATCAGTCGGAGTCAGCGTGGCATCCTCTGGAAGGGCAATCGTTCGCATGCGATTCAACGGCGCCGTCATGGTGTGGAGGTCCGCCAGTGCCTGCATCCCTGCGGCGATGAACATCGCCCTCATGGCATCGTCATCCGGCGCGGTGATCGCCTGAAGCAGATCGATGTCCCATTCCGGCGCAGCCTCGATGAGGCTTCGGGCAACCTGCACCGACTCGTTCGTCCGGTGGGGCGGGGAACTCAGCAGGGTGGCCGTCCGACCCGGCATGCAGATCGCAACAGCGGCTGCTGTGATGCGCCCTGAGGGGGTCCTGATGACGCGTAGGGCATCGGGCGGCTGCCTGCCCGTGGAGGTCAGGTGATCTCGCAGCCGGCCCGCCGCTCTGCGGCCTCCTCCGGGCACGATCAGGGCCAGTGCGTCGAGGCCGGCCTCTGTGGGAATGACCTCCGTGGTCGGCACGATCAGTCTCCTCAGCCACCTTCCCTGGCTGGTACACTACCCCGCTCATCGGGGTCAGGAGTTCGTCCAGTGATTCGTGCCTGTCTACTGTCCAGTCTGCTCGCCTGCCTGTGCGCAGCCACCTGGTGCCCGTCTGCGAGCGCCTACCCTCGGCCCGCACGAGTGTCGATTCGTCCAGAGGCGACCTTCCGGCCCGGAGACCTGCGGATCTTCCAGGCTGACGATGGGGCCTACTACTGGTATCTCATCTACGACGTTGTAAACATGACCGGTCAGGACATCACGTGGGCGCCTTCCATGGTGTTGTACACCGATCGCGGTGAAGTCCATCGAGACGGCCGTGACGTTTCACGCTCGGTCCAGCGAGCGGTCCAGCAGCACGTTGGCGATCCTCTTCTGGAGTCGAAGGCGTCTGTGATTGGCCAGTTGCGGCAGGGGCCAGCTCACGCCAGACGCGGTGTGGCGGTGTGGCCTGCCGGTCTGGCACAGTCCAATGAGCTCAGGATCTTTGTTGAGGGCATCAGCCCGGAATCTGTGGTCGTCACCCACCCGACATCGGGGGCACCGGTCACGCTCCGCAAGAACCTCGCCCTCCACTACCTCGTTCCTGGGGATGCTCGGGTAATGGGAGACCAACCGGTTTCGATCCATCCGGACTACGCCTCCGAGGAGCACTGGGTCTTCCGATGATGGCTCCTGGGCCCCCGTCAGGGGTGTCCGGATGGCGTGAGACCGTCCAGAAGGCCTTCTGGAGGGTTGGCACCGAATCCCGGTCCTGTTACCATGACCCGTTCGACGCACTGAGGAGGTGACGTGTGGCACATAAGAAGGGCCAGGGGTCCAGCAAAAACGGTCGCGACTCCAATCCGCAGTTTCGCGGAGTGAAGTTGTATGGCGGTCAGCAGGCGAAGGCCGGCTCCATCATCGTGCGGCAGTGCGGCACCCACTTCCATCCGGGGTATCTGGTCTCCAAGGGTCGGGATGACACGCTCTATGCGATGGCGCCTGGAACGGTGACGTTTCGTGGTCGTCACATCGACATCATTCCAGCAGATCCGGAGACCCCGCGGTACACCGCCGTCGAGCGTGCCGGCTGACCGCGGCCATCTGATCTGAGATCATCCGCACGGACGCCTCTGCGTCCGTGTGTTTGTTTGAGGGCCTCTCCATGCTTGTCGATCGATGCACCATCTACGTTCGCTCTGGAAAGGGTGGCAACGGGTGCGTCAGCCTGCGGCGCGAGAAGTACAGGCCCAAAGGCGGGCCTGACGGGGGCAACGGCGGGCGGGGCGGCGATGTGGTGCTCGTCGGTGACGACCGCCTCTCGACCTTGCTCTCGCTGACTCCCAAGCCGCACTACCGCGCGAAGAACGGTCTTCCGGGGTTGGGATCCTCAATGCACGGCGCCAATGCCGACGACCTGCTCATTCCGGTCCCGCTCGGGACCATTGTGGTTGATCGGGAGTCCGGCGCGACACTGGCGGAGTTGACAGCGCATGGTGAGCGGGCGACGGTGGCGTGTGGTGGCGCCGGCGGATACGGAAACGAACACTTCAAATCTGCCACGAACCAGACTCCGCGCGAGGCAACGCCCGGTGAGCCGTGGGAAGAGCGGACGTTGGATCTGGAACTCAAGTTGCTGGCGGACGTTGGCCTCGTCGGTCTGCCCAACGCAGGCAAGTCGACCTTGCTCACCGCAATCAGCAGGGCGCGGCCGAAAGTCGCCGACTACCCGTTCACAACCAAGTCGCCGCATCTGGGAATTGCGGAATTGCCTGGAGAGCGACGGCTCGTCGTCGCGGATCTGCCCGGGCTCATCGAGGGCGCCGCAGATGGTGCCGGCATGGGACACGACTTTCTGAGGCATGTCGAGCGAACGGCCGTCCTCTTGCATGTGCTCGATGCGGCGCCTGTGGACGGGTCAGATCCCCTCCGGAACTGGCGGACCATTCGCGGCGAGCTTGAGGCGTTCAGCGAAGCGCTTGCCGGGAAGCCGGAGTTGATTCTGCTCAACAAGTGCGACCTCATCGACGAGCCCACGCGCCTGCAACTCATGGCGTCCCTCAAGGCCGGCACCGGTCGCGACGTTCTGTGCGGGGCGGGCATGACTGGCGCAGGTGTCCGCGATGTGATGGATCAGCTCTGGAGTGTTGCAAGACCGCCAGCTGAAACGGGTTGGAAGGCGTAGGGGCGTCGGCTGAGCGCTGGGGGCCTGAATTCGTAGTACGTTCTCGTTGATTCTGGCGTGGGAATGCAATGCCTTCGCAGATCGCGCGTTGGCAGCGGAATGCAGGGGAATCCGCCGCGACGTTCGGGGCGGTTGACATCCGGGCTCACAACGGAGAATGCAACATGCACTCACTTTCTGGAGTAACGTTGGCATTGGCGATCACTACGGCTGGGCTTGCCGGGGCGCCAACCATATTTGACATCGAGTTTGACGGGGGAACCGTGGCGCAGTGGATCGCGGCGGTTCAGGCCAAGGCCCCCGAGAGCAACATCATGGTGCAGGCCGATGGGGAGTCTGTTTCGGTTCCTGCACTGTCGCTGCACAGCGTCTCGGTGCAGACGTGTGTGGAGCTCGTTGGGCACATCCCGGGCGCTTCATGTACTGAGGTCGGGGGCGGTGTGGCCGGCGCGTCGGTGTGGGTGATTGATGCTGGTCGCGGATCACGGCATCAGCGAGGGCGCGGCCGATCGGTGCAGGCAGACGCTGGCGATGCCACCGTTGTACATCAGATCCCGCAGGGCTATCGGGACTTCGAGGGGCAGACCCGGCTGGTGGATGCGCTGGACTCCGTGTTCCTCATGAGCGGTGGGCAGGCGCCGAAGATCGCTGTGTTGTCCGACGTGGGGCTGATCGCCGTTCATGGCAGTCCGAAACAGCTCGCCTCGTGTAGTGCTGTATTGGATGCGCTCCCGTACCATCGCAGTTCGGCGGCGCCGGCCGAGCAGGTTGCAGCGATGTCCGGCAGACGCAGCGAACTCCTTCAGCAACTCAAAGCACTCTCGGCCGCCCGCGCCGAGGCTGGTGACTCCGACGAGGAGATCAAGAGAGAGTGGATGCAGACCTTCAAGACACTCGAAGCAATCGAAACGGCAGCAACCGCTCAGTCTCCATGAAGGGCACGGAGTCGCGGACTGAGTCGCAGCAGCAGTTGGACACGTTCGCACTCATTCAGCCAATCCTGGATGACGCTTGAGCGGACATCACTCGGGACCGGCGCCCCAGGCACGGGGCACGCCGGTCCCAACTGCTGCGCCGCCATCCAGCGGTAGTACGAGAGCGTGCGATCGCCAAGCATGGACACGGGAGCGCCATCCTCAGCCATGAAGACGGCGACGGGAACGCGGCCTCCGGCATTGATCTGCAGTTCATTGATCGGAGAGTCGGCGGCATCTCGATCGATGAATCGAAGCGAAAGACACTCACTGGCGGCGGCGATGGCGGCCACTATGGGTCCTTGCCGCACACAGTCACCGCACCAGGTTCCTGACACGATGAGGATCCGCATGTCCCGAACAAATGTCCTGATCGTGGCGTGCTGAGCGTCGGTCAGGGCGACCTCGTCAAAGGCGTCTCGCCATGCAGACTCATGCGGACCGGCCGACGTGACATAGGTCTCCCAGTCGAGTCCTGCGTTGAAGGCCTGTTCGAGTGTCTGTTGGTTCACGACTGGCCCTCCAGTTCCTCCTGGAGGCGCCTCATGGTGTCGAATGCATCCATGGGGGACATGTTTCGCAGATCCAGATTCCGAATCGACTCCACGATCGGATGCTCCAGATACTGCGTGAAGAGGCCGAGTTGGCCCGCAGGGGTCGATTCGGCTGGCGGTACCTCATCCGTCGTGTGGTGAACTTCGAGCGAGTCGAGTACTTCTCTGGCGCGGTCGATCACGGCAGGCGGGAGGCCGGCGAGCCTGCCGACGTGAACGCCGTAGGAGCGATCGGTGGCGCCCCGCTGTATTCGATGAAGAAAGACGACCTGATCCTCCCAATCCTGGACGGCGACATGGCGATTGCCGACGCCTTCCATGCGTTCGCCCAGATCAGTGAGTTCGTGATAATGGGTCGCGAAGAGTGTGCGGCAGCCGATGCCGACGAGTGCTTCGGTAATGGCCCACGCGAGCGAGAGCCCGTCGAGCGTGCTCGTGCCACGGCCCACTTCGTCGAGAATGACCAGGCTGCGGCTGGTCGCGTTGTGCAGGATGTTGGCGGACTCTGTCATTTCCACCATGAATGTGGACATGCCTGCGTGCAATTCGTCGGAGGCGCCGATTCTCGCGAAGATCCGATCGGTGACGCCGAGTGTGGCCGAGGAAGCGGGGACGAAACAGCCCGCATGTGCAAGGAGCGTGATCAATGCCACTTGTCTGATGAATGTGCTCTTGCCCGCCATGTTCGGACCAGTGATGAGCAGAAGTGGCGTTCGGACGTGTTCGTCTGAGATGGTGCAGTCATTCGGCACAAAGTCCGATCCGAGCCGAGCATCGAGGACTGGATGTCGTCCGTCGCGTATGTCAAGATCGATGCCGTCCGTCATGGTCGGTCGGATGTAGCGTCGGTCCTGCGCCAGCTGCGCGAATCCGCACAGGACATCGAGTGTGGCAATCGTCTCCGAGAGCGTCAGGATCTGTTCAGTCGCCTGGCGGACAGAGTCGACATGCTCGGCAAACAGGGCCTGCTCGCGTTCGATGGCTCGCCGCTGCGCGGAGAGCGCTTCATCTTCATACTGCTTGAGTCGATCCGTGATGTATCGCTCTGCGTTCTTGAGCGTCTGCTTTCGGACAAAGTCGGGGGGGACCAGCCCTGCATGTGTGTGCGTGATCTCAATGTAGTATCCAAAGACCCGGTTGTAGCCGACCTTGAGCGAAGGGATTCCGGTCTGTTCAGCGAGTGCCGCCTGATACTCGGCGAGCCACTCTGCGCCGTGGCGCTGGATGTGCCTGGCGGCATCAAGCGCGTCGTCGATCCCGTCCCTGAAGAGACCCCCGTCTCTCATGTGGGCGGGCGGTTCATCGACGCAGCAGCGGTGAATCTGATCACCGAGCGGTGACAGCCCCTGCTGCAACTGCGAGAGCGCGCCCGACATCGCCGCTGCTGCCGGGATCGACTCCACCCGCTCAAGCATGGCTGGAATCTGGAGGATGGTCCGTCCGAGCGCGCCGTGATCGCGGGGCGTCATGCGCCCGGTGGAGGCCCTGGCCGCGATGCGAGCGACATCATGGACCTTGTCCATGGCATCGATGAGATCCCGGCGGACTGCATCGTCCGCCAGCAGTGCGGCGACGAGATCGTGCCGTGACTCAATGTCGGCACGGGCTGCGAGGGGCCAGCACAGCCACGATCGGAGCATCCGGCGACCCATGGGCGAGACGGTGCATCTCATGGCATCAAGGAGTGACCCATCGGTGCCACCACTTCGCATCGTTCGTTCAATCTCCAGATGCCGAAGTGTGCTCGCGTCGATCTGGACCACATGGTCCTCGTGTCGGAGCACCGGAGGTTGCATGTGTGCCAGTGGATGCGAGGCGCCTGGGAGCGTCTCCTGCAGGAATCGAAGCAGGCCACCTGCGGCCGCAGTGGCTTCAGGCTGATCTGCGAGTCCCCATGACTCAAGGGACTTGACGTTCCAGTGCTCCGCGAGGAGTCGCTCGCCATCGTCGGGCTGGATGGTCCAGTTCGGACGCACCGTACACGCGCATCCCGTGACCTCAACCATGCGGGTCACCATGGGATGTTCGGCCTGAGCTTCACTGACAAGCAGCTCAGAAGGCGCCAGTCTCGCCGCTTCATCAACGGCGTTCGTGGTAGCGATTCGACGGACGTCAAACCGCCCCGTGGACACCTCGGCCGACGCCATGGTGGCGAGACCCGCCGCATCATCAATGGTGACCAGGGCGGTTGAATTGGCGACGCCGTCCTCCAGCAGACTCTCGTCGACAAGCGTTCCAGGTGTCAGCACGCGCGTGACGGCTCGATCGACGACACCCTTGGCTTCGGCGGGGTCCTGCACCTGATCGCACACCGCCACTCGGAATCCTCGGGCGATCAGCTTCTGCAGGTATCCCTCGGCCGCATGAAACGGGACGCCAGCCATCGGAATCCCGCTGGTCCGCTCAGTGAGCGTCAGCCCGATCTCTCGATGGACGGTGATGGCGTCCTCATCGAACATCTCGTAGAAGTCGCCCATCCGGAAGAAGAGCAGGCAGTCGGGGTGAGACTCCTTGAAGCCTCGGTACTGCCGCATGGCCGGCGTGTCACGGGGATCCCTGGCCCGCTTGCCGGCGGGAGACTTGCTGGACCGGGGTGAGGCGGACATCCGCGGATTGTAGCGCGGAACGGGCGGGAGGCGGGTCGTGGTGGACGTACACTGTGGACGACCTGAGGAGACGCCCGTGCTCGAACTGACTGCACTCTGCATGATGCTCAACGGACCGGAGGACCCTTTGGCGGTGAAGGATGCGCTGGCTGGCTCGCCAGAGGGCGCCCCACTTCCCGAGGATGCGCAAGGTGTGGGGGATCCGTTTCCTTCCGGCTTGAATCTTCGCTGGCTCGGATCGTGGAACGACAACCTCAGGTTCACGCTCGATCTGAGTGGGCGGTTCGAGTACGACACCGCCCGCGAGGAGTGGTCGATCACCCAGTTCTACGGCTTTGACCTCTACAAGGTCCTGTCAGACGAACGGCGAGACTATGCGACCGTGGTGCTGCAGGGATTCGCCACGCGAATCGACAACAATCCTGCTCCGCCCTGGTTCTTCGATGGGTCCACTGACTGGCAATGGATCTATCGCATGTTCTACATCAACTGGAAGTTGGCTCCGCGGCATGCGATCAATCTGAAAGTGGGGCACTTTGAAATGCCCTTTGGTCTCGAGAGTTTGATCGATACCAATGGCACTCTCAGGCAGGTCGGGACGGCGGCCAACCTCGGGATCAAGGCCGATTGGGGCGCGACGCTCAACGGTGTGTCCGGTGGCCTTGAGTATGAAGTCGGTCTTGGCCGCGGCAGCGGCAACGAGTGGCACGCCGCAGGATCGCCCTACACATTGGTTGGGCGGTTGGGCACCGTGCCGGTCGATGGCTGGTGGGTCGGGGTCTCGGGCTTTTCGGCGGATCTCTATCGACCCGGAGCGACGATCGAGCGCCGTCGCATCGGCCTTGATGCTGGAGTGGAGTGGGGCGCATGGACGCTGATGGGCGAATTGTCTGGCGGAACCAACGCTGGGGACGATGCCTTGAACGGTCTCTGTGAGCTGAACTGGCGTAGCCCTGCTGAGTCTTGGTTCGGATACGGGCAGCTTCGCACGCAGCGGCAGCGGACGGGGGGTGCCTGGAGTGGGCCGGTTCAGTCAGCACTGGGTGTGGAGTGGGCCCCTGACTCGCACTGGACGCTGTCAGCGGAATGGGTGCAGAATCTCAGAGCGTCGGCGAATGGAAGTCGAGAGGCATCGATTCGCTTTCAAGCGAGGTATCGCTTCTGATGTTCTATTCGAGAGTGCTACTTATGCTGGTTCTGATCGCGTGCGTGGCGCAGCATGTCCATGCTCAGGCCTACTGCGCACTGCGCGATCCAGTGACTGCCATTTACGATCTGTACCCGGAGGGAACGCATCATCGATCGATCATTCGCACGGTCGATGTCAATCATCGGGCGGAGGTATCGGACCAACTTCCGTTCACGATCCACTTTGATGAACTCGGTCGCCACACGCTGTATGTCGTGGCGGATGATCGCGGCCCGCTCGGCCTCGTTCATGTGCGATCAGAGCGAGGACGGTATGGATTGACTGAGATTGCGTGGGCCCTGGATGTCGACTCAGTCATCAAGCGTGTGGCGATTCAACGCGCCCGCGATCAGGATGTTCGCGCTGCGGTCGATGCCTTATCTTCTCGGCTTCAAAACGCCGATCTGGCGGCCATTCAGCGCATGCTGAAGGAGACGGGGTGGTCTGACGCTGAGCGTGTCGTGCTGCGAAGCGCGGCGAAGACGGCGGCGGTGACTCCGATCGTCTGGCGGGAGGATCTCCTGCCGCTTCAGGCGATGGACCGTGCGTCCCGCATGTGGCCGGATGCCCCTCTCTCCCTTCGCCCCTCGCCGCTTCCCGATGGCGGTACGAGCGTGGTGCCGCTTGAAGATCTCCATGTGTGGGCGGTTGATGTGAAGGACCAGGGGCCTGCCATCATTGCGCACGCAACGCTTGGAGAGCCAGATCGCACGCGGGAACTCTGGGTCGTCGTGGATGCGTCAGACGCGCGGCTCGCTGAGGTCTGGGAGCGAGGGCGACTGGTGCCGATTGGCGTGCAGGATGAGCTGGCGTCCGTGGCCCTGCGCCGCTTGACCGCCACCGCGCAGGAGGCGAGGGCGCGAGCAACTCATGAGTGATTGGACGCTGCCGCCGAGCGGTGATCGCCGCGGCGGCATGTACATCAAGACGGCGATTGGCACGGTGGTCCTCGGGTGTGGTCTGGGGGGGCTCGTCCTGGCAACCATCCTGGCGATCGCCTGGTCTGGCGTCGACCGCCGGGCTCGCGAACTTTCGCACGACGCGGCGGCCATTGTGGATCTTCGTCGGCTCGATGATGAACTTGCGGAGTGGGCGACCAAGGTGGATCTCGTGCTGGCCAGCGGCCAGACCTGGTTCATCGATGACCTCAAGCGGGCTTCCGCTCGCATGCACGCGTTGCTTGAACGGATGGAGTGGGATGCACTCACGACGATCCGTGGTGAGATGGCAAGGTATCTCGATCGAGAGGTGGACCGGCTTCACGACGCGATTGTGGCGTTTGGAGAGTCGCGGGACGAGGAGCTGCAGCGGCATCTCGAAGCCTCGGATCAGGAGTTCACACCGCTGGTCAATCGATTTCATCAGGTGGATGCAGAGATTCAGGCGTTGATCGAAGCGCAGCGCACTGATCTTGAGCGTGCAAGAGCGACACTTGGAACAGTGTCATGGGCCTCAACGGGTGCCTTTCTGCTCTTCATCGCCATGTTGTGGCGGTGGGCAACGTCCCGCATTACGCGGCCACTCGGCGAGCTGGCGGTCGCCACCCACAAGGCGCTCCAGTCCGGCGCTCCACTGGAGGTCAATCCCACTGGTCCAATGGAAGTGCGCATGTTGACGGCATCGGTCATGTCGCTCACAGGGTCGTTGGAGGGCCTGGTTGAGGACCGCACGCGGGCCATCGAGACGATGTCCGAACTGCGGAGGGTGATCATCGACACGGTGCCGCTTCCCCTTGTGCACATCGGTGTCGATGGAACGCTTTTGACCTGCAACCGCGCGTGCGAGGACTTCTTTGGGGTCACGGAGCGGGCGACTGTCATCGGCCGAGCGATTGACACCTTGCCGTTGGGACCGCTGATCCGATCCGGAGCCGGAGAACGTACGGTGGTCGATGGCGCCGGGAGGACTCGGACCGTCATTGTCGTGATGGCCAGTGCGTCACGGGAATTGGGGCGCGTCGTCTGCCTGGTTGATGTCACGGATCGTGTTGAGCAGGCCGCGAAGTTGAAGTCAATGCTGCGGGAGCTTGATCATCGAGTTCGCAACTCGCTTGCGGCGATACAGACGCTGATTGACATCGAGCGGGGCAAGAGTGCCCAGAGCGACGTGCACCTGTCGGACCTTTCGGGGCGCATTCAGTCGATGGCCCGCGCGTATGAACTGCTGGCGGTTTCCCAGTGGTCGGGAGTGAACCTGCAAGAGGCTGTTTACATCATCATGAAGCCGTGGGCGTCGGCGCATGATGTGCAGATCAACGGCGTAGAAGTGCGGTTGCGACCCGACCGAGCCATGCCGGTCTGCCTCCTGCTCAATGAGTTGGTGACCAATGCCGTCAAGTATGGCTCGCTATCGACCGCGACGGGGTCCGTGAGCATAAGGTGGCGGGTGTCCGGAGGACGCGTGAATCTCACATGGGAGGAGCGGGGGGGGCCGGCGCTGGCGGGGCCACCTCCGCGAACTGGAACCGGGCTCTCGCTGGTGGAGGGGTTTGTGGAGCATCAGCTCGGCGGGCAGGCAACACTTCAGTGGAACCCGGAGGGTTTGCAGGCCAGTTTCCAGTTCGACGTGTGAGTACTCCCCATCGCGGGCCCTGATACACTGCTCGGCTCAGAGGGGCAGTAGCTCAACTGGGAGAGCGCCTCGGTCGCATCGAGGAGGTTGTGGGTTCGAGTCCCATCTGCTCCATGCCCTCTGAGGCTCGCGGTTCTCCAGCATCCCGAAGCGTGGCCGAGGGGAGGACCGGAGCCGCGGCGTGCGGTGCTCAACACACCGGATCACATCATCGTGTCGATAGACTCAGCCATCCTTCTCGCATGTTGCGCCACCGCCGTGGCATCGTTGGTGGGTGGTGGTTTTGCGATGTGGTTCGGGTTGACGCACCGCAGAATGCAAGTGCTGCTGAGTGTCGTGGCTGGTGCCATGGCTGGCATTGCAGTGCTTGACCTGCTCCCTCACGCCATTGAAGCGTTGTTGGCCGCCGCTGAGCCCGCGTGCGATTCCCATGATCACCATGGGCACGATCACGCGGTGGCGGGATCGGTTCGAGATGCGATGCTCTGGATGGTCGGCGGCTTCCTCGCGATGTATCTCCTGGAGCGATTCGTCTGCTTTCACCATCACGAGTCAGGAGGGGCAGCGTGCTGCGGTGAAGCGAGCGGGCATGCGGTGTCGTGGCTCGGTGCGAGTGCCGGGCTCTCGGTCCACGCCGTGCTTGCCGGTCTTGGACTCGGCGCCGCGACGGTTCTCGATGGTGGACAGGGGCTCTCCTGGCCTGGGGGGGCCCTGCTGATCGCTATTCTCATGCACAAGCCGTTTGACGGACTTGCCATTGTCAGCCTGATGCGGCGTGATGGTCGGTCGACCGGAGCCGTATGGCTCGTCAACGGTGCCTACGCGCTGGTCACGCCTGTGGGCGTCCTTATCGCCTGGTTCTGGGCTTCGGGTGCGGCGGAAGCATCCTGGGCCGCACCTGCCGTGGCCGCGACGGCCGGCATTCTGCTGTGCATTGCGTTGGCTGACCTTCTCCCAGAGTTGCAGACCCATGCGCACGACAAGCTACTGCTGACCAGCTCGCTGCTCGTCGGTCTGGCGATTGCGGCGGCGGCGGCATTCCTGCACTGAGCGGCCACGTCAACGTCCCCGACTGCCTGCCAAGTCACTTGGCATCTTCTACCATTGGGCGCTTATGACTCAGGATGCGAAAACGAACTGGCGGAAGTCGCTGAATCTGCCCAAGACCTCCTTCCCGATGCGGGCGAATCTGGCTCAGAATGAAGCGGCGAGCATCAAGCGGTGGGAGTCTGCCGGGATCTATGGCGCGCTCATGGAGGCTCGAGCGGGAGGCGATCGCTTTGTGTTTCATGATGGACCTCCGTTTGCCAACGGCGACATTCACGTTGGGCACATGCTCAATAAAGTGCTCAAGGACATTGTGGTTCGAACCTACGGAATGGTGGGCCGCTTGTGTCCGTTCGTGCCTGGATGGGACTGCCACGGCCTTCCGATTGAACATCGCGTCATGACGGACCTGGTGGCCTCGGGCAAGATCGAGAAACTGCGCAATCTCGATGACGACGCGCGACGTATGGCGGTACGCCGCGAGTGTCGCAAGTACGCAGAGAAGTATCAGAAGGTCCAAGCGGGGCAGATGAAGCGATTGCTCACGCTGGCCGACTACGACGACCCGTACCTGACGATGGACCCCGGGTACGAGGCATCCGTGCTTGAGGTGTTTGCGGATCTGGTGGAAGCGAAACTGGTCTACCGACAGCTCAAGCCGGTGCATTGGTCCATCGCGAACGAGACCGCGCTTGCTGAGGCCGAGTTGGAATATGAGGACCGCACCGATCCCTCCGTCTGGGTCGACTTCACAGCCACCGATGCAGGCGCCGTAGGCCGCGCCTTTGGTGTGACGCTGGACGAGCGGCCCGCCTTCATGATTTGGACCACCACGCCGTGGACTCTTCCGGCCAATCTGGCGATTGCGGTAGGGGGCGAGCTGACCTACGTCCTGGTCAGATTCGATGGGTCGTTGACCATCGTCGCAGAAGGCAGGCTCGAAGCGCTGGCGGCGGCGTGCGGCGTGGAACCGGGCGAGGTGGTCGGTCGGTGTGCGGGGTCGAACCTGGCCGGGTTGACCTACGAGCATCCGTTCTGTGAACGCACGTCACCCGTGATCGAAGCCGGGCATGTCACGCTGGAGGATGGAACAGGGCTCGTGCACACCGCTCCCGGGCATGGCACCGAGGACTACATCGCCGGGCTGGAAGAAGGGCTTGAGATCTACTGCCCGGTTCAGGGTGATGGAACCTATGACGACTCCGTCCCGGAGTGGCTGCGAGGGCTGCTGGTCTGGGATGCCAATCCGAAGGTGGTCGCGCACCTGCGTGAGTCAGGGCACCTCGTACACCACGTTGAGTACACGCACTCCTACCCCCACGACTGGCGGAGTAAGACGCCAGTGATCTTCCGGAGTACGGAGCAGTGGTTCGTAGCGGTGGATGAACCCTTCGGTGGATCCGACTCGCTCCGCGAGCGGAGCCTTCATGCCATTGACGACGACGTGACCTTTGTGCCCGCGTGGGGGCAGCGCCGCATGCGGGGCATGGTCGAGTCCCGGCCTGACTGGTGCCTTTCTAGGCAACGGGCCTGGGGCCTCCCCATTCCGGCCTTCGTGATGCCTGATGGTGGCATGCTGTTGACGGCCGCCACAACGAGGGCTGTGGCATCGGCCTTTGGGCGGCATGGATCAGATGCGTGGTTCACGATGCCTCCGACTGAACTGCTGGCGACCTGGGATCCCGTAGTAGATCCCGACGCGCCGGACAACGTTGATGTGGGGCAACTCGAGAAGTCATATGACATCTTCGATGTCTGGATGGAGTCGGGGGCGTCGTGGAACGCCGTCATGCGCCGCCGCGATCTGGGGTACCCGATCGATCTCTACCTCGAGGGGTCGGATCAGCATCGCGGATGGTTCCAGCTCTCCATGCTCCCAGCTTTGGGGGCGACCGGCCAGGCGCCTTATCGCACCGTTCTGACACACGGCTTCATGGTGGATCGGGATGGACGCAAGATGAGCAAGTCCGGCGGCAACGCCCTCAATCTTGAGGATCTCCTCAAGGACGTTGGCGCTGATGTCTGTCGGTGGTGGGTGAGCAGTCTGGCATTCGAGAACGACATCCGCGTCGACATGGAGCTGTTCCAGTTAGCGGGAGAGTCGTATCGCAAGGTCAGGAACACCATTCGATATCTGCTGAGCAATATTGGTGAGGACGTGGTGACGCTTGATGACGTCGAGATTCCACCGACCACGCTGGACGCGTGGGTGCTTTCGGAACTGGAGACACTCCGCGCGATCGTCTGCGAGGCGTTGGTGAACTATGAGTTCCGTAAGGCGCATCTCGCCCTCTTCGACTTCTGTAACGACACCCTCTCATCCATGTACTGCGTGGCCGTCAAGGATCGCTTGTACTGCGATTCCGCTGATGCCCCTCGGCGACGACGGGCACAGGCGGTCATGCGTCATGTCGCCGAGCAGCTGTGCAAACTGCTGGCCCCGATGCTGCCACACACCGCTGATGAGGCGTGGCAGACCATGCATGGACCTGAGTCGTGCGTGCATCTGGAGGAGTTGTGCGCGTCGCCAGCCATCACGGTAGACGGAGGCTGGGTCACGGCCATAGCGGTTCGGGAGGAGGCGCTGCGGGCACTGGAGCATGCGAAGGCTTCGGGAATCGAGAAGTCTCTGGACGCCGGGCTCGTTCTGCCGGATCTGCAAGGCATCCTGGCACCACTGCACGAAGATCTGCGGGATCTGCTTCAGGTGTCGCGTTTGACATTCGGCGGTGATCAGGTGGAGGTCATCGACCTTCGCGACGCCCCCGCGTGCGAGCGATCGTGGCGGCGCGATGAGACGGTGGCCGAGCGACCGAATGGCTCGTGGCTGTCCGACCGTGACTGGGATGCCGTTCGCGACTGCTCGTGAAGGGAGCGTCTCGGCCCGTGGAGCGAGTGAGAGGCCGGTCTTCGCCCCCACATCGCGGTGCGGCGGCGAGGTCTGTCGGATTGGCGTGCAGCGAGCCGGACGGCGAATTCAGCTGACTTTGCTGCCGGGCGGCACTGGTGAGTCGACCCGGAGGACGCAGACCGACTCCTTCTCGCCGCCTTCGCCTACAGCGGATGCTGCCATGATCATGCCCTGGCTCACCTCGCCGCGGATCGTGCGAGGTTCGAGATTGGCGACGATGACCACCTGTGTTCCCACGAGGGACTCGGGGTCGTACCAGGCCTTGATGCCGGCGCAGACCTGTCGTCCTTCAGGCGTGCCGTCATCGAGCTGAATCTTCAGCAGGCGATCGGCATTGGGGTGCGGCTGGGCCGCAGTGATCGTTGCGACCCGTAGATCGAGGTTGGTGAACTGATCGAACGAAACGGACGGCAGTGGTTCAATGGTCGTTGCCATGTGACGGCCCTTCGTGTGGAGTCACTGCGCCGATGCGGTGGCCTGATCGGCGGCGTCGTCGGTGGAAGTGTCGCCGTCTTCATCGTCGGAGCCGACGAATCGGAAGCCATGGCGGGTCGCGAGTGCGTCGGTGGTGAACGAAGACTGCAGGTTGTCATACTGCGGGCCACCGAGTTCGTCAGCCGAGATGCGTCTCGTCAGAACGCCTTGATCCATGAACTGATTGAACTGATCGGTGCGCAGTGGGGTGCGTCCGGCGAGCTCCACGGCGATGATCGCCATGTTGCGGTCGGAAGGCAGCACGAGCACGCGATCAGGAAGTTCTGCATCCGCCAGCGGCGATGTGCCGAGATCGATGGATCGATCGACCATCGCTTCAATGACTCCGAGGTCCTGGCCGAGGCCAGGCACGTTCGGAGGTCGAGGGATGCTTGGGTGCAGATTGCGCTGGAAGGCGCGAGGCCCCTGAACCCGCTGGCTCCTGGCCGTCGCGATCGCGTCGATACCATCGGTCTTCGCGGCGGCCTCCATGCTGGCGGCTTGTTCCTGGAGCACTTTCCACGCGGCGAGGCGTTGGAGATCCGCCACGACGTCCGCGCGCACCTCGTCGGCGCTCATCGGTGGGCGAGCCTGATCGCTGTCCGTGATCCGGAAGACCCAGAGGTTGCCCTGTGGGTCCTCGAGGACAGGTCCGGCCACGCCGACCTGGACGGGCACCTGACCGGTGCCACCGAGTTCCTTCGCTTTGCCGACCAGATCTGCAAGGCGACGCGTGCGTCCTCCGGAATCCGCTCGGCCATAGCGGTCGGTTCCGGCGATACCGATGCGGGGAAGTCGCCGGACCTCTTCCAGATCGATCAGTTCATCGGACTGCCCCGGTGCCGGGATGGCGTCGTCGCCCTCCAGCGGAAGATTGAATCGCTCACCGATGGTCGTACGAAGGTCAGCCAGATCGACGCGGTGAGCGTCCCAGTCTTCAGGCAACACAATGAAGTTTTCGGCGGACTCGAAGCCGCGTCGAGGCGTGCGGAGCGTGTCGGCAGCGGCCCGGGAAATGGTCGGCAACATCTCTGAGACGGCCTGGTCCACATAGGCTTCTCGAACGTCCGCTGGAATGTCGCCTGATGAATCAACGTCTTCAAACTGAGCCTGATTCCGGAGCCAGAACTTGCGGACATCCAGATCATCCGCCGCCACATCACGGGTGACGGCAGCGCGGACGGATGCCACCGGAATCTCCAGCCACTCGATGGAGGCGCGGTCGGGAAGGCGGTATCCAAATCCATGATCGCCTTCGCCCGGATCGACGTCGGCGTACGTGGAGAACTGAGCCTCGATGTCGGCCTCAGTCGGTGCCGTCGCCGATGCATCAGCCTCGGCGGGAATGACCACGTACCTGGCATCCACACCGTCGAGCATGCGACGAGACTCAAGACGAAGGCGGCGATCAGAGAGCCGGCCTGAGCGGGCCACATGATCCAGGTACCGCCTGATGCCAGTTTCATTGATCAGGGTCTGCCGGACGGCAGCCGGAGCGAATCCGATCTGCTGGCTCAGTGTGAGGATGGCATCAGGTGGGAGCGGGACAGATCCATCTCCGCCGATCATTCCCGCCTTCGAGGCCTCATGGATGAGCAGGTAGTACCGCTGCACATCGCTGCCGATCGATCCGATGATCGGGAGCGGCGGAAGGTTGCCCTCCAGACGCTGGAGAATCTGGACTTGCTGCTGCACCATCTGCCAGTCCTCACGCGTGACGGGCTCGCCGTCCTCGCCCATGGTGGCGATGAGCGATCCGCGGCCTCCGAATTGGGCCATCAGATCGGGCAGTTGTGGCATGAGGAAGACGATCATCAGGCCGACGCCGAAGACGGCCAGCAGGATGCGATTGTACTTACGGAGTAGGCGATTCATCTGTGAGGTTCTCTCAGGGGATCACGATGAAGGGTGGGCGCAGGGGACAAGCCGCCGTCCGGTCCATGCCGATCAGCGTGGTGCCCGGCGACCGGCGGGACCGGTCAGGATCAGCGATAGAACTCGACAATCAGGTTGGTGTTGATCTCGAACGGAATCCGGTCCGGTGTCGCGGCACCATTGATAGTGGCCGTCAAATCCGATGGATTGACCGAGATCCACTCAGGAACGAGGTGACCGGCGAGTGACTCCATGTTCTCGCGGACCACCTTGTGGATACCGTCCTTGAAGGAAATGACGTCGCCGGGCTTCACTGAGATGCTCGGCTTATCGGCCTTCTTGCCATTCACGAGGACATGACCGTGCACGACGATCTGACGCGCAGCCCAGATGGTGCGGACGAAACCGCATCGGCGGACGACGTTGTCGAGGCGTGACTCGAGGAGCTGCAGCAGCACGTCGCCGGTGTTGCCCTTGCGGCGGCTTGCTTCGACGACGTATCGGCGGAACTGCTTCTCGAGAAGGCTGTAGTGATAGCGGAGCTTCTGCTTCTCGGTCAGGCGAATGCCATAGTCCTTGGGGCGACGATTGCGGTAGCCGTGCATGCCCGGCGCATTGAGTTGGCGACGCGCGGTGTGCTTCGGGATGTCCGCAATCGGGACGCCGACGCGGCGGGACAGTTTGACCTTTGGACCGGTGTAACGAGCCATGAGCAGGGAATCTCCGGGCCTCCCGACAAGGGCCGGGGGGCGGGTTGAATCAAGTCGCGTAGTGGACCACGGATGGGCCTTGGAGTCAAGGGCAGCGAGATCCGCCAACCTATCAATGGGCCTCGTGAGGGCGGTTCGACGGGGCCGCGGGCCGCCTCTGTTGAGGGCCACCACTGGCCAACATCGAGACTGGCCAAGACTGAGGCCATGACTGGCCAAGACCTGGCCAATGGCCAAGGCCAAGACTGGCCAAGACTGGCCAATCGCCAAGACTGGACACCCACCAAACTACCCAAAGACACAAAACCCACAAAAAAAAAACACAAAACACAAA
>CAYQJN010000025.1:0-9754 GCA_964417845.1 uncultured Isosphaeraceae bacterium
ATGATGTGCGTCTCGGGCAAGCGCGTGCTGGTCATGGGTCTTGGGGCGTTCGGTGGCGGCGCCGGATGCGTCCAGTGGCTCCTTGAGCAGGGCGCCGACGTATCCATCACCGACCTGCGATCCATGGACGATCTGGCGACCTCCCTCAGCATGTTTGACCAGGCGCGGTGCCGACTCACACTGGGGACGCATGTCGCAGAGGACTTCGCGCAGACCGACGTCGTAGTCGTCAATCCGGCCGTCCCCACGCCGTGGGCCAACCAATGGCTTGCGATCGCACGCACGTCCGGAGCGTTGTTGACGACTGAGATCAGGCTGCTCACCGAGCGTGTGGATCGACATCGAGTCATCGGCATCACGGGAACGGCAGGGAAGTCGACCACAACGGCGATGGTGCACCACCTGCTGGAGACTTCCGGCCACCTGTCCGTCATCGGCGGCAACTTCGGCGGAAGCCTCCTTCCGAAGTTGGCCTCCCTGCCAACGAATGCCTGGATCGTTCTGGAACTCTCGAGCGCCCAGCTCCACTGGCTCGGCGCATCGCCCGGCTGGTCACCCCACATCGGCGCGATCACCAATCTCGCGCCGAATCACCTCGACTGGCACGGTGACGAAGCACACTACCGCCAGTCAAAGGACGTCATCCGTCGCTTTCAAGACTCCGAAGATCACTTCTTCACCGGCGAAGGCGTCCGCTCATGGCAGGGGGGGCTCCGAGTGCCGGGCAGCCATAACAGACGCAATGCGGCATTGGCCATTGAGATTGCCACCGCGGCGGGCGCGACCATTGATCCCGATGCGCTGCAGTCATTCTCCGGTCTCCCCCACCGGCTCGCGCCGGTGGCCTCCGGCCCCCATCCACGGATCTTTGACGACTCCAAGTCCACGACGCCGGAGTCGACCCTGCTGGCAATTGCCGCATTCGAACGTCCTGCAAAGATTCACCTCATCGCTGGTGGGTATGACAAGGGAGTGTCGCTGGACCCGATCGCCCAGGCCGCCGGCAACCTCGCTGGTCTCTACACCATCGGACAGACTGGCCCGCATCTCGCGGAGGCATCGGGCGGGCGGGCTGTGGCATGTGGAACACTTGAGCGGGCCGTGGCCGAAGCGACGCAGCGGATGAAAGACGGCGACATTCTGCTGTTGAGCCCCGGATGCGCCTCATGGGATCAATTCACCGATTTCCGCGCACGCGGAGACGCCTTTGCCAGGCTCGTCAGGGTGTCGTGACAGCTCCCACCAGCTCCTGCACCGAAGCACATCCCTGGGATGCCACCCAGCGGCGGAGTCCCTTCAGCAGGCGTCTGGGCCTCCGCGGATCGACAAAGAGCGCGGTCCCGATGCCGACGGCGCTCGCACCAGCGAGCACCAGCTCCGCCGCATCCTGCCAGCGAGAGACACCTCCAAGCCCGATGATCGGAATGCCCGCCGGCCCCGCAAGATCGCGGTGCTCATCGGCCAGCATCCGAACCGCCAGTGGGTGAATCCCAGGGCCACTGGCGCCTCCTGACCACCGCCCCAGTCTGGACCGACGCGTCTTCACGTCAATCGCCATGGCTGGCACCGTGTTGATGAGGGTCAGGGCGTCAGCACCCGCCTCCACCGCCACGGTCGCGGCCCTGCTTGGCTGGTCGAAGTCGAGTGGCAACTTGACGATCATCGATGTCCCCTTCAGAACACGGCGAAGATCGACCAGCAGATCTCGGAGCCGACTCGGGGACTCCGCAAAGGCGCGGCCGTCATCGGTGTTGGGGCATGACACATTGACTTCAACCGCCCGCACGGCCGTCATGGCCTGCATGGCCGCGGCGACCTGCTCATAGTCACCTATGGATTCACCTGCAATCGACGGAATGGCCGGGATCGGCAGGTCTCGGAGTTGCATTCCGATATCCGTCACGAATGCGTCCAGGCCAACATTGGCCAGGCCAACCGCGTTGACCATGCCGACCTCCGTGTCCGCGACCCGCATGGCTTCGTTGCCTTCGCGAGGCTCAAGCGTGATGGACTTGGTCACCACTGCCCCAAGACCGCGGAGCCGATCGACTGAGGCCAATTCCATTCCATAACCCGCCGTCCCCGCAGCGGCGATCAATGGCGAGTCGAGCGGGAGACCGGCCACATGCGTCGAGAGATCAACCATCGGAGTTGCAGCCTACCCGCCCGGAGGGTGAGAGGCGGTACCCTGTGCCCATGGACGCAGCCACCCACGAACGCATCACCCAGTTCGAGAACATGGCCACCGCCGATCCGAACAACGACATGGCACATTTCAGCCTCGGCTCGGCGTATCTCCAGGCCGGAAGAGCGACCGATGCGGCGGCGTCCCTCGAGCGGTGCATCACGCTCAACCCCGAGATGAGCAAGGCCTATGAGCGATGCGCGCAGGCCATGATCTCGTCCGGCTGGGAGGACCGGGCGGCTGATGTCCTCAGGCGTGGATACACCATCGCAGCCTCCCGTGGTGATCGGATGCCGATGGAAGCCATGGGAGGGATGTTGGACGATCTGGGTCTGCCACGACCGAATGTCTCCACCGAGGGCTCGGTGTCAGCGTCAGGTGAATCGACCATGCTGGAGGCCCCGCCGTTCAAGGGACCGGTCGGGGAGTGGATCGCCGCCAACATCGCTGCAGCGCGGTGGGACGCATGGATCCATCAGGGCACCAAAGTGATCAATGAGCTGCGGCTGGACCTCTCGCGGCCGGAAGACTCGGCCATGTACGACCAGCACATGCGTGAGTACCTGGACATCCCCGAAGACATCCAGGACGCCTGATCACTTATCTGATGCGGCGGCAGTAGACGCCCCACTCGAGCACCAGCACCAGAAGCGCTGCCGAGATCGCCCACGGCCACAACGGAACGACACGCGATTCACGGCCTGCACGCTGGGTCACGCACGCATCCTGCTCCTTCGCCTGCAGTGCTGGAGCGCTCTCTGGCTGCACAGGTGCATTGACCCCAAGAAAACGCCGCCCCTCACGCTGGCCGGTCCATCGAATCCGCCAGAGGCCAGGTTCCTGGAGCGGGCCCGGAAGAAATCGGCCATTTGTTGGCGGGCCCTCTACCACCGCGCCCGATGGAGATGACATCACCACGTGGTCTGCATGTTGCGGCACGCGAATCGAAGCAGCCTGCCCTGCCATCACGACGGATGGTGCCCCTTGAAGCCCGACGCCCGCCAACCACTCGGTAGCGTCCACGAGGAACGTCACAAACGTCGGGTCCCAGGGCCATGAACTCATGGCCGGGTCAAAGCCCACGTGCAATCGCCGCGCGCCAGCCTCATCCCATGCCACAATGAGCGGACCACCGCCACCCTCCATCACGGAACGCACCGTGCCGTCCACGTCCAGCCCCTGAGGTTCGCCCACCCAGAGCTCCCATGGACGCCCGCCTCTGAACACAGCGTGATCCCGCCCGCCGGGAATGGCCGTGTCTGCCGTTCGACGAGCGAGCGGACGAACGTGGACAGACGACAGGTCGACATCAAACGAAAGGGTCGGAATCGTCGGGAGCTGCTGCATCTGCCCACCGACCTGCACCAGAAGATCCACGTCTTCGTCCGTCAGATTCGATGAACTCCGCACTCGGACGTGCGGGTTGACGTCCAGGGCTCGTCGAATCAGGTCCACGTTGTCCCCGGTGACCAGAACGTCCACCGGTTCTGGCGATGGCACAACGCACCAACCCGCATCATCAAGGGCCAGCCCATCCCTACCGAGCAACCGGACTTCGACCGTGCACGCACTCGATCGTTTGATGGACGGAAAGTGGAGATGCCGACGCCCCGGGCCAGCCTTCTCATCCGCACCTGTGGAACCTGCCGGAACGTCTACGTCCTCCTGGAAGATCGGCACGCCATCCACCGCGACCTGAATCCGAGCCGACTCCTGTTTCCTGCTCCAGTTCAGGATGGATGCGAAGAGTTCCACAGACTCGGGGTCGTCCGGATCGCGCTCGGCCGCGACCATCTCCACTGAGAGGTTCGGCGTGTCCTCGCCACCAACAAGATGCACGATGGCATCCTGAAGGGCCGCTTCAGCCACCTTCCCATCTGAAAATCGGCCGTCCGTGAAGACCTCGATGCGGGCTGCCCGCTCCGTCGCTCGCGGATCATCCGGATTCGGTTCGGACTCCCACGCCCGCGCAATGGATCGAGCCGGCTCGATGGCTGCCCGGCCGCCGCTCGGCGTGAGTCGATCGATCGCGTCGAGAAGGGCGACCCGCGACGACGTAAAAGGTTGCACCACTTCGGGCACTTCTCCGAGCGCCACGATCATGGTTCGACCTCCAGAGTCTGCAAACCAGCCGCCCGGATGCAGCCGATCGACGGCCGCTCGTGCGAGTTCGAGCGCCTCTTCAAAGCGTGTCCTGCCCCGCTCACCATCGGTGAACTGCATCGAGGCAGATCGGTCGATCAACAGCACGGTGCGACCGCCACGCCCTTCCGCCGAATCCAGGCGCGGCTGCGCCAGCGCCAGACCAATCATCGCCAGCGCGATGAGTTGCAGCGCCAGCAGAAGATTGCGGCGAAGCCGCTGAAATGGCGTGTTGGCCTGCAAGTCTTCCGCCGCCTCGATCCAGAGCGATGTGGAAGGAACCACCTGCCTGGCGCGTCGAAGGCGAAGGATGTAAAGCGCCAGCAGAATCGGGATCAGCGCCACGAGCAGCCAGAATCCGGACCATGGCGTAAGCAGGCTCATCGCACCAACCCCCCCACACGCAGCTGTCTCAGCAGCAGATTCTCAATGGGCGTCACCGTGGAAACCGCCACATGCGTACCACCGGATCGCTTCGCTGCATCTGCAACGAGCCGGATGCGCGCGTCGAGTTTCTCGCGGTAGGCCTCCAACAGACGATCCGTCACCGTCACGTCTCGGGTGTCTCCGGTTTCCGAGTCCACGAGGCGGAGATCTCCGATCATTCCTGCCTCGCCCGGGTCCATCTCCTGCGGGCTCAGTGTCTGAATGAGGTGCAGATCGTGGCCGCCTGCGGTTACCCGGCCGAGCGCCGCAAGCGGATCCTGCGTGCCGAGAAAATCGCTGAGCATGATCGTGACGCCGCGACCTCGCCGCGCAGCAGCCGCCGAATCGATCGTGCCCTCCAGTGATGCCGATGACCCGCCGCCAGGGCTGCACTTCAGAAGCCACTGGCCCAGCTCCGCGACGGACTGCCTGCCACGCAGGTCCCATCGCGATGCCGGCGCCCGCCCTCCATGGGAGATCATGCTCAATCGATGCCGACTCGAAAGCGCCAGCGAGCCGAGCGCCATGGCGAGCCGCCTGGCATAGTGCCACTTCGACGGAGCACCCCAGTCCATCGACTCCGTCGAGTCGAGCACGAGCAGTACACCAAGATCCTCTTCATCGAGATACAACTTCAGAAAGAGCGCATCGAGCCGAGCGTAGACGTTCCAATCAACGAAACGAAGGTCATCTCCAGCCACATATGGCCGATGATCCGCAAAGTCGATGCTTGATCCGCGTCGACGGCTTCGACGTTCGCCGTGCAACTTGCCCGTGAGGTGGCGACGCGATGTGATCTCAAGTCGCTCCAGCGCAGCGCGGAGCGCGGGATCGAGCAGGTCTTCAATGACCTCAGGTGCCGGGGCCGTGTCCACGCCGAAATTCGGATTCACCGTATCACCTCATCGGCCGGGCACGGCACGCTCCTCAGCAGAAGCGACACCAGCCCATCTCCATCCATCCCCTTCGCCATGCCCTCTGGTGTCAGGCGGAGTCGATGCCGAAGGCACGCCGGGGAGACAGCACGCACATCATGACACGAAGCCGCCAATCTTCCATCGCACAGTGCACGGGCACAAGCCGCACGCCGCAGCGAAATGGCCGCCCGTGGACTGCATGGACTTCTGACAAGTCGTGCGGCCTCGCACGAGTCCGGCTCGGCAGTCGACGCGACGAGGTTCGATATCCAGTGATCGACATGAGGCGCCACCAGCATCTCGTCGACCATTGACATGATGGCTCGCGTACGTGCCGCGCTCATCACCGGTTCAATCGGCGGAAGCGTAGCGCCCGTTGTCTGCTCCACGATGCGCTCAATCGCGGCGTGGGACGGAGGTGCCACATTGATCTGCATCATGAAGCGATCTACCTGTGCTTCGGGTAGCACATGGGTCCCCTCCTGATCAATCGGGTTCTGCGTCGCAAGCACCACGAATGGATCCGGAAGCGATCGCGAGGTCCCGGCCACAGTCACCTGACGCTCGGCCATCGCTTCAAGCAGCGCGCTTTGCGTCCGGGGGACCGCCCGATTGATTTCGTCTGCGAGCACGACGGCGTGAAACACCGGTCCGGGCCGGAAGGTCGTCCCTCGACGCCGACGTCCTTCGGCCATGACCGTCGTACCAGTGATGTCAGCGGGCATCAGATCGGGCGTGAATTGAATCCGTCCAAGGTCAAGACCGAGCACGCCGGCAAGCGAACCTGCCAGCAGGGTCTTCCCGGTCCCTGGAACGCCCTCAAACAACGCATGACCGCCAGCAAGAACGCACGCCATGAGGTCGTCGATCACCGCATCGACCCCGTGCAAGCGACTCCCCAGCGCCACTCGAGCGGCAGCGGCGTCTCTGGCCGCGTCGGCAAATCGTAGTGGCAGGGTCTCGGTGCCAGGCACCTTGGCGTCATCCATCCCGGCCCCCCTCCTGCCGCCGCTTGCGGGCGGCCCGAAGGCGAGACATCGTGTCCTCAGACGCGTGCTCCCCATCCGCATCAGTCTCTCCTGCGTCTCGAACGGACACGTCCGGACTCGGCGGACGATGAACCGGTGGAGCGGAAGGCGCAGGCCGATCAGTCCGGGAGGTCATCGAGGCCCGCGCTCTGATGCGTTTCCATGCGGCGGTCGTCTCGCGCCGCGCCCCTTCGCCAGCATGCGCTGCCCGCCGCGCCAGGGTCTGCGCGCGATCCCGATCCGGAACGATGCGTCGGACGGCGACATCTGCGATCAGCACCAGGGCGGCCAACGCCGCAAGGAGCATCCAGATGCCCCGCGTGCTCGACTTGGGCACGAGTCCCTGCCGATCAAAGAGGTCGGCCTCTACCGGATCATTGGCGAGCTCGAACACGCGGCCTCCGCTTCGGCTGGCGACTTCCCGCAGAACGGCCCCATTGCTCTGCACCACGCCCTCTTCTGCGGACCACGGTCGGACAACGGCGCCATGCACCCAGCCCTCACGCGCCTCGCCGGTCTGGGCGTCTTCACCCGCGTAACGAGCTGCCACGATCCAGCCTCCGGCATCGTCCATTTCGAAGGTCCCGGCGTACCTCCCGGGTCCGATCTGTCGAAGGTCAATCGGCCTGGTCACCCCCTTGGGCCCGATGGCCACTCCCCCGATCACCGCCTGACGAAGGTCGGATGCCTTCGCTTCGACTTCCAACGTCACATCAACGGAACCGTCACTTGTGGCATTGAGCTGCATCGACACGGTGCCATCATCTGCTGGTCGCAGGATCCATCTGGCAATACTTCTCCATAATGGCCCACGACCGTTCCAGGCCGCCCAGGCTGGCGTCTCGTCGTACGTGAACGAGCCGGTGAACGCCACCACTCGGCCATTCCCCTGAAATGCCCAGGCGCAGAGTGGCTGCGCGGTGTCACGCTCGTCGGTGATGGTGGCGGCGACCACCGCCAATCCACCACGCTCCGCCACCACGGAATACCCCCGGACCTCCGGCAACTGGCCCAGCGATGCCACAACGGCTTCCGGTAGTGGTCCGCCCGCTGCGGTGGCCCATGTGGCCGCTGCTCGCCCGTTGTGAAACAGGGATCGGGACACAACGCGTGACTCCTCAATGAAAAGCTGAGGAAGCCGATTGGCGTCGGTGACATTGTGGAACCTGCCACCTGTGGCTCGCGCGATCGTCTCCATCCGTCGCCGATCTATCGGCGTTCCGTGACCCCCCACCATGATGGTGGTAATGCTGACACCCGCTTCCCGGCATTGCTTCAGCAGGGTCGGACTCGGTGGTTGGGGATCGCCGTCAGAAATCACGACGATGTGCCGCGCGCCGACGTCGAGTTCCTTCAAGCCCTCGTAGGCCATGAGCAGTGCCGGGGCGAAGGAGGGCATGTCGCCGTACTTCAGGTTGGCGGCGGCCGCCATCGCCGCGCGTTTGTCCCCCGCTTCCTGCATCGGAAGTGACCACTCTTCGCGTCCCGAACGCTGGTTGAATTCAAGAATGCCGACGTAGTCCTTTTGAGACAACGCTTCGATGGACGCCTCTGCCACCCGGCGGCCCCAGTAGTTGCCGCTCGGCATCTCACACGAGTGCAGCACCAGCGCCAGTGCCCCCCTGCGAATCAGGCGATCTGAAGGCGGATCGATGTCAACGGGAAGCACACTGGCCACCTCAGAACCGATCCATCCTCCGGCCCCGAACGCGGTGGGACCTCCGATCATGAGTAGTCCCCCGCCCCCATCGCGGACCCATGCCGCCAGCTCCCCGTCGACGCGATCCGGGAGGCTCCAACGGGGGACGTCGATCATCACGATGGCGTCATAGGCTGTCAAAGTGGAGAGTCCCCCTGCAAGCGCTGCGGCGCTCCCTGAGGTCACCTCCAACCCTCTGGATCGAAGGAGTTCCGCCAGGCTTTCCGCAGCCGCCGGTGCACTGGCCGCCACCAGGACCCGTTGGCCCCCCTCGGTCATCGTGATGGCGCTGGCCACGTTGTTGGCCAGACGGTCACCCGGCTGATCGGTGGTCACGATGGCCTCGAACCGCTGAACGCCGCCGCCAACTCCGGGTGAAAGCACATCAACCACTGTGACGCCATCCTTGAGGTCCAACGCCATCGGTGCCCCCAGCCGGACCCCGTCTCGCCGCACCACGAGCTGCCCGGTCGTTGGTCCCTCGCTCCGAAGGACCACCTGCACCGGCACGTCTTCACCGGACCGCACAGCTCTCGGCGCGACGACACGTTCCACCATGATTTCGCCGGTTCGCTGGTACTCCAGCGGCAAGACGTCGATCGGCAGCCCGATCGCCCCTGCCGATTCGGCCGCCGCCATCACACTCCCGGACGTCTCGACGCCATCGCTCACCAGCAGGATCCGATACACGCCATCGCGTGGGAGAAGTCCCTTGGCAAAGTCAATGGCACTGGCCAGATCGGTGCCGTCCGCCGACCCCTGCAAAGACACCACCGGAACCGTTGCATGCGCATCGGGCATGAGGACCGCCTCGGGTGCCCGCGCGGTCGAGACCACCGCCAACAGGTCATACTCGCCGCGATCGGTCACGGCCTTCCGCACCCAGGCTTCAGCCTCAGCGGCTTGTGCATGGTCGATGGACTGGCTTCGGTCGAGAATCACCGCCACGGTCATTCGATCTGATGATCGCGTCCAGGCTGGCGATGCCAGCGCGCAGACCATGCTGATCACCAACAGGCAGCGTAGACCCGGAACCACCACGCCACGGATCGGGCCGAGGGTCCTGCGCGCCGCACGCGACCACCAGACGACCGGCACGAGAAGTGCCAGAAGGACCAGCCATCCCGGGTGCTCAAACTGCATCGCTGACAATGCTACTCACGTCGCGGGCCCTGCCATGGACCCCCCAGTGCCGATCGCTCAACACTCATGACTCGATCATTACCCGTGTCGAGTACGAGCAGCCGATCATGCGCGTCATCGTAGACCACGCCCCAAGGCATTCTCAGACGGCCTGGTGCCGTGGCCCCCCCCCCCCCCCACCCCCCCCCCCCCCCCCCCCCCGCCCCCCAGGGGC
>CAYQJN010000025.1:9764-22009 GCA_964417845.1 uncultured Isosphaeraceae bacterium
GTCCCCAGCAACACACCCGTCGGCGACCATCTGGAAAGGACGTGCCGGCCATACTCGGCCACCACCAGGGACCCGTCCGGAAGCGTGTCCACCCCGTAGGGATACCGCAGTACAGCGTCACCGACGCTCGCCAGCAACGCTCCAGTTTCGGGATCAAAGCCCTGCACCCGGTGATTGCCTGAGTCGGCCACCCAGAGGATGCGCTCATCCGGCGCGAACGCCATGGATTGCGGACGCCTGAAGAAGCCCGGGGACTCACCGGGTCCTCCGATCTGCAGTCGCACGCCGCCATCATGATTGAAGACTTGAATTCGATCGTTGCCCCCATATTCGGAGACATACCACCGGCCCGCCTGATCGGTAAGCACGTCAGTGGGGTAGATCATCTCTCCAGGCGACATCCCATACGCCCCAAGCGATTGCTCGAGGTGCCCGTCGCCATCAAAAACTGCGACGCGATACTCGTGGGTGTCCGCAACGGCCAACTGATTGTCCTGAACGGTCCCGAGACCCGTGGGCAAACCCTGATCGATACTCGGCATTCGCCACTGCGAGACCGGCGCATCGTCTTGAAACCGTTGCACACGCCCCGACTTGTCTACCACTGCCCAAGATCCATCGGGCGCCGCACTCAGCGCGCGAGGGATGTGAAACTGCCCGGCCCCCAATCCCGAATGTCCGATGACACGCGTGAACGGAATCGGTGGCCACGGATCGGACGAGTCACGGCGGTCACAACCCATGATCAACACAACCACCAGCAATCCGAGCAGCCCACCAGAGGACCGCCGTGAACGGAGAATCCAGATCAGCCCCGTGCCACACATCATCGCCAGCGCTGGAATCCACATCAGCACACCAACGATCAACTCTGGTCGCTGATAGTGAACCGCGTTGAGAAGGGTCACCGCCAGCGGAGGGCTCGGGAGCGGAGGCGCGAGTACCGCAGCCATGGACACATCACTGGCGGCGAGCACAATCGCAGCGACGCCTACCGTGAGCCCCGTCCATCGTGCCGCGATGCCAAGTGACCACCAGGGTGCCGCATCGGCTTCTCGCAGATCGTGCACGCCCCTGGACTCGCTTGCTGAGAGCCAGCGTGCGGAAAGGACCGCCACGGCCCCGCCACGAATCAACAGCGCCAGTGTCCACGGAAGACTCGTCTCCAGCATCTCCGGCCAGATCGCGCGCCACCCCGCCGAGACGAGCATGGCCGCCAACGGAGCCGGAAGCAGGGCAGCCGCCACCCAGCAGGCCGTTGGCACGGTCCACCCTGAGCCGCGCCAGACGCGCCGACCTGCAAGGACGATGGCCACTGCCAATACACCAACAAGACCCCCGCGCATGGCGGTTCGCATCACCGCATCACCAGCCACCCATTCCGCCCGTCCGATCCCCACATCGGTAGCGAGCCATCCCAGCAGCGTGACGGGCACTCCCACGAATAGGGCGATGCAGGCCCATACCCAGAATCGTCCTCCTCGCCTCCCCGGCAGGTGCGCCTTGTTGAGTTCGCTTCGGCCCGCGGTCCACTTCAGAACCAGCACCGCTCCTGCAGCGACCACGACCACGAGCGGCCAGGTCATGCGCAGGACGTCACGAGGTGTCGCCCCGATTGATTCGGCAGCCCTCACTTCGTTGGCCAGCGTGCGAACACCAGCCAGATCAAAGGCCGTGGTGCAGCCGGCCGTCAGCAACACCGCAAGGAGCCAGCCAAAGGCGATGCCTGGCCACTCCACGCGTAGCCTGGCTCGCTGATGATCCCTCCACCGCCCGCTGTCAATTGCCAGCGCCGACCGTTCATCGGCGCCCCACCGCAGCGATGCTGTCGCGACACAGCACACGACCAGCGGCCAGGTCCATCCCACCATGACACACGCAAGCACTGCCTGACGGAGAAGTCCCACATCCGCCCACGCGACTGCGGCGTCGTAGAGCATCGTCCCGGGTGGCATGGTGATCCACCACGCGTAGTACATGGCCCAGGGGGGCGACACCGCAGCGACCACCATCAGGGACAGCGCCACCCATCGCCACCCACTTGGAATGATGAGCGCGCGAGCTGCGGGAATCGCCAGTCCGCAGGCCACCGACGCGACACCGATGCTCCAGCACCCCGTGGTCCACCACACCGCGCCAAGCGGCGGCGCAGCACTCCCCGATTCATACCCAACCGGAAGACCACTCGCCACGATGCCTACAAGCGGCACACCAACCACCAGGAGCCAGATACAGCCCATCGCGATGTGACTCATCGGGCTGGCGGTTCGCTCGAAGGGGCCCCCAACCAGACCTCTGTCACCTCGGCCATGGCGGCCGACTCCCCCGACTGAATGGCGCCAAGATCAAGCCGCAGCGGATCGTCGACACCCAATTCCGGGAACCGGGCCGCGACGCGCGGTTGCAGTGGGACGTTACGCGAGTAGGAATCCGCCAGCATGGTGGCCGTCTCCTCCGAGAGCAGCCAGTCAACCAGTGCCGCAGCTTCGCCCGGGTGGGGCGCGCCCTGCACAATGGCCGCGGTGTTGGGCATGAGCATGGCGCCCTCTCCTTCACCGGCCCCGTGACGGAGCACCCTCATCTCCAGCGCGGCCCCCAATCGATTGGCCGCGTGCACATCATCCGCGTCAGTCATGCCGAGCGTGGCTTCTCCGCGATCCACCGCATCGACCACGGCCGCGTTGCCCCCGGGCAGCACCTTCAGGTCCTGAGACCGCATGGCTTCGAGCCAGGCAGGCCATGCGTCGGCGTCACGGCCCCCCATCCACCACCGAATGGCGGCGAGGTGCCCGCGTGTGGTGCCGAACCGTGGGTCGGCCATGGCGATCCGCCCTCGCCACACGGGGTCCGACAGCGCCGCCCAGGACGTCGGAAGCGACTGCGGATCAACGACGGCCGGATCAAACACGAGCACGCGAGGCCTCGGCGAGAACGCATACCACGTGCGATCCACCGCCTTCCACTGGTCCGGCCATGCATCGGCCTGCAAAGACCGATGAGGCGCGAGCAGGCCATTCTCCGCCAGGGCCACCGTGCCAATCGCCTCAGAGGACCAGAGCACATCAGCCATCGGGTGCCCTGCCTCCCGGCGAATTCGATCCAGAAGGCCGGTGGTCTTGCGGGCCTCCGTATCCCCCACCATCAGGACGCGAATGCCGGTCGTCTCTTCAAAGCGGTCAAGAATCGCCGGGGCCACCGCCTCGGCTGCGGAGACATACCCCACCACGCTTCGGTCCGACCGATCGCACGCAGCAAGGGACACGACCAGTGCAACGCACCACGCGCCCCAGAGACGGTTCACGGGTTGGTGTCCTCCGACACTTCCGGTTCTCCATCCTCGGAGGGCAGGGTGCTGAACCATGCGGCCACCATGTCCCGGTATCGGCGCGGCACCCGCTGCAGATCGACGCCTCGCGCTGCACGCCTCCGAGCTTCCTGCACAACTGCCACGCCACCGCCTGAGGAGACGCCTGCGGTACCTGCCCGGTTGGAGCTCGGGACATGCATGGAGGCGGACTCGATCACGCTGCCGGAGGCATCAAACGATCCGGTTGCCTGCTCCGCCACGACGGCCGTGTCGTGAGGTTCATCAACTGCCCAGCCTCCGCCCGTCCCTCGACCGCCCCCTTGTCCTTCTGATGAGAACGCC
Organism: uncultured Isosphaeraceae bacterium; assembly: GCA_964417845.1. Taxonomy (GTDB): domain Bacteria; phylum Planctomycetota; class Phycisphaerae; order Phycisphaerales; family SM1A02; genus UBA12567. The sequence goes on from CAYQJN010000025.1 coordinate 13,414, forward strand.
CCATCACCATCCCCCTGGCATGTCGACTGAACTGCGCCAGCCTGCCGAGCCTGCGACTGCTGCGTTGCCAGACGCTGGCAGGCACCGGACTCTCGGCTCGCCTGCCCTTTCCGACACTGGCTCGCCGCTTCGCTGCATTCCGACGCCAGACGCCGCACGTTGTCGCGGGCGGCCTGCTGATCAGCCTCCTTCGAGGCAGCGTCAGATTGCTGCGCATCGTCGCCGCCCCCCGATCCCCCTTTGCGTCCCGAACCACGCTGCTCCCCAGCCTCTGATTCGGACCGATTGGCACCGCCCTGCCTCTGCTGAGTCTCTGCCTCTTCCGCAGCACGATCCAGGTCCTCGGCGAGGCGGTCGAGCGCCTCGGCCACCTGTTCGTCATTGAGACCGGTGGCCTGCACATTGGCAAGCGATTCTTCGGCAGCCTGGAAGTCCCCCTTTGCCAACGCGCGGCGCGTGGATCTGGCCGCATCATCCTCACCTGGAGGCAGGCCCCGAAGCAGGCGTTCCGTCTGCTCGAGGCTTCGCATGGCATCGCCCATCTGAAACTCAGCCAGGCGCCGCTGCAGATCCGTCAACTCACGCAGCGTGCGATCCGAGCCGTCGATGTTCGACAGGTCGGGGTCCGATTGATCCAGCGCCAGGGCCGGCGGGAGCTGAGACTCCAGATCAGGATGCTCCGCAAGAAACGCTTTGGCCTCCTCGAGCGCCTTGACCTGCGCCGGCAGTGCTTGAGCGTTCGGTGACACGTCTGCACCAGCCCATGGCTTCAGCGGACTGATCGGCATTGCGGCAAGCAACCCGGCGATCAGAAGCAACGCAAGCGTCCACCCCCATCCCGTCGGAGCAACCATTGGAAGGACGGCTCGCCACTGACCCGAAACGCGGATCTCGGCCGCGGCCGTCTCGGCGTGCCGCCGCTGCGCTTCGGCAATCTCCCGGGGATCATCCCGAGGTATGGACAAGGCTGTGGACAGCGTCTCATCCAACTGCAGACGATGATCAAGCACGATGGCAGCATCGAGTCCGCCACAGGAAACACGCTGCCACAATACGATGGCGTACGCGGCCGCCAGGAGGCCTGCTCCGGCGACGCCCCCTCCAATCACCCAAGCTGCGGCGCCTGCCAACTTGCCTGCCAGCACGATCAGTACGACGGCCAGCGACAGCAACAGCCCGAGGCGCCCGGCACGGGCCATCAGACGAATCCGTGTCAGCCTTCGGGCGACGACTCGAGCGAGTCCCTCGATGACGCCGTCATGTTGGATGCTGTGGCTGGGCACGTCCTCAGTGTACGCGGCCCATGGCTCCAGGCCGCGTTCGAAATGCCACCCATCCGACCCCCGCGGCGGCCCCCAGCAGCACAATGGCCATTCCACCTGAGATGGCCATCATGAGCGTCATCATCGGGACCGGGTCGCGCCCGATCCCCAGCAGCGCGAAACCCTCGGGAGTGGCGACTGTGATCTCGTACGGTCCTGCCGTACTGGCCCGGAATCGAGCGATCAACCGCCCAGCCGAGTCCGGCCGCTCAAACGATGACGTGAAGTCGAGTGGCTCAAGCGTGACGACGGATCCATCCGGTCCACGCACCTGCATGGCCGCGCGGTCAAGGTCCGGTCCGATCTCCTGCTGATTTGCAATGGTGGCCCTGCGCAGCGATGCGACGACCCAGTCACCGGGCTGCTCGACCATCACGACGTTCTGCGGCGCCGCCCGTACCACCGCCGGCGACCACGCCCGCATCGATCCGATCGCGCCCATCAACAATGAGATCATGGCGGCCAGGGCCAGCCCGATGGCAACCCATGCCAGCCGCGTCACGCGCCTGACTCCTCCACAGCGGTCAACAGCGCCTTCCGCGCCGCCGCGAGCGGCATGTCAAGGCGAACCCCGGCGGCATGAACGTGTCCGCCGCCTCCGAGCAGGCCGGCAACGGCCCTGACGTCGATGAACTCGCCGCCGGGCCCCGATGGTGGCTTGGATCGAAGGCTGGCTTTCACGCCGCCATCCCGCTCCTCGATCAGGAGCGCCGCCATCTCACCACCTCGAACTACCAGCGGCATGTTGACCATCCCGGTCACATCCGATCGTCGCCCATCTGTGTCTTCAAAGTCCCGTTGCGTCAACTGCATGACCGCCACCCGGCCCTCGTGCGCCCACTGCACGCTTGACAGCGCTCTGGCCTGCAACGCCAGACGTGCCGGTCGAGCCGTCTCTTCAATGGTCCTGAAGAGCCCATCCTTATCGACGCCAGCGGCCAACAGCCTCGCCGCAACGGCAAAGGCCGCTGCATCGGCATTGGCCTGCCGAAACCAGCCGGTGTCGGTGGCGAGACCCGCAAAGAGCGGAGTGGCAATCGACTGGGTCAGGTCGATGCCAAGCTCGTCCAGCAGCCGAAGCGCAAGCATCGTGCACGAAGCGGCCGACGCATCGACCACCCGCATCGGAGCCACGTCATCTCCGCTGGCATGGTGATCAAGACCGATGACACGATCAGATCGCGTGCGGAGCCATGGCTCAAGCAGCTCCAGTTGGCTCCACGCCCCGGTGTCCATCACAAGGATCAGATCCGGTTCGAGATCAGGGATGTCGCCCGCGCCATGAATCCGCGTCCACGCCGTGTCTTCCGCCAGCCCCCCGATCGGCGGAGGAACGGATCCGAGCAGCCACCCGTGAACATTCGTGATCCCGCCGAGCGCCCGCACCATGGCTATGACACACCCCATGGCATCACCATCGGGCTTCTCGTGGGATGTACAAACGACGGTCCCGGCTTCCCGAATCCGGGTGGCCAGGGCAGCGAAGGTGACGGTGGAGTCGTACGACATGAGCCGCGGAGGGTACCCGTGTCAGGATCCGACCGTCGCCACCATGGACCGAACCTTGTCGATGTCCCGTGCAATCAAACGCTTGAGTTCCTCGATGCTCCCGCAGCGAACCTGATCTCGGATCCACTGGTGCAACTCGACCTCGAGCCACCACCCGTAGGAATCCACCGGTCCCGTCCACCCGATCAAGTGCGCCTCCACGATCCGGGCATGATGCCCGAACGAAGGCTTGGTGCCGACGCTCACAGCCACCGGATAGCTCCCGCTCGCACAGCTCGCCACGCCGCCGTAGACCCCGTCGCCCGGCACGACCATCGGACCGTGGTCCAGGTTGGCCGTCGGACACCCGATCGTGCGGCCACGCTGGTCTCCCTGCACCACCGGCCCCTCGATCACCCATGGATGAGCGAGAAGCGTGGCGGCCTCCTGCACCCGCCCCCCCTCCAGCATGGCGCGAATCACGCTGGAACGGACCGGGACCGACTCCTGATTCAAGAGCGGGGCTGACACCGACGCGACTTCCTCCACGTCGAATCCCAGCTTGCCCCCCAGTTCCCGAAGGGTCTCCAGGGTGCCACTGCGGCCAGCGCCGAAATGAAAGTCCTCACCCTCGACCACGACGTCAGGGGCCAGAGGCACCAGGACAGACATCGCGAACTGCTCGGGCGACTGACTCAACCAGTCACGATCGATCTCTTGAATCCGCACCTCGTCGATCCCAGCCTCTGCCAGGACGCGATCTCGCCTCGGTGCTCGCATCAGCCTCCGTGGCGCAGCGTCCCCGAGGATGACCGACGCCGGAGCCGGATCGAAACTCAATGCGACAACTCTTCCGTCGTGACCAACGAGGCTTCGTGCCCGCTCGATCAGCGCGCGGTGGCCGAGATGGACCCCGTCGAAGTTCCCGATGATCAGCGCCGATCCAGCCATGCAGGCACCCTATCTGCTGAGGGCATCTGCCGCGCCACCCCCTTTCCCAAGACCTTCAGGTCCGGTACCATTTTCCGGATGTCTGCAGGCACACCCACACCAGCATCACCGCGCCCCGAAGACGCCATCAATGTCGTCGATCAGGTCGTTGAATCACTTCGCGCCACAAGCGAGGAAGTCGTCCCATGGTTCCTGGAGCAGATGCCTCGCGTCTACTTCCAGGACACGGATGAAGAGACGCGGCTGGTGCATCTTCGCGCCATCATTGCAGCGCGTGCGAGCGGTCGTCCCGTCGAAATGACGCTCCGCAGTGAAGACGGCACGGAATGGACCAGTATGCGGCCGCTTGACTACCCGGGAGTCCTAACGGAGCTCGTGGCAGAGTTGCCAAAGGACAGCCCGCTTCGGGCCGCGAAGATCCACACAGCGCGAGACGGAACACTCGTCATCGACACGTTCGAATTCGGCGAAGTGGAGCCGTGCGATTTGAACGATCCGGCACAGATCACTCGATACGAAGACGCCGTCGCCTATGCCGCCAGTGAGGCTCCTGACTGGTCGCCGAGTGACATTCGCTCGTTCTTCGAGCGATGCTCGGCCGACGTCGTTCTCACGCTGACACCACTTCGGATGGTGCAACACTGGAGTCTCTTCCGCCAGGTGACCGGAACAGAGAGCACCGCCGTCATTCTGGAACCAGAGGCCGACCCTACCCAGAGCAGAATCTCCGTCGCGGTCGCCAACTCAACTCGCCGGACCATGCTCGAGCGAATCGCGGAGCGGCTGAGCAACGCCTCCATCAACATCCACCGCGCCTATCTCGACACCATCGACGATGGCGAGAACGGCAGTGTCAGCTTCGTTGGTTTCGTCGTGACCTCACCCGACGGCGGCCCCATCGATGCCGATAGCCGCGTCTGGCAACGCGTCCGACATGACCTCATGCGGATCAAGTGGTCGGACAAGCGCGCGATCGATCTCAGCCAGCGGCACGCCGACCTCGACCTCACACATGGCGAACTGATCGTCGCGCTGGGTGATCTGGCGCATCAGGTTCTGACCCATCACAACAGATACGCGTTCACATCGGAGCGCATTCGCCGACTTGCGGTCGAGAACCTCCCGCTCGCCACCGCCGTGTGCGATCTCTTCCTCGATCGATTCCAACCGGACCACCCTCTGGGAGAGGACATCTTCGAGGATCGCGCAGACGCGCTTCGATCGCGTATCGATGCCGATGTCGACCTGGAAGATGCACGCGTTGTGCTGCATACGATGCTCGACGGTGTGGTGGCAACGCTCCGCACCAACATCTACGTCGGTGATCGCTACGCGCTCTCGCTGCGACTGGATCCGTCCTACCTGCAGTGCGAAGCCCGACCGGACCTCCCCTTCGGCGTCTTCTTTGTGCACGGCCGCGGATTCAACGGATTCCACGTTCGCTTCCGCGACATTGCCCGCGGCGGTGTTCGAGCCGTTCTTCCGAGAAGTGGCCCCCAATTCACGCGCGAAGCCGAGCGACTCTTTGACGAGGCCTATGGCCTGGCGTCTGCGCAACAGTTGAAAAACAAGGACATTCCCGAGGGCGGTGCCAAGGCAGCCATCCTGGTCCACCCCAACGAGTTGTGCGATCGCAGTGTGAAGGCCTTTGTCGATGCCATGCTCGACCTGATCGTCGATGATCCGGCGACACAAGAACGGGTCGTCGATCGATTTGGCCAACCGGAACTCATCTACCTCGGCCCGGACGAGAACATCTCGCCAGCGCTGATCGACTGGATCGTTGCCAGAGCGGCGCAGCGTGGGTATCCCGTCCCCACGGCCCTGATGAGCAGCAAGCCGGGCGCGGGCATCAACCACAAGGAATTCGGCGTCACCAGTGAGGGCGTGGTCGTCTTCCTGGAAGTGGGGCTTCGCGCGATCGGCATTGACCCACGGAAACAGCGTTTCACGGTCAAGATCACTGGCGGTCCGGACGGTGATGTCGGCGGCAACGCCATTCGCATCATGCACCGCGAGTTCGGCGACAACGCCCGCATCGTGGGTGTGGCCGATGGCAGTGGATCGGCCGAAGACCCCGACGGGCTCAATCACGAGGAGTTGATGCGACTGGTCGATGCGGCCCTCCCCATCGCGTCCTTCGATCGAAGCAAACTCGGGAGTGAAGGCCGGGTGGCCGACCTGGAAGAAACAGAGGGCGTGCGCCTTCGAAACACCCTGCACAATCGGGTCGTCGCGGATGCCTTTGTCCCGTGTGGCGGACGGCCAGCGACCATCCACGAATCCAACTGGCGGGAGTTCCTCCGGGAGGACGGGTCGCCCTCGAGCCAGCTCGTGGTGGAAGGTGCCAACTTGTTCCTCACACCCGAGGCGAGATCAAACCTGGCCGATGCCGGCGTCGTGATCTTCAAGGACTCCTCCGCCAACAAGTGCGGTGTGATCTGCTCCAGTTATGAAATCGGTGCCAGCATGCTCCTCACGCCGCAGGAGTTCATTGGTATCAAGCAGCAGTTTGTGGACGAAGTGCTCGGCAAACTTCGAGAAATGGCCCGACTTGAGGCAGAGTTGCTTGCCCGCATGCTGCGCCGTCAACCACGCCTGCATCTGCCGCAGGCTAGCATTCGCCTGAGTCGCGCCGTCATTCGAACTGCCGACGCCATCGAGGCAGCGGTCGAACATCTCAACGATCGCGACCTGGAGATCATGGGCCGCGTGACGCAGGACCACCTGCCTGAGGTCCTGCTCGATCTCGCTGGCGATCGCCTTTCGGAGCGGGTGCCGAAGGCATACCGCCGCTGGCTGATCGCCAAATCGCTCGCCGCCAGAATCGTGTACCGCGAAGGCATCGAGGCTGTTGAAGCTGTGGAGTCCGACTCCATCGCCACATTGGCGGTGGAATTCCTCCGCCGCGAAGCAGAGCGGGAGCGGCTGGCCGGTGAGGTGGATACCTCTCGGATGGATCACGCAGCGGAAGTGGCGCATCTGCTTCGAACGACATCCATCCTGTCGACCATCCAGTCCACCGAGGCGGAAAGTCCGTGATGTGGCCGCTCGTCGCCCTGGCGACCATGGCAGAACCGGTCCCGCCCCCACCCGACGCAGCGGCAGTCACCAGATGCATCGTCCACTACGACGGCAACCATCGCCAGTGTGGAACGCTGGTCGAGCCTGCCCAGGAAGGGGTCATTCGCGTACGAGACGCATCTGGTGACGAGCACACCATCCGCGCCGAGCGGATCGTCGCCATTGAACACCTCCACGACCTTCCGACTCCAGCTGAGGGCGTTGTACAACTGATCGACGGGCGACAGATTCGGGGACTCATCCGCTCCGACCTCTGTGACACCGTCACGATCGTGCTGCACGAGGTGCCCCTGGAGATCAATCGAGATCGTGTCGCTCGGGTGTGGCTGCTTGATCCGGTCGAGTCTCGCTATCAGGAGCTCAAACCGATGATGCCCGTCGATCGGGCAGGACCACATCTGGCGCTCTGCCAGTGGCTGGTCTCGGAGAAGGCATGGGACCTTGCTGTCATGGAACTGGAGGCGCACACCGCCATGCATCGGTCGCTTGAAGCGGCCAGGCTTCTGCGGATTGCCAGAGCGCATCAGTCGATGCAGCCATTCGGCGATGCGCACGGCGATGGCGGTGAGTCCGACGCCACACCCGGGGACGCCACACCTCCAACCGCCACACCCGTCGATGACGCCGCCGTCAACCTCGTCCGGGTGTTTGAGATTGACTTCAACAATCCACCTGCCATTCGCATTGACCGAGACACCAGAGCGGCGTTTCTGGACGCCTACCGGACCAGTTCCCTCCTGCCTTCCACGGAGGAAGGTCGTCAGGAACTGCTTGACGGAGACCCGCTCGACGTACTCCGACTGATGTTCGCGCACCGGGCGCGGGCCTTCTATGGACAGGTGAACGTACTCGAGGAGCCAGCGTCTCTGAGGCGATTCCGACAGGCAGTACACGACCAGTGGGTCCTGCCACGCTGTGGAAACACGGATTGCCATGGTGGTCGGCACGGTGGTCGATTTCAGTTGATGGCAAGCCGGAAGCCGGATGACCGGATCAGGACCAGCAACCTGCTCATCCTCGACCGCCTGGTGCTCGACGGGCGACCGATGGTCAACTGGGATGCCCCCATGCAATCGCTCCTGATCCAACACGCGCTCCCGGCGGACGTTGCCACAGATCCCCATCCAGCAGTCGATGGCTGGACGCCGGCCCTCACGGCCACCGGAAGCCACACCGCCAGCGGCACCGTGAAGTGGATCGAGTCGATGATGCGATCTCCCCGTCCCGACTACCCGATCGAACCGCCGCTCCAACCAGCGCCGATCGCTCCTCCCTCACCCCGGCAGCCCAGATAGCGGCCCCAGCCCCGCTTCCGGCAGCCCCCCTGCTATAGTCTCCCCCTTCTCGAATGTCCCACCGGGGGACGCTGGAGTTCACCAATGGCGCGTCGCCTTGCACACCTGCTCATGCCGGTCGCCGTTCTGGCAGCCCTTCCCGCTTGCGAGCATCAGGAGGCGGCTGACCATCGCGCGGCAGTCAAGGCCATTGCAGACGCTGCCACAGCGCTTCAGGAAGCCCCAGCCATCGGAAGTGACGCCTCCGCGAAGTGGGAACGCATTGCTCGGGAACTTCGAGGCGTGCGGGGTGGCCCCAAGTCCATGCAATCCAGTCGAGATCGTCTGCTGTGCCAGGTCGAGTGGCGGCTGGCCGACCTCCAGTGGCAGTCGGGCATTCAGGATCGCGCATCGGCCGCCGAGGCCGCCGCCCAAACGCGATCACGCGCCATGATCATGCTGCGGACGCTCGGGCGG
>CAYQJN010000026.1:0-2693 GCA_964417845.1 uncultured Isosphaeraceae bacterium
CCACGCTGCTGCTCTTCCTCGAGGAAGTCCATGGTGGCCGTGCCTTCGTGCACCTCGCCGAGCTTGTAGTTCTTGCCCGTGTAGTAGAGGACACGCTCGGTGACGGTGGTCTTGCCGGCATCGATGTGGGCGCAGATTCCGATGTTTCGGACGAATGAGAGATCGGTAGCCATTGAACTGCTCGCTGAAAACCGGCGTGGCCGGAATCTGGTGAGGCGATCGCCTCTTGAATGGGAAGTACCAGACCGATCACTCTGATCGGTGTGGAGATTGGTTGGAAGGGGCCACCTGAGGGGTGGCGGGGCTGAGGCCCGGCATCACGCCGGACAGGGTCCTCAGCGTGGCCGGGCGTCGTCGTCCTCGTCGTTGGGCATTGCGGGATCCTCCCGACGCGTTCCTGGCCTGAGTGAAGCACCGGTCCGACGACCGGTGGCGAAGCAGGAATGGTATCGACAATCTGCGTGGATACCAACAGAATGCCTGTGTTTTTCGGGTTCAGCAGCACCGTACGAGGGCTGCGTGGTCCAGATGAGCCGTTTCAATGATCGGCTCGATCTCTGCCAGAAACCGTCGTCCGTCTTCAACGTAGCCCGCCGTCGGCTTCAGGTCGGGAAGGTGGGCCGTGAAGAACCGGTTGAGTCGGACCATCATCAGCTCCCTGACGTACTTGGCTGTCATGGACGCGAGGGCGACCGGGAGGTGGGTGTGATCAGCGCCGGCGGAGAACGAGATGACCATCGGTCCGCGACCGGGATGCGTGAGTTCGTAGCGGCTCTCTACCTCTGTCTCGATCAGTACCCGTCTGGTGGCGGCTGGCCAGGCGTGGTGAAGATCATCGAGGTAGCGTGTGCGGCCGCCATGGCGGTCGACGGCCAGGCGCAATGGTCTGCCGTCGGCACGCTTCCAGCAGGTCTCTGCGAGGGACACCATCAATTCAAAGTTGAGGACGGCCTTTGAACCCGCGGTGGCGACCCGGTCGTTGAACTCCTGCGCATCGATGGCATTGGCGGCCACATGGCAACATCGCACACCTGCCTGGCCCAGTGCCCTTTCGAGTTTGGCTCGGTCAATCCTGAGCATGCCCGCATCGGTGCCCAGTGGAAGGGGCGTGGAGGAGTCATACCACGCAGCCGCTGTTGGCCGGGCACCAAGCGCTTGGAAGAGATCGGTGTCAACCAGGCCCTCAAGCCACGTGGCATCCCGTCCCGCCAGTGACGCAAAGAGCAGGACCCCGCGTTCCAGGTGCGTCAGCGGATGCTGTTTCGTCCCAGCGCCCTTGAGGTTCTTGGAATCGTCGATCGCGATGCGGCCGCGCCGAGCATGACGCCGTGATCGCACGATGGCGGCCTCCAGAAGTTGCCAGAGGCATGAAAGTTCCTCGCCGGGCACGTCAAAGACCGACACGCCGGCGCACAGAGGGCCGAGCATGGGTCCGTAGCCAGCCTCGTCGATCCCTGCGTAGAGCATTGGGGCGATGGTAGGGACCGGGGCGTTGGAAAGCCGGCTGGTTGGTCAGGACTGGGTGCCGATGGCGAGTCCGTCGCGCCGCCCATCACTTCCACCGCACCAGCAGTCTGGGAGCCGGGCGATGGCCTGGCCGCCACCGAAGGACACGTCCCGCTGGGGCATCACCGTCACGTCGTGTCCGAACTGGCGAAGCGCCGCCACCGTTGTGGCAGGGGTATCCGGCTCGAGGGACAGCCGCAGGCCTCCTTCGACTCGCCATCGCGGGGCATCGATCGCCGCTTGCGGATCCCACTTCGAGGCCACGATCCGGCTGAGTACCTGCAGGTGGCCTTGGGGTTGCATGGGGCCTCCCATGACGCCGAAGGCCAGGTGGAGTCTGCCCGCGTGCGTGGTCATCGCCGGAATGATGGTGTGGAACGGGCGTTTCCCCCCGGCCAAGTCGTTGGGGTGGCCAGGTGCATTGACGAATCCGGCACCACGATTCTGCAGCGCGATGCCGGTTCCCGGTACCACCACGCCACTGCCAAACCCCTCGTAGTTGGATTGTATGAACGATACGGCGCGGCCCGAAGAATCGCCGCAGCACAAGTAGACCGTGCTGCTCCACTTGGGTGGCTCCGCGAAGAATGACTGGGCCTTGTCAGGATCAACGCTGGCAGCCAGAAGGTCCAGGCGGTCTGTTCGCAGCAGATCTTCGGGGGCGGAGACACAATGCGCCGTGTCAGCCACGTGGCTGGTGGCGTCGGCGAATCCGAGTTTCATCGCTTCAATCTGCAGGTGCCAGAGAGCCGGATCATCCGCGTCAAAGCGATCGGGTTCATGTCGGTCCAGAACACCTGCAGCGACGAGCGCCGCCAGGCCCTGCCCGTTGGGGGGAAGTTCATGGAGGAGCACATCGCGAAATGGCACACTGATCGGATCGGCCTGAACGGTGGTGTGATCGGACAGATCCTCCTTCGTGAGCGCGCCGCCTCCGGACGCGGCCGCCAACGCCATGGCGGCGGCCAGTTCACCTCGATAGAAGTCCTCGCCCGTGGACTGCGCGATGGCCTCCAGTGTGCGAGCGTGGTCGGGCAAGACCCACCGCTCTCCAATGCGGGGGGTGCGACCGTGCTGCGTGAATGTTGCCGCCCAGTCGGAGAATCCGGCATACCGCGTGGCGGCCCTCTTCCAACCCGCGGCGCACTGCGGGGACACGGGGAACCCATCTCGGGCCAGCGCGATGG
>CAYQJN010000026.1:2703-21289 GCA_964417845.1 uncultured Isosphaeraceae bacterium
CGGGTGCGAGCAGATCGGCGAACGGCCAGGTTCCATGTGCTTTCCAGAGTGATACCCAGCCCGAGACGCACCCTGGCACGGTGACGGGGTCCCATCCGGTGCGGGGCATGCCGTCGCGGCGAATGCGATCCACGTCGAGCCCTCTGGGGGCGCGTCCCGATGCGTTGAGCCCATGGAGCTGGCTGCCGTCCCAGGTCATGGCGAAGGCATCACCACCGATCCCGTTGGCCGTCGGCTCCACCACGGTGAGGGCTGCGGCGGTGGCGATGGCGGCATCAGCCGCGGTGCCGCCTCTCTGAAGTACATCGAGGCCGACCTGCGCTGCGAGCGGCTGGCCGGTCGCCACAACGCCATTGGCCATCACGGGCATTCTGGCGCCGGGTCTGGCTGCGGTCGGCAGGGAATGATCGAAGGAGAAGCTCATCCCGCCCGCACCACGCCGTCAATCCACCCGCCGCAGCGTACGAGGTCACCGTCGTAACAGACGACGGCCTGCCCGGTCGCGACCGCCCGATGAGGTGTGTCGAATCGAATCTCCAGACGATTGCCATCCAGCCCCCGCACCTGCGCTGGAAGCGCGTCGCCATGGGCGCGAATCTGCGCGGTGCACGGAACCCACCCAGTGGACGGCTCGCAGTGCCAACTCGCCTCAGACGCCGTGCAGCCGGTCGACTCCAGATCCTGCACCTGGCCGAGGGTCACGGTGTTGGTCGCCGGGTCCTTGCCAACGACATATCGAGGCTCGCCGAGGGCCACCCCAAGCCCTCGGCGGTGACCGATGGTGAAGTGCTGGTGGCCCTGATGCAGGGCCAGAACGTGGCCATCTGTATCGACCAGCGGCCCTTCCTTGAACTCCGATTCATTGCGTCGCTTGAGGAGTCCGGCGTAGTCGTCGTCGTGAACGAAGCAGATCTCCTGAGAATCCGGTTTGGCGTGAACGCCAAGGCCGATCGATGCGGCCTCCTCACGCACTTGCGCCTTGGTCAGATCTCCGATCGGGAGCAGCATCCGATCGAGTTGCCTTGCCCGGATGCCCGGGATGCCCCCAGCGCCAAAGAGCACGTAGGACTGGTCCTTTCGATGGTCGACCGCCCGCTGTAGTCGTGCTGTGCCACTGGAGCGGTTGATTCTGGCGTGATGCCCGCTGGCGACCCAGTCGGCACCAATGCTCTGCGCATAGTCGTGCAGTTTGCCGAACTTGAGCCAGTCGTTGCATCGCACACAGGGATTTGGCGTCCGCCCTGCGTGGTACTCAGACTCGAAGTAGCGGATGATCTTCTCGAAGTCGTCAGCGAAGTTGAGCGCGTAGAAGGGAATCCCCAGCAGGCCGGCGACCCGTCGCGCATCGTGGGCGTCAGTGATCGAGCAGCATCCCTTGTGGCCAAGTGTCGCGCCACCCACTTCGTCGCCCGGAGACCCCAGCCGCATGAAGCAGCCGACGACGTCATGCCCGTCCGCGACCAACCTCGCCGCCGCGACGGAGGAGTCCACGCCGCCGGACATGGCGACCAATACGCGTTGACGCTGTCGTTCGGGCATGGACGCGATGATAGAACGGTGCTGGTATCCTGACCGACTTGTCTTGAACCGACTCTGGAGCCAATGCCATGACAACCGCCATGTCCACCACGATCGAGTACCTCGGCGCCGAGGCAGACGACCTGCTCGGCCACCAGTGTGTTCTGCCCGCCGACATGCTGCATGTGCCCGGTGGTGACTTCGTGGATCGCGTCTGGACGGCGAGCGATCGCAATCCGCAGGTCCTTCGCTCGATCCAGTCGCTCTACGGCCATGGTCGACTGGGCGGTAGCGGCTATCTCTCGATCCTTCCGGTGGATCAGGGAATCGAGCACTCCGGAGCGGCGTCGTTCACCAAGAATCCCATCTACTTTGATCCCGAGAACATCGTGAAACTTGCCATTGAGGGTGGGTGCAATGCGGTCGCCAGCACCTATGGCGTGCTGGGAAGTGTTGCTCGGAAGTATGCCCACCAGATTCCGTTCATTGTGAAGATCAACCACAACGAGTTACTCACCGCTCCGAATCAGTTCGATCAGGTCCTGTTCGGATCGATCGACGAGGCGTGGAACATGGGGGCCGTCGCGGTGGGGGCGACCATCTACTACGGCAGTGAGGCGTCCCGGCGGCAGATCGTCGAGATCGCGGATGCCTTTGCGTACGCGCATGAGCGGGGGCTGGCGACCGTGCTGTGGTGCTACCTCCGAAGCAACGAGTTCAAGGTGGACGGTACCGACTATCACGCGTCCGCCGACTTGACCGGGCAGGCCAATCACCTCGGTGTGACGATTGAGGCTGACATCATCAAGCAGAAGCAGCCGACCAACAACCGCGGCTATGTCGCCATGAACGAGCAGGGGTCATTCGGGAAGTACGACAAGGCCATGTACGACTCGCTCTGCACGGATCATCCCATCGACCTCTGCCGATGGCAGGTCGCCAACTGCTACATGGGCCGCGCCGGACTGATCAACTCCGGTGGTGCCAGTGGTGACAACGACTTCGCGCAGGCCGTTCGTACGGCAGTGATCAACAAGCGGGCGGGTGGAAGCGGACTCATATCCGGGCGGAAGGCGTTCCAGCGTCCGATGGAAGAGGGCGTGCAGCTCCTCAATGCGATTCAGGATGTCTTCCTGGATGAGTCGATTACGGTCGCCTAGCGGCCTGCGAGTCCTCGGAGAAGAACACACAGAGGGCCAGCGGACGCCTCAGTTTGCCGTGGCGGCAATGCGGGCCCGGCGTGCTTCGCCTGCTTCGCGTCTGCGGTGCATCGCCTGCTCCCGAGCCGCCCGACTCTGCTCTGCCTCGCTGAATTCCTCACCGAATCGCACCAGACGCAGGCTGTTGGCGATGACGACGACGTAACCGAGCGCGTAGTAGAAGGGCGCCAGCCACAGCGTGAGAATCGTGCCGGTCGCAGCAAGCGCCAGCCCGATGATCGCCAGCAGCAGCGACATGCCGATGTTCTGAGTGATGACTGACCGTGCGCGGCGGGCCAGCGAGAGCAGGAACGGAATATGGCGGAGATCGTCATTCATGAGCGCCACTCCGGCTGAGTTGGTCGCGATGTCTGAGCCGCTCAGGCCCATCGCCACACCTACGTCTGCCGTTGCGAGGATCGGTCCGTCATTGATGCCATCACCGATCACCATGGTGCGGTGGCCACGCTCCATGAGGTGTTTGAGCTCCTCATGCTTCTCTTCCGGAAGGCACTCCGCTTCAACGCTGTCAATGCCGATGGCCTCGGCGACCCGAGTCGCGACCGGAAGTCGATCGCCTGTGAACATGGCGATGCGTCGGCATCCCAATTCTCGCAGATCGGACACGGCTTCAGTCGCATTGGACCGAAGCGCATCCTCCAGGCCGACAGCTCCCAGGTAGCGGCCGCCGCGCATGACGTGGACGCCCGACATGCCTTCGATCCGCTGCTCAACGGCGGCGACCTCATCGGTGATCGTGGGGTCGAGTTCGATGAGCCATGCGGCTCGGCCGACAAGAATGTCACCTTCTGCCGTCTTGGCTTGTACACCACGGCCATGCAACTCTTCGTAGCGATCGAGCGATGTCGGCTCGATATTGGCCTGCTTGGCCGTCTGAAGAATGGATCGGGCCAGGGGGTGATTCGAGTGTTGCTCGCCATCAGCCGCCGCTTGCAACAGCGCCGCTCCCTCGATGCCTTCGGCCGGGCTGAGACGTGACACCGCGAAGACGCCGGTGGTGAGCGTGCCGGTCTTGTCCATGATGACAGTGTCGACTTCCGCGGCAGCCTCGAGCGTGCGCGTCTGCTTGATCATGATGCCCAATCGGGCGGCTGCGGCAAATGCGGCCACCATGGCTGTCGGGTGGGAGATCAGCAGCCCTCCGGGGCACGTGACGACCAGGACGGTGATGGCTCGAAGCGCCGCCTGACTGCGGACCGCTTCGTCGCCGCTTCGTGTCGCGAAGAACCAGACCAGCGCCGCCACCATGATGACGACCCAGAAGTAGTACCCCGCCAACTGTTCGATGATCTCCTGGCGGCGGGTTTTGCTCGACTCGGCTTCGCGAATGAGCGCCTCCACCTTGCCGATCGTCGTCTCGGCAGCGATGGCCGTGACTTCGATATCAATCTGTCCGGTGAGGTTGGTGGTTCCTGCATAGACGGGTGTGCCGGCGCGGACTTCCACAGGGACCGCCTCGCCTGTCAGGGAAGCCTGATTGATGTCGGATTCCCCGCGAATGATGCGTCCGTCCACTGGGAGATTCTCGCCGGGGCGTACGCGAACAGTATTGCCAAGGGCGAGCGTCGAGAGCCCGACGGTCTCTTCTTCGCCATCAGCGCCGATTCGGCGGGCGGTGTCGGGCGTCAGGTGAACCAGGTCGCGAATCGCCCGCTGGGCGCCCCAGGCCGTGCGGCTCAGGATGAGATTGGCGGCCCATAGGAACAGGGCCAGAAACCCAGCGGCGAGGTACATCTCCGAGGCCATCGCGGCGAGCACGGCCAAGGTGGCCAGCGCATCTCCACCTGGTCTTCCAGAGGCAATCTCCTGCCAGGCACCCATGAGGAGCGGAATGACGAGGATGAGCGCACCGAGGAATGCCGGGATCTGCGCTATCTGGTCATTGGCGCCCAGGAGGCTGCCAATCCAGGCAGTTGCCAGCAGGACACCTCCGCCAAGCGCCACGAGCAGGCGCCGTTCCAGCCCGGCGGCTGAGCGTTCGTCATCCATGGTGGTGGGGCTGGGGGCCAAAGCAGATGGCTGGTCGATCATCGGGCTCGCTCACTCCTCAAGGGGGCACGTCGGGACGGGATGTCCAGGGCGTGGAGTATAGATCGACGGCATGTGGTGCCTCCCGCCTTCCTGGAACTTCGCCATCGTCAGGACCTCTGGCTCCTACGCACGACCCGAGGCTGCGGTTCGTCCTGTACGCTCCCCCCACGCCCGGACTGGGCCACCGATCAGGAGCAGCATGCCGTGGCATCTCGAATCACCATCATCGGAGACGGTCAGATGGGGCTTGTTCTCGCCGATGCCCTCATTCAGGCGGGGCACGAGGTGGCCGTGTGGGGCCCTTTTGAAGCGGTGGTACGGCGATTGGCCGAGACCCGTGAGAATCCGGGGCGGATGCCCGGGTTTCACCTCAGGGAAGAGGCGCTGGTGTGCGTGGACGCGGCCGAGGCATTCGAAGGCGCCTTCATGGCCGTCAATGCCATCCCAACGCAATTCATACGACCGGTGTGGACCCGCGTGGGCGGTGCCATGCCTGCGGGGGCGCCCGTGGTCAGCGTGGCCAAGGGCATCGAGAACAAGACGTTGCTTCGGCCCAGTGAGGTGCTCACTGACGTCGTGCCGGCGATGGGGGCCCCGTGCGCCCTGTCGGGACCGACGATCGCTGCGGAGCTGGCGGCGCGGCAGCCGGCCGTCCTGGTGGCCGCGTCGGATGACGCGGAGCTCGCCCGCGAGGTGCAACAGACTTTCAGCGTGCCGTGGCTTCGCATCTACGCCGGGGACGACTTGCTTGGGGTTGAGCTGGCGGGTGCGTGCAAGAATGTCATCGCGCTGGCCGCGGGCATCTGTGATGGTCTGCAACTCGGAGACAACGCCAAGTCGGCTGTGCTCGCCCGCGGGCTCGCGGAGATCACCCGGCTCGGGCTGGCGATGGGCGCGTCGGCAGAGACGTTCTACGGCGTAGCCGGGGTCGGCGATCTGGCGACGACCTGCTTCAGTCCCCATGGGCGAAACAGGACATGTGGCGAGGCGCTGGGCCGAGGGGTGACACTGGACGCCTATCAGGCGGACTCGGACTCGGTCGTCGAAGGGGTGGCGACATCAATCAGCATTGCCTCGCTGGCATCCCAACATCGCGTCGACATGCCAATCGCCGCGACCGTGCACGCGGTTCTGTTCGAAGGTCTCACGCCCGCCGAGGGCGTGGAGCGACTGATGCGGAGGGCCTCCGGCGCCGAGTGATGCGGGCGGAAGATCCTGTTAGTCCTCATGGAACCCGGCTTCGACCAGGGCGGCCAGATCATCGACGGCCTGATCGGCGCCGTCGCCGTTGGCCTTGATCTCCAGTTCGGTTCCCGCCGTGGCTGCAAGCATCATGATCTGCATGATTGACTTGGCATCGATCGCCTCGTCTGCGTCCATCCGGCGAATCGAAATCTCGGCGGCAAACTGCTGCGCCAACTCCGCAACGAGCATGGCGGGCCGCGCGTGCAGTCCGAGCCGGTTGACGACCTTGACCAGTTTGGTGGCGGTGGACATGAGTGGATGGGGCCTCAGGCGGCCTCTTGAAGTGAGTTCAGGCGGAAAGTTGGTGTGAGTCGGCGTCGTTGAGGAGTGTCACGACCTCGTCGACCGTCGAGGCCTGCCGAAGAAACCGTCTGAAGGTCTCCTGACTGAGACTGCCAAACACGGCCTCCATGGCTTCAAGATGCAACTCCGGCTTGTCCTCCGGACTCAGGAGCAGCACGATTGAGTTGACCGGTCGCCCGTCGAGGGCATTGAAGTCAATGCCATCCGTCACATTGGCCATCGCGGCAATGACCTGCTTCACTGATGCCTGCTTGAGGTGGGGGACTGCCACGCCGTTTCCGAATCCCGTGGATCCGCGGTTCTCGCGTTTGATGACCGCCTTGACGAAGGCGTCTCGATCTGACTCGGCCACATTGCCCGCTGCGACGAGCATATCCATCATCTCTCCGATGGCGTCATCGCGAGTGCGGGCCTCGAGTGACGGATTGATGGCGTCGGTTACGACGATTTCGATCAGCTTCATCACTCGGCTCCTGACGTCGGCGTGTGGTGTTTGTCGTCCCGGAGTCGGCTCGTGGGATGCGTAAGTTTCCCGACGGTCCGCACGGTGGCCTGGTAGATGCCGGCATAGAGATCGCTTGCGGTGGCATGACTCACGAGCGGCTCGCTGTGTTCAACCGACACGATGCACTCGATGAGGTGGTCGGCCTTCTGGTGATCAACAATCACCTCGATCGCCGAGACCTTGTCGAAGTACCGAGTGAATCGCTCCGCCTTTCGCTCGATGTACTCTTCGATGGCTGGAGTGGTGTCACCGTGACGCGTTGTGATCGAAATCTGCATCGTCTGCCTCCTGTTCTTCTTCCGGCTCCGACATGGCCTGGGTTTGTTTGGTGGATACGAGCAATGACGATCCTCCGCCCTCTGAAGGGGGTCGAAGGACGCCTGCGCTGATTGTAAAGCCGATGGCTTCTTCGACGCTCAGCGGAAGGTCAATTGTCGAAGTTCTTGGAACTGTGATGGTGTAGCCGGTAAATGGGGTGGGAGAACTCGGAATGAACACCGTGATGCTCTCTTCGCCCAGACGTGCGCCGATCGAGTCCATTGCCGCGCCGGTTTGAAAGCCGACAGACCACACGCCACGTCTTGGATACTCCACGGCCACGACGCGCCGGAATTTCATGGCGCGATCCTGTTGTGAGAAAAGAAAGTCAACGATCTGCTTGATCCAGCTGTAGATCTTCTTGATCACCGGGAGGGACGTGATGACCCGCTCCAGCCATCGATAGGCAGCTCGACCGACGAGCCCGCCCACCAGTCGTCCTGCCAGGTACACGGCGAAGATCGCGACCAGGAGCCCGACCATGCGCACCGGCCAGAACTCAGACCACCAGGAATTGACGACGCCGACCTGATAGTCGAAGACAATCGTGGCGTCCTGCGCGGTGTCGCCGGATGCCAGGCCCAGCGCTTTTCGAGCCTGCTCAAGGTCTTCCTGACTCGGAATGATCCCCCAGGAGGCCGGGAGATCCGGCCATGCCGCAAAGGTCTGCACGAGCATGTAGCGAATGCCGGAGTTGATTGGCTCGGCGATCGAGTCGTTGACCCAGAGGTACGCTTGCGCCAGCACCCACAGGGTGAGCGTTGCTGGCAGGACTACCGCCAGACCCCGCAGGAAGAACCGGCGGAAGTTGCCTCGGGATGATGGTCTGTTCGGCATCGTGCTGAGCACGCGGATTGTAGCCGCTGGCGGGTGCGGGTGGATCAGACGCCCGCTTGCGCAGGCCTCACGATTGCATCGGACCACGACTTTCCCGGAGCCGCAATCTCTACGGGGCCATCAGCGACACGCACGCGGCCCTGCGCGATCCATGAGATCGCTTCCGGCATGGCGAGGCACTCTTCGACGAAGACGCGGCCGGCCAGCGTGTCCCCCGTATCCCCCGGGTGGACCTCGCACCGTCGCTGCAGAATGGTCGGGCCATGGTCGTACTGCCCATCCACCAGATGGACCGTGCATCCGCTCTCTGTCCGTCCGGACTCAATCACGGCTTCGTGGACCCGCTGCCCGTACATGCCGCGGCCTCCGAAGTCCGGCAGCAGCGCCGGATGAATGTTGATGACGCGGTGGATCATCCACGGCGGGATGGGGAGCAGTCTGAGGTACCCGCACAGACAGACAAGCTCCGGTTCCATGGCCGTCAGTGTGTCGATGGTCCATGCGTCGACATCCTGGCCGCCTGGTGGCACGTGTACGTGCAGTCCGACAGCCCGGCATCGCTCGATCGCAGGGGCCGCGGGGGTTGAAACGATGACGCCCAGAATCTCCGCCGAGAGTGTGCCTTCTTCAATGCAACGGACGAGATTCAGAATCGTGCGGCCCCCGCCACTGGCCAGACACGCCAGTCGAAGTGATCCGCTCACGCTAGTCCCTCCTCGGGTCTGATCGATGGTGGCGATGTGAACGGAATCGGTTGGGCATCCGCGTCCACACTCACCATCGTCAATGTGGCTGACGTCACCGGCACGGTCTCACCGTTGCTGAATCGCTCGGCAAAGACCTGCACCTGCATGGCGACACTGGACCGGCCCGTTCGAGTTGTCTGGGTGTAGAGGCTCACAATGTCGCCAGCGTGCACTGGGCGTGTAAACTCGATCGAATCCATCGCCACGGTGACCCAGCGGTGCAGACCGTGCAATCTGGCTTCGTAGAAACCCGCCTGATCGATCAGTGAGAGGATCACGCCTCCGAACACCGTGCCTTGGACGTTGACGTCCTTGGGCATCATGTGGACACGAAGTGCCAGGTGGCCTGCCGTGCCGTGCTCGGATGGGTGATTGGCGGCCTGTGTCATGCTGGCATGGTGACCTCCTCGTCCCTCTTTGGCAACATGCGCCGTTGCTGGGATGACCAAATGGCCAGATTCCAGAGAAGTCCGCGTGCAGGCGCTGCTTCCCAACCATGGAGCCCCCAGTGCGGCCTGCCGATGAGCGCCTGTGCCAGATCGGAGGGGACGTGCAGCACCATGCCTCCGTCCGACGCCCGGGCGCATGTGATGTCGGCGAGCGGCAAGCCGAGCCCCCGCATTCGAGAGGAAGGTCGCCACTCCGGGCGGGTGATATCGATGCCTCCGGCAAGCCCGGCGCCGCTCATCCATGCCGGAGCTGCCTGTGCGTTCAATCCGATAGGCGTTGCGGGCGGAAACTCCTCGCCGCCGGCGACGAGCACGAGATGCCCCTCACGCGCCCACTGCAGCGCCCGCGATGCCGCGCGGCCCTGTACGACTACAAGATCACAGTCAACCGTGAGTCTTTCGGGCGTGGCGTGATGGACATGCAGCGGTCTTCCGGATCGTGCTGCCCAGTCCTGCATGCATGCTGCCGCGCCTGGCTCGATGTCGTCGCCCTCCTCCGCAATGAATGCAATCGTGGGCGCTGCCTGATTGAGCGTCGTGATGGGATTCGTGCTCGACCACTCAAGGCGCGGCGGGAATGGACTCTGTTCAGTGGCGATCGCCCAGGCGTTGACGAGCACGTCATCTGCGCGGCCGGACATGCAGACAGCCAGAGTGCGGCCTGCGCGGATGCGGAGATCGACGCGGCGAACGCCGCGTGGCTGCTTCAAGATTGACAGGATGGGGTCTGACTTCTCGGCCCGGACCCAGTTGGCGCCCGGAGAGGCCACTTCGATCCACTGCCTGAACAGGCGAGTTGCAGATCCACTGGCCGCTGGTACCACCGCCAATCCTCCTTGATCGAAGTACTCCCGGAGCTGCGCTGCCTCGGGAAAGTCGGGGCGGGGGCGTGTGGAATCTCGCGACCAGGCCGCAAGCGCCCGCTTCTGGCCACGCAGGAAGGCAGGCGCTTGTCGTGATGAAACGACCAGCATGGGCGCCTCAAGCCAGGCGTCTACGGAGTCGCACATGCGCACACGCTGCCAGCTCGTGTTTGTCTCGTGCTCGAGATGCAGGGTGGCCTGGAGTGCACGGGCCATCACAATGCCTTGGTGTTCGCCAGTGTCCAGAATGGCGCAGGAGAGTGGGATCATGGATCGGTGCAGCAGCATCAGGGCAAAGCACCGTTTGCGAAGCGCCGCGTGCCCCGTGTGTCGCCGGGTGGACCATCCCGCGCCGCCGTCCCAGGTGCAGAGTGTCTCCATGGCGTGGGCCACGGCGTCTCGCAGCCAATCCCGTTCACGCAAGGTTCTGCATCCTGTGGCGAGCGCCATACGCTCCAGGGCGTACAGCCAGTACATCGGGAACTTGGCGCATCGCCCCCCGCCGGGGCATGGAGATGCTTCGAAGCGTTCGTCCAGCCATTGCAGTCCCGCATCGATGGCCTGTTGACGTTGTCTCGACACACGCGAAGGTGCCTGCAGCAGATCCTGGACGAGGACCAGCGTGAAGACGCCTGCAGCTGTCATGGAGCCGGTCGCGGGCGTGTCTTCGTAGTAGGACCATCCGCCGGAGTCGTGCTGCGACGCCATGGTGGCCTGATCGATCCGCGCCAGCATCGAGGGCGGAACATCGATCCCACGGCCCGCCGCCGCGTGCAGTGCGAGCATCGCCACGTGGCGGGTGGATGGAGATACACGGGGGATGCGATCAACCGGTTGGCAGAGGTAGTCCCAGCCTCCCTGTTCATGGTGAAACGATTCCACCAGCCGATCAATGTCGCGTCGAAGCGCGCCCAGATAGCGATCCGGAAGCGCCGCCCAGACCTGGGCTCGAAAGGCGACGGCGTACGTTCCATCAGGCTCAACAGATTCGAGGTAGTCCAGCGCCTCCCGTAACGGTGATACCTGCGCATCGTGTCCGGCGGTGATCAGTGCGAGTGCGGCCAGTGCGGTGTACCCACCAGTGTGTTGGCGGACACTCTCGCCGGAGGGCATGCGAGGCGGATCCCAGTGTCGCCGGGTGTGGTGCGCCTCCACGATGGACTGGCCAAGGGCATCGATGGCCTGACGGACGTCGGCTTCGCCAAGGGCGGCGGCATCGGGTGCGACCATCGTCGCCGTGAGAAGACAGGTGCCGAGCAACATGCCTGCACGCTACGGTGGATTCAGTGCCTTTCTGAGATCGATGCCAAAACGCAACGGGCGAGCCGCCGGAAGTCCCGGGATCAGGAGATGGCCGCGGCCTCTCCACCAACCTCGACCACCGGTGGTGTGGAGGCTGATCGCCGAGCGGCACGTCGCATGGCCGAGATGAGCCCGTCCTGGTCCAGCCCCGCGTCGGCCAGTTGCTCTGGGCGGCTGCCCTGGTGAATCCATCCGTCTGGAAGACCAACTCGCTCGATCAGTGAAGCGTCAAGGTGTCGCGACACTGCTTCTTCGATGACGGCGGTGCCGAATCCGCCGATCATCGTGTGCTCCTCGACTGTGAGGATCGGTGTGCCAGCTGACAGGGTCCGCTCGATCAACGACCCGTCGACGGGTTTGGCAAACCGGGCATCCCAGACTTCCACAGCAAGGTCCGGCGCAACAGACGCGGCGGCATCCAGCGCTGTCATGACGGTGACGCCATATGCGAGGACGACCAGATCCGGCGTAGAGACCTCACGCATGCACCTGGCCCGACCAAGTTCGAACGGTGGGCATGAGGCGGTCGCAAACCGGGCATCGACATCGTCGCGCGGGTACCTGACGGCGGAGAGTCCGGTGTCGTAGGTCCGCATGAACTCGAGTGCCGCCCGAAGGCTCGGTTCGTCTGCTGCTGCGGTCAAAACCGCTCCAGGGAGCGTCCGCAGAATCGAGACGTCGCAGAATCCATGGTGAACTGCGCCGTCGCCTCCCACGAGACCGGCACGGTCCAGACAGAGTCGCAGCGGAAGACCCTGCAGGGAGGCCTCCTGGAAACATTGGTCAAAGGCCCGCTGCAGGAAGGTCGAGTAGACCGCGAAGAAGGGTCGCAGGCCACACTTGGCCATGCCGGCCATCATGTCGGCGGCGTGTGACTCACAGATGCCGGTGTCCCAAGTGCGGTCCGGGTACAACTCGAGCGATTTGTTGACGCCAGTGCCATCGGGCATGGCGGCCGTGCAGGCCGTGACCGTTCCATCACACTCCATGAGGTCAGCCAATGCGTCTCCGAAGGCGGACGTGAAACTCCGTCCGCCTGACTTCACTTCCACGCGGCAGCCAGTGACTGCGTGGGGCTTTGGGGAGTGGAATGCGGTGGCATCGCGCTCTGTGTACTCATATCCCTTCCCCTTGACCGTGTGTGCGTGCAGCACAATCGGAAGGTCAACGTCCTTGATTGTGGCCAGCGATTCGATCAGCGCGGGTAGGTCGTGCCCGTCGACAGGTCCGACGTGCAGGAGTCCAAACTTCTCGAACCACGGGTCATCGGTCACCATGTCCTTGGCGACTTCGCCAAGTCGGTGCCCCCAGTCACGCAGGGTCTCGCCTCCCGGAAGGTTCGACACGACTCCCTTGGCAGCCCGTTTCATCGATCGGTAGGTGTCACTGACTCGGAGGCGATCGAAGTAGGACGCCACGGCGCCCTGCGGCCGGGCAATGCTCATGCCGTTGTCGTTGAGGACCACGAGGAACTGGCGATTGAGTGTGCCGGCGTGGTTGAGGCCTTCCATGGACAGGCCGTTCACGATGCTCGCGTCGCCGACGAAGGCGACCACGCGTCGACCGTCGGGATTGTCAGGCGACCATCCTTCTCCTCGGATCATGTCACCCCGTGCCATGCCCGTGGCGGTTGAGATGGCAGTGCCGGCGTGGCCGACCATGAAGAGGTCGTAGTCAGACTCAGCCGGATCGGGAAATCCGCCCATGCCGCCGCGCTGACGAAGCTTGGAAAGAAGGGGGTATCTGCCCGTGAGAAGTTTGTGCGGGTAGCACTGGTGGCCGACATCAAAGAGAAGGCGATCGTGGCCGAAGTCGAACACGCGATGCAGCGCGATCATCAACTCCACGACGCCGAGGTTGGGAGCCAGGTGGCCGCCGGTCTTCTGAACCTGCGTGCAGATGACGTGCCGCATCTCCTCAGCAAGGGCGGGGAGTGAGTCGAGCGGGCAGGCCTTGAGGTCGGCCGGGGTCTGAATGCCAGGCAGGATGGTGGGGTCCATGCAGTTCTCCAGCGGTGATCAGCGGGCAAGTGTAGCACTGAGCGGAACAGATGCCCTCGGGAATCTGTTCACCTGCAGAGAGAATCAATGGGTGCGAATGGCCATGACCTCGGCAAGGCAAGTCAGCGCGTGCGCATCTGACCCCAGATCGGTCGCTGCAGCGACGGCTTCAGCTCGAAGCCGTTCAACTTCATCCCGGCATGCATCGACGCCAAGGACACCCGGGTAGGTGCGCTTGCCGCAGGCCGCGTCCTTGCCGGTGGCCTTGCCCATCTCGGCAGTGGACTGTGTGATATCCAGAACATCATCCACGATCTGGAACATCAGGCCCATTGCTTCGCCATAACGGGTCAGTGCGTCGAGTTGTGTGTCGCGTGCGCCGCCGGCCAGTCCACCCATGCGGCACGCGGCGCGGATGAGCGCGCCGGTCTTGTTGCGGTGGACGAGCCGAACCTGCTCCAGCGGTGTCGCCTCTTCGGGGAGTCCGCCAAGCGTGTCATACACCTGACCAGCGACCATGTCGGCTGTTCCTTCGGCCAACTCCGCCACCAGACCCGCTCGGATGTCGGCGGAGTTGGGGGCGTCCGCGATGACGCCGAATGCCATCGCGAGCATCAGATCGCCTGCAAGGATGGCCATCGGCTCGCCTGCGTGGACGTGCAAAGTCGGACGGCCACGCCGCAGCGCGTCATCGTCCAGTGCAGGAAGGTCGTCGTGGACGAGGCTGAAGCAATGGATCAGCTCAAGTGCCCCCGCGGCGGCCATCGCGTCACTCGACTCCCCTCCGACAGACTCGCAGGCTGTCAGAACAAGCGTCGGTCGAAGCCGCTTTCCACCGCCAAGGACGCCATATCGCGCAGCATCTGCGAGATGCGAGGGAAGTCGCTGCCAGTCCACGGACGCATCAAGCCATTGCTCAATGCGTGCGCCAGTGGCCGCGAGGATGGCGTGGCCCTCGGCCGCGAGATCTGAGGAGGGAGTGGTGTGTGTCATGCCGTCAAGTGGTGCTCTGATGGGAAGCACCTACTATATCCGCCATGCCTGTGGTGCCTGACATCCAATGCATGGTCCTGACGGTGCAGTCGCGGCCGATGGACGTGGCGTTCGGAGATGGTCTCGTCGAGCTATTCACTCGAGGCGGCTATGTCATGATTCCGCTGCTGATCCTGAGTGTGGTCAGCCTCACCCTGATCGTCGAAAGGACGCTCTTCTGGGTGGGGGTCAACGGCAAGACCAGCCTCAGACGGCTGGCCAGACTCAACCACGCGCTGCGATCTGGCGACGCGGCGATGGTGCGTGGTCTGGTGGCGGATGATCGCACTCCCTACGGCCGTGTGGCCATCCGTCTGGTCGAAGAGGGGGCCAACGACGCCGTGGCCCTCGAGGCCGTTGAGGATCAGCGAGGGAGGCTTGAACGGTACATGGTTTCAATGTCAACGATCATCACCGCCGCACCGCTTCTCGGCATTCTCGGCACCGTGCTGGGCATCATTCAGAGCTTCGAACTCCTCGGCGCACGTTCAACGCTGTCCGATCCCACGGAGGTCGCCGGAGGAATCGCCGCCGCGCTGCTTACGACGGCATTCGGGCTGGTCGTCGCGCTCATCACGATCTTCCCCTACATGGCGTTTCGCGGACAATCATCTCGCGCCATCGGGAGACTGGAAGCGTTAGTCGCTGCGGGTCAGGAAGGGGACCGGCGGTCCGGAAGGCAGACACAGGTGGATGCGTCATGTTGAGTACTCTTGTTCTTGCGGCAGGTCTCACGGGTGGGGATCTTGATTGGCTCCGCCCGGTCTGGACAGCGGATGAGGCCCGCCTTGAAGTGGCGTCCCGATGCTGGCAGCGGGAGTCGGACGGACAGCAACTCTGGCTCGTTGGTGTAGCGCATGTCGGAGAACCCGCGTTCTACGAGGCGCTGGGCACCCTGATGGACACCGCAGACACCGTGGTGTTCGAGTCGGTGCTTCCTGAAGGCGCCGCACCGCCCACGGGCGCGGATGATGAAACTCGAACCGCAGCGACCAGAAAGACGGCAATGCTGCTGGGGTCGCTGTTTGCCGGCGGCGATTCCAACGAGTGGAACAGTCGGCTGCAGACGATGGCGGCCCACTCGCCGCGGCTGGTCTCGGTGGCTCGCTCGCTTCCCCGGGATGCGTGGGGCCGACCCTGGAGGATCGAACGCACATCAGAGGGCCCGGATGCCTGGCAGATTCGAAGCTTGGGCGCCGACGGAATGACCGGTGGTGCCGCAGCAGAAGACGATGTCATTGCGGCCATTCCTGCCGAGTCTGTGGATGCTGACGAGGCGCAGTTGCAACGCACAATGGCCGAGTCACTGGGCCTGGTCTTTCAACTCGATGCGCTCCCCTATGGCGACCCCGCGTGGGTGCCCGGTGACATGACGATCGACCAGGTTCAGGAAGCCTTCGAGGCGCATGGGCAGCGGCTCGAGGATCTGACCGACGTGATGTCAACGCAGTCGCTGGTCGGGGGCATTGCCAATGGCGTGTTTCGAATTCTGCCGATGCTCGATGCGTTGTTCGGTGGTCGCATCATGGACACGATGCGCATCGTGCTCATTGAGATGCTCTCCGACGATCATATGATTGAGGCGGCGCTGGACATGCAGGGGGATGCGTTCAAAACGGTGCTGCTGGACCTTCGGAACGAACGGGCGGCTGAGGTCACGGCCGAACATCTGCATCACGGATCCGTGGCGTTGCTGTACGGGGCAGCGCACATGCCCGGGCTAAGGGACCTGTTGATCGACGATCAGTGGACGCTGTGCGGTGAGGCGTGGTATCCGGCGATCACGCTGCGGGTATCGGAGTCGGCGTTGACGCCCGGAGAAGTGGATCTCCTTCGGGGCTGGGCCGGATCACTGGGCGCGCGGTTCGGGCAATAGCGGATCGCTCAGGCTCGCCGTCGCGACCGGGAGTCAACGCGTGCAGGCCTTCACGCTTTCGATCGGACGGAGCGGGGGCCAGATCCTCACTCCGCTTCATGCGTGAATTCGCGAGCGGGAATGTCTTCCACCTGACGGGCCGCGTCGATCCAGCGATCCTGGTGACTCAGCTCCGTCAGCGGAACCATTTCGATGCTCCCGTCCGCATGAAAGACTGGTGCTTCGTGCGATCCATCGAGGGCGGGGACGGCCGCGTCGGGTACCAGCGTTTCAACCGTGTCTACTGCGATGCGCTGCCACTGGGGCACATCTGCCAGCGTTGGCGGAGTGACTTCAAACCAGGAGGTGGCTTCCCCGGCCTTGCTGCTGTACAGGCCGGGCTGATCGACGCGGACGCCGGGCATGAACACAATGACATGGCTCGGGTGCGCCATTCGGCCGAGCGACTCTGCGACCAGGTTGTCGACCTTGCGGTCCTGGAGTCTGGCCCGTTTGAATGAGAGCAACGGCCTGCGACCGTCGCTGGAGACCGTCCAGTGCCCACCGACGTACCAGCCGTTGTAGGCCACTGACGGGTGATAGGCAATCTGTTCGCCGTAGAGGTCAAACTCGGTGATCGGCAGGATGTCCCGCTCCGAGGGCAGGACAAGTGGTGTGAGGTCGTTGGCCAGGTAGTGCACAAGCCGCCAGGTCCAGGGTCCGCCAATGTTCGGCAGCGTGCCGTCGAACGAGGGGGATGGGGGAATCGGCGTGTGATCCGGGTAGGCGACCGCCATGTCTAGGTTTCGCTGCATCTGCGGTGACAGAAACCCGGGGACGAACTTCCCTTTGTTGTCAACGTTGTACTGACTCCATGCCAGACCGACCTGGCGGAGGTCGTTGGCGCGGCTGGCCTGCATCGCCGAGCGGCGGACCAGCAGGATGCCTGCCGCCGACATGGCGATGAGCACGGCGAGAATGGTCAGAACGACCAGCAACTCGACCAGCGTGAATCCCCGGCGGCGTACGAACTGCTGGCTCACGACTCCCCGATCGAGATCTGCTCGACGCGGCCCTTGGCGATTGAATCGAATCCGCTCCCCAATTCGCCGATGGGGTCGGGGGGCACGATGTCCACCGTCTTCTCGCCAAGTGTGGCATCGCCCGATCGAACACGATCCTGAAAGGCCCTGCACTCGCCAAGCAGACGATCGAGGATTTCATCCTCAGGAACGTTGGCCACGCGGGCGCCCTGCACGTAGATGATGCCGCGGCGGTCGCCCGCAAAGACGGCGATGTCGGCCCCTTCCGCCTCGCCTGGCCCATTGACAACGCAGCCCATGACGGCCACCTTCATCGGTACTTCAATCTCGTCGGCCAACTTGGTCCGCACGTCATGTACCAGCCGGAACAGATCGACCTGAATCCGGCCGCACGTGGGGCAGGCAATCAACTCGGCGCCGACGCGCGAGCGCAGGCCGAGTGACCAGAGCATTTCGAGGCCGTCTTCCACTTCGTACACGGGATCGCTCGCGTAACTGATCCTGAGCGTGTCGCCGATACCTCCGGCGAGCAGCGTTCCGAGCGCGACGACACTCCTGATGGAG
Organism: uncultured Isosphaeraceae bacterium; assembly: GCA_964417845.1. Classification (GTDB taxonomy): domain Bacteria; phylum Planctomycetota; class Phycisphaerae; order Phycisphaerales; family SM1A02; genus UBA12567. The sequence continues at coordinate 20,535 of CAYQJN010000026.1, forward strand.
CCAGTCTCCCGGGGACCGGCGTGGGTCACCCCGAGGTGCAGCGGATAGTCGAACCGACGGCTGATCTCGCGGTACGTGTCGATGGCGAGTCGAGCGTCCATCGACTTGGCACTGATGCAGACGTTGTGGAAGTCCCGGTTTTCGAAGAGTTCCATGTACTCCTCAAGCTTGGCGATCATGAGGGCCATCAGATGGCCATGCCGATGGTCGGCGAAGAACTTGCCGAGCTCCTGCATCCGGAGCTGCTTGTCCTTGCGCTCGATGATGGACCCTTCGTTGACGCCGACGCGAATGGGTATGCCTCGCTCGGCGCATGCGTCGATGACTGCATGGACCTGATCACGGTCGTCGATGTTGCCGGGGTTGAGCCTGATCTTGTGTACGCCAGCTTCGACGGCCTCCAGCGCGCGTTGATAGTGGAAGTGGACATCGGCCACGATCGGGACACGCGTCTGAGCGAGGATCTCGCCGAGGGCTTCGGTATCCGCACGCTTCGGTACGGCGACCCGCACGATGTCCGCGCCTGCCGCCGCAAGTCGGTTCACCTCGGCGACGCAGGAATCGATGTCACAGGTCGAGCCGGAGGTCATCGTCTGAACCGATACGGGGGCATCCCCGCCGATTCCGACTCGCCCTGTGCGATCGTCGCCGATTGAGAAACTTCTCGTCTTGCGTCGTTCCATGGGGGCAGTGTACGGCCGTCACTGCCCGGTGCGGCAGGTCAAGTCTCTTCGGCGTCGCCCTGCCACAGGTCA
>CAYQJN010000027.1:0-13556 GCA_964417845.1 uncultured Isosphaeraceae bacterium
GATCCGGCGCGGCCATTGTCGGCCTGGTGGCCATGCTGCTCGGGCTGCTCAACTGGGGCCTCGGGCTGATCGGGGGCGCCATCCTCGCCCGTGAAACGGCTCGATCACTCGCTCGCCGGGGCGTCCCCGCCAGCGCCCCTCTGCTCGCCGCCGCCGGATACACGGGCCTCCTGGTGTGGCATGGCGGCCTCTCAGGGTCAGCTCCACTTTCGATGACAACCGACGCTGGCGCCGCGCGTGTGCTACCGGAGGCCGTCATGGAGGGCGACATCACCACCCCCCTCACCGCCACCATCTTCTCGCTGGAGAACCTCATCGTCACGGGAGGGCTCCTGCTCATTGTGCCATGCGTCCTCTGGATGCTGACTCCCGGAGAGGTGGCCTCGCCGACCAGAGCAGTCCCTCCGGACGTTCCACAGGATCCTTCGGCCGCCATCGAGTCGATTCCGGACGCGCTCAATCGGACCAGAGCGGCGACCACCGTCCTTGGCCTTCTGATCGGAACGGCCGCCGTGATCGCCACTGCGAGCAGCGGTTTCGACCGCATCGGTCTCAACACCGTCGTCATGTATCTGTTGGCGCTGTCGCTCATCCTGCACCGCTCACCCGAGGCGTTCATGGCCTCGGCCGCGCGAGCCGCGGCCGGATGCGCTGGCATCATCGTGCAGTTCCCACTCTACGCAGGCATCATGGGATTGATGGTCGCTTCCGGACTGGTGACATCGATGACCACTGCGATTCTCACGCTGGCTGGCCCCGCCACCCTTGAGTTCTGGACGATGGTGTCGGCCGGCATCGTCAACATTCTCGTTCCAAGCGGCGGTGGTCAGTGGGCGGTTCAAGGCCCCATTGCGCTCGATGCGGCACGATCGGCCGGCATCGACACGGGCCGCATCGTCATGGCGGTGGCGTACGGGGACGAACTCACCAACATGCTGCAGCCCTTCTGGGCGCTTCCCCTCCTTGCGATCACGGGCGTCCGCGCCAGGGACATCGTGGGGTATACATCAATCGTCATGATCGTCGCGGGCGGTTGGATGACACTGTGGCTGCTGGCCCTCTGATGTCACACGTCGAAGCCTACGCCGATGGTCCGATGCACGAGATTCGGTTGAACGATCCGGATAGGCGAAATGCGCTGGATCTCTCCTCACTCGCAAGCATCTCGGCTGCCGCGCAGCGTGCGTCGGATGCGCAGGTCCTCCTGCTCACAGGCGCAGGCGACGCCTTCTGTGGTGGATTCAATGTCCCGCTGATGAAGCGCGATCCAGCGATCGTCGATCAGTTGATTGCGGCACTCAGCAAGGCCTGTCGCGAACTCCGCCGGTGCCCCGCCACGGTCGTCGTCGATGTCCAGGGTGCCGCCATTGCGGGAGGATGCGCATTGGCTGTCTCCGCCGATGTGCTCATTGCCCGCCGCGGCGCACGCCTGGGGTATCCGGTGCACGCGCTTGGCATTTCACCTGCCGTGACGATTCCGGTGCTGCTTCCATCGGCCGGGGGACTCGCCCGCTCCATGCTGATGAGCGGTCGGTTGTATCGGGCGGAGCATCTGCACCGACACGGCGTGGTTCATGCGCTTCTGGATCCGGAGGCGGACCGGCGGGGAATCACGGAACCGCTCCTGGCCAGAGGGCAAGCAGCTGCGCATGCGACCAAGGCGTGGCTCAATGTGCTCGATGGCAGCCTGGACGACGATCGCTTTGACGGCCCGGTCGAGGGGTCCCGCGGACTCAGGATTCAATAGCACAAACGCAGCGGACATTCGTCACGAATCGGAATCCGTCGCATCACCCTCCTGCACCGTGGCGCTGCGCGCGTGCCGAAGCATGTCACGATGTGACGCAGGATGCATTCCGAGTTGCACGTAGTCCTTCCTGAAGAACGCATTGAGTACCCAGTCCGCAAGCACACTCACGCGTCTACCGAACCGCGGCGTCTTCAGGAGATAGATCGCACGCCACATGGCCCATGCAAAGAACCCATGGACCCGAATTCCCTTGAGTTGAGCCACACCCCGGTGGCGGCCCCGCGGAACAAGCACTCCCTGCAACTGCACTCCACCGGGCTTGGTGGGTCGTCCCTGCTCGACTGCTGCGATGTTGGCCGCCAGTTGGGGTGCCTGCCGGATCGCAATCTGAGCGAGCGGTGGCATGGGCTTGCCATCACGACCGGGCACGGACGCACAATCCCCGAGCCCCCAAATGTCCTGTGTACCGACGGCACGATAATCCGCTTCACACTGCAAGCCACCGAACTTGTTGAGCGGCAGTCCGTCCAGTTCCTTCAATACGGGACTTGGCGCAATGCCAGCCGTCCAGATGACCGTCGAACAGGCGACTTTCTCGCCATTGCTGTCGACGATGTGATCGGCGTGGACCTGCTTCACCGATGTCTCGGTGTGAATCCTGATGCGGCGATCAGCAAGACACCTGGTTGCCCATCTTGAGAGATTCTCCGGGAGCACACCCAGCAGCCTCTTGTTGAGTTCATAGATTGAGAACGTGATGTCCTCATCCGCAATGTTGTGATACTGCGCCGACGCTTCCCGGACAAACACCTCGAGTTCCCCAACCACCTCGATCCCCGTCACATTGCCGCCTACGATCACAAAGTGCAGCAGGCGTCTCCGCTCTTCGGCGTCGTCAATGGCATTGGCCAACTCGAGCAACTCCACCGCCCGATCGCGAATCGCCACAGCATCGGACATGTGCTTCATGAAGAAGGCGTGCTCGCGAACACCAGACACGACGTTCTCAGGAAGGACACGCGTGACGCTTCCGAGGGCCACTACAAGATGGTCGTACTCGATTGAGCGACACTCGTCGTCACCAGTCAGTTGAAACCGAACTCTCCTGGCTGACGGGTCGAGCCCCTGGATCTCGCCCATGAGTAACTCGGCCTTTGGCGCAAACTCCCTGATCGGCACCACGCAGTGCCGGGGTTCGATCGAACCGCAGCCAGCCTCCACGAGAAGCGGGTAGAAGATGAAGTAGTTGTTCCGATCGATGATGACGACCTCAGCATCGAGTCCGAGGCGCTTTCGGGTCAGCTCTCTGGCGAGATAGGAACCGCCAAAGCCACCTCCCAGAATGACGATTCGCTTTCGGTTGCGTGCATCGCCCATCGTGTCCTCACTTCCTCAGAGTCGTCATGACCGTCTGCAATCCGAGGAGCAGGGTACTCGACCATCCGCAGTTCGCGGACACTGGCCGCGGTTTCGATCGGAGGCAACTCCCCCTTCACCAACAGACCGGTGAGAAGACTGAGGGACCATGCCACTGGCAGGCCCGTGACCGACACCGCGAAGATCGCCAACGCCTTGCCTGTCCGTGCTCGAAGCCTTCCAACGAACTCGCAGACCAGAATGACAAAGACGATCACGCCGAACTTGAAGGCACTGATTCCCGGGATGCCCCATGACTTGAGTATCCAGTCGGCGATTGGATTGACTTCGACACCACTGAAGAAGAGGATCAATCGCGTGAGCATGATGTCCAGAGATCCGAAGAAGACGAGCCATAGATAGAGGTTTGGATACAAGAGCGCGATTCGAGATCGCGGCTTGGAACCCGTCATTTCCACCGTCTGTCCCATCTGTCTCGCGCTAGATCACAGGATCATGATCTGGAATCCCACTCACCTCACCGGTCCGGAGTTCCACGAAGTCTACCCCCTTCTCCGACTGAAGGCTCTTTGCTTCCTGATCGGTCGACGCGCCACTATGACACGCCGCCTGACCATGATCTGCGCCTACCCGCTGCCGGGTCTTGGCAGCCAGTCTGTGAATCTCGCCGGGATCAAGCACGCCACGCTGCTCAAGCAGTTGACGCTGTTCATCAGTCAATGCCTCACTGATCCTTGGCTTGTCCCAGGCGTAGGCAGCGTCCTTACCCGAAGTGAACTCCTGAATCTCCTTGCTGATCCGCACGGAGCACCAGTCATGGCCACACATGGCACAAAAGTCCGTGTCGACATCGAGATCTTCGTCGTGCATCGCCCTGGCAAAGTCGGGATCGAAGGACAGATCGAAATGCTGCTGCCAGTTGAGCGCCGCCCGCGCCTTGGTGAGTTCATCGTCACGATCCCGGGTACCGGGAATCCCGAGTGCCACATCGGCCGCATGCGCGGCGATCTTGTACGCGACGCAGCCCTGCTTGACATCGTCCTTCTTGGGCAGGCCGAGATGCTCCTTGGGCGTGACGTAACACAACATGGCGGCACCATGCCACGCCGCGGCGGTCGCGCCAATGCACGACGTGATGTGGTCGTAGCCCGGGAAGATGTCCGTCACGAGCGGACCGAGAACATAGAACGGCGCACCGTGACACCGGCGCCGCTGCAGCTTCATGTTGAACTCGATCTGGTCGAAGGGGACGTGCCCGGGGCCCTCCACCATGACCTGCACCCCATATCGCCACGCCCGCTCAGTAAGTTCGCCGATTGTCTCGAGTTCGCCAAGCTGCGCCTGATCAGTCGCATCGGCAAGACCGCCGGGCCGCAGTCCATCACCAATACTGAACGTCACGTCGTACCGCCGCAGGATGGCGCAGATGTCGTCCCACGCCTCGTACATCGGATTCTCTCGACCATGCGTCAGCATCCACTTGGCCAGGAGGGAACCGCCGCGCGAAACAATGCCGATCAGGCGATCCCGCACCATCGGCACATGGGCGCGGCGCAGCCCCGCATGGACGGTCATGTAGTCCACACCCTGTTCCGCCTGATGCTCAATACCTTCAAGAATGGCCTCGCGGTCGAGGTCCTCCAGCTTGCGATCGAGGATCATGGCGTAGATCGGCACCGTCCCAATCGGCACGGTTGAGGCCCCGACGATGGCCTCCCGGCACGCGTCGACATCACCACCGGTGGAGAGGTCCATGACCGTATCGGCACCCCACCGGACAGCCCAGGTCAGCTTCTCAAGTTCTTCATCGGTTCCACTCGACACGGGCGACGCGCCCATGTTGGCATTGACCTTGGTCAGGCTGGCCCGACCGATCGCCATTGGATCGAGTGATCCTGCAAGGTGCCGAACATTGGCCGGTATCACCATCCGCCCCGCCGCGACCTCATCCCGAACCTGCTCGGCCGAGAGGTGTGGCTCACGCTCAGCGACGCGGCGCATCGCAGTCGTCACGATGCCAAGCCGGGCATGCTCAAGTTGCGTGACTGGCTCGAAGTCGGTTGGCGGAACACCGACGATGGGCGATGAGCCTCGTTGGTGCCCCCGACATCCTTCCGGATCCTCCCGAATCGACCATCCCTCCGGAAGAAAATCCCACGCCGTCTTGATGCTAGGTGGCGGCATGCCGGGCGTATCAGGGCTTGCATACATGAGCGGCCCACCGACATCCGGGGCCATCGCGAATGATCCGGGCGTGGTGCCACTCCTGTCCGAAGATGGACTGGACGCGCCTTGCAGCGGCATCGCGGCCCGAAATGTGGATTGATCCGCCGCGGTCAGGTCGATGTCCGAGGCGTGTGTGTGTTGTGTGCTCATGCTGGCCTTCCCTCCGCCGGTACGAACCGGATCAGGTTTGACGGGTTCATCTCAGCCACGTCCGCGCGGCGCCCCGAGGCAGGGACAGCCTACCACCCGGCACTCCGGACGGGCACCTTGATCGTCTGAATGCCGGAAGCCCCAATCCGGAGAAGACCCTCAGAGGGCCCCGTCGACAGGCCGCGGCTCACTCGCACATCAGATCGCCAGATTCCGTCGGCCACCCACTCCCAACTGGATGAAGTCGCCTGCCAGCCACCATCGGTGCTGATCTCCAGGGGAGGAGGCGCATCCTTGAGGGCGATCACCGGGAACTCCACCGTGTCGCGGTGCTGGCTCATGTGCACGCACTTCAAGGGAACCAGCAACTGGTCCCGCAAGACCAGTTCAGCCTTCAGCGTCAACTTGACTGGTTCATCGCTTTCAGTCAGAAGCCACACCGATTCGGACCGCTGGCCGGTTCTCACTCCGCTCAACGTGATCGTCACAGCGGCCGGATTCGCTGACCCGTCCGGCATCTCTCCAACGTTGACCTCTACGCACCCGCATGACTTCTTGACGTCGGTGATTCTGAGCGGTTCCCCCGATTGGCTCGTCACGAAGAACGCGTGACTCACGTGCCCCTCAGCCGCACTCAGCACCACCTTCCCCAAGTCATGCACATGTCGCGCGGCGCTCGATGCCCCACTCGGCCCGACGTCGGGCGAGCAACTGCACACGGCGATCACACCAGCAATGCAACCGATCCTACGAAGGCGGGCTCGCCACCACGAGGAAACCCGTGATGGGCTCTCAATGCTCAAGACCATCATCCTGCAGTCCCTTATCCGAGCGATTCCTGTAGAAAGTGATCACCATGGCATCCATGGCTTCCACATAAAATCGGGGCTCGCCACCGGTGTACCCAAGGGGGGTCAGTTGGTTCCTCAATCGCTCCCACTGCAACGGCTCCAGGATTGAGATGAATTCAGACCACAGCGAGGCGTGCTCCGCCGCCCAGGCCTCCATGGCCCGTTTGCGCGGACCGACCGGCGGCTCAGCGTGTCGCCCGGGCGCCCAATGAAAGCCCGACACACCGGGGGAGAGATCCTGATCGTCCACCGGCCACCGGTCGGAGCATCCCAGTGCCAACGAGGATTGCAACCACTGCTCATCCGGGTTCGACCGGGCGAGCACCTCCCGATACTGGTCCCCTACCTCGATCGCCCTATCCACCAGATCCGACGCCACATCAAATGCATCCGCGGACAGTTCAAGCGATCCAAGTTCCCACTCAACAAGTTCGAGCATCCCCCGTCGCGCGGACTCCGGTCGAAGTGCCTTTGAAAATGCCGCCTCGAAAGCGCGTGCCTGCAGGATCGCCCCCTCTGACACGAGCACCTCCTCAATCTCGACCGCGGCTTCCACGATCGGACTGAAGATCCGTTCGCCCCAACCGAAACACCGCGACTCCTCGACCAGCGCCTCGACAAGATCGCAATCACCTTCCATCACAGCGTTGCCACGATCGACCGCCAGGTTGACCCATGCCGGATAGCGAGTGACGATTGCGTGGTCGGCGGAGATCTCGGCGTCGATTGCGAGTTGATCCGCGAGTTGCCGAATCGTGATCTCCTGATCGTCCCCTGGTGGGTACCTCCGGTCAAGCACTTGCCACGATTCAGGATCTTCCTCCTCAAGCATGTCGAGAAGCGCCCTGATGTCCGGCACCGTCGAGTAGTCCTCGTGCGCATCGCATCGCCGCGTACGCCCTGGCCTGGCCATCGCGTCAAATCGCCACCGCCGGAACCACTCTTTCATGGACTCGCCCAGGTGTTCGCAGCACGCCCCGCGTGGCGTCATGGCGCTCCACATTGACTGGTTGATACTGGCATGTTCGCAGCGACGAATCGCCACAGCCCTTCTGGTCTTCCGGTTGTCCTCTTCTGTCCGTGTCTTCCCGGAATGCCACTCCTCCCGCAACGCAGTGACCACCTCGCGATGAGCAGCAATCGCCTCGGCTGATGCCGCCTCCGCCAGTTCAAACGCAGACTGAACCCTGAGTCGGCAGACTTCGCACAAGTCGGGAGTCGCCTCGAGCAGCGACTCAAGATCCCCCTGCCGAAAGGCCTCCGGCACCTGCACGCCGACGCCCTGCCCCCTGGCCGCGCACACCCCACATCCCACGCCGATCGACGGCCAGAGCGTGATACAGGCGACCCATCTCACAAACCGATGCTCGCTCTTCACTGCACCGGGGTCTCTGCCATCGGCGTGGCACGCTTCAACCACTCGGTGGGATCCAGAAGGATCCGATCAATCGGCGGGCCCTCAAACACACGGCCTCCGCAGGACATGCCGCCGCGGCCGACGAAGTAAAAGACGTTGTACCGCTCATCGATCACCTCCACGCCAGGCGCCACTTCAAGCCGATCGATCACGGCATCTGCCAGATCGTCATCGCACGACTCAAGGCCCGTCCGCTCGAAGACCGATGCGGTCACCCACGCTGGAGATGCAGGCACATCTCCAGCGGCCCGCGCGCTCCCCCGATTCGCCGGACCCCAGGTGTTCCACCAGGTTCGATACTCCATCCGCCAAGGGAGCGTGACTCCATCAATGGTCCGCCAGTCGAGAAGCCGACCCTCAAGACCACACTGACCTTCCCACGTCTCGGAGTCGCACGACTCTCCGAACGCCAGCAGCCGACTCGACTCGCCACGCGTCATGGTCATCCAGAATCGCCTGCCCCAAGGCGCTCGGAAGTGCAGGGTGACCTCCCCACTGGCCTCATCGGCTTCGGCCCCAAGCCACTCCCACGACGCCGCTTCCTTGGCGAATCCCCTCAGCGCCTCGTCCAGGAGGTTGAAGTAGACACTCTGCTCGCCATCGAGCAGCACCTGAGGCCAAGGGGACTCGGGCAGGAGTTCGACTGGACCTGACTCAGATCCACCCTGCGGTCTGGAAACGCCGTACATCCCGTCGAAGGCCTGAACGACACCAGCATCCCAACTGTGATCCGCAACGTCGGGCCCTTCCAGAGGTCTGCTTTCGCGTACAAACCGGGGACCCACCCGAGTCAACTCAAACTCGTGCGCCCACGGTCCGTGCCCATCGACCAAGCTCGACGGCCAGTCGCTCGGCACATCAGGTGGCCATGCTGATTGCTGCGCAACGCGCCACGATGTCTTCCAGCACTCCGGTGTGGTGAGCCCCAACCGCTTGATGAGATCCAGGGCATCGGCCTTGGAGATGGCCACTGACGCAGTTGGCGTTGATTTCAGTTCACTGCTCTCATCACGATGCGCCGCTGCCCCAGCCGTACAGAGGCACACGCCCAGCGCCAGGATGGTCGGCCTCCATGCGCCGGTGGGCCGATGTGACAGAGAGCGACGTGGCCGCCCGGAAGCCACATGTTGCGACAACACTATTCGTTGGATTGCCTCATCACTCAACCTTCTCCCTCCTTTGGAGTGAAGCACATCTCGCGATGACAGACACCCTGGTAGCCCGGGCCGGCCGGATCCTGGCTCCCCCGACAGAGCCGCTTGTACCCCGTGCAGGATCCAAGAAACTTCATTCCGCACGTGAAGTGTGGCCGGTAGTCGCATACGCCCTCGCCCCTGACACATCGCCGGTGCCGGGCTGGCGACGTACAGAACTCACACCAATCGCCCTTGTTCAGGGAGGGTGGACACGGATCATTCCGTGCGGGACATCGATCAGCGTCAGACCTGTCATTGCACACATATCCGGTGAACACGGTTCCCCCTCCACCGAGTACCACCGATCCGCCAGCCAACGCAGCAGTCAGACTCAGACCAGCCAATCCGCCACGACGAAACGGTCGCCAATGCGTCCTGCTTCCATTTAGTGATCTCATTGGATTTTCTCCGATGCCCCCACCCCTCGACGTCTCGCAGTGTACGTATGAAGAATCGATCGTCAAGCCGCATCTTTCAAGAACGCGATGACAGTGTGGGCCCTGACATGTGCGTTGTTGCGAGGTCTTGATCGGAAGAACCGCGCGCGACACACTTCACCTGGGATGAAAGTCGTGCGCAAGTCACTCTTTCAACAGACGTTGGCAGCCCCGCGCGATATCCAGTCGGCGTTCCCTACCAGCCCTCTGGCACAGGAGGTGGCCCCTTTGCGGAATCTCCGTGGGCTGCGTCACTTTCCTTCGCCCCGTGATACCCCTGCGCGATCACGAATATCTCGGTGGACTCCTTGCGTGACGCCTCGGGCTTGTAGGGCTTGACCTTGGCAAAGCGTGTTCGCGCATCAGCCAGCAACTGCGGCATCGCTGATCCCTCCAGCACCTTCATGACCAACGCGCCTTCCGGTTTGAGCCATCGCGGACACAGGTCCATGGCCAACTCGCAGACGGCAATGCTGCGAAAGTGATCGGTGTCACGGCTTCCCGTTGTAGAGGGCATCATGTCGGAGACAATCGCGTCAAAGACGATGTCCGTGGGAACGCCAGCGCCTTTCGGATCCTCGGCATTGCCCTCCAGCGCCATCACGTTGTCGGGCAGCCCACCCGCCACCGGCTTGAGGTCGATGCCCCAGCCTCGACCATTCGCGCCGACGCGGGATGCGATGACCTGAAGCCATGAGCCTGGAGCGCACCCCAGATCGAGCACCTGGTCACCACGCTTGAACACATGCTTGCGGTCGTCAATCTGCAACAACTTGAAGGCGGCCCGGGATCGATACCCCTGCCGCTTGGCCTCCCGAGACCAATGATCGTGGATTTCGCGTTCCGCCATTGCCTTCAGGCCAGGCTCAACTGCCCGGCACGCGCCGTCTCCACGATGCGCTCCGCGACCTGCACAGCCAGCGAACCCGCTTCCGCATCAACCGGCGGTCGCACACCCGTGCGAACGGCGTTGAGGAAGTCCTCCGCCTGTAGTCGAAGCGGCTCGGCGTCTTGGATCTCAAGATCCTCGAACTGGATCAGGTTGAGGTAATTCACATCGCTGAGATCCTCACCAGAGGCAAGTCGCGAACGCAGATCGTCGATCTGCTCGGCATTCGCCGCCTTGCGAATCACCTTCGCAGTGCGATCAACGAAGTCCGCAGATACATAGACGTCCTCCGAGATGATGCGCAGGGTGCGTTCAGTCTTCATCGCGAGCCTCGACGCTGTCAGATTGGCAACGCAGCGATGCCCTTCCGAATCGGCCGGATACACCATGCGCACGTTGCAGACATCCTCGGCTTCGCCCAGGACAGCGACAGCGCTGGCATGAATGTCCTCGGGTGCCTCGCCCACCAGCATCGTCAACAGATCCAGATCATGAATCATCATGTCGAGCACCACGCCCACATCAACACTACGGAACGTCATGGGACTGATTCGGTGCAACTCCAGGTGACGCGGCTTGAGCGGCCCAAGTGCCTTGATCGCCTGCATCACCGGGTCATACCTCACCACGTGTCCGACCTGCAGCGCCACGCCCGCGCTCTCTGCTGCCAAAGCAATCGCCGCTGCGTCCTCAGCCGTCGGCGCCAGTGGCTTCTCTATCAGACAGGCCACCCCGGCGGCAAGCAATTGCTCAGCCGCCGCCCGATGATGGACCGTCGGCGTCGCAATTGTGACGGCGTCCACGCTGGCCTCAAGAAGGGCGTCGATGGAATCGAAGGCCTTGCCTCCCCACTCCTCAACAATGCCCGCCGCCCGATCAGCATCGTGGTCAACGACACCGACCAGTTCGGCACTCGGCATCTGCGCGTAGACCCGTGCATGGTGGCGGCCCATGCGACCGACGCCGACAACGGCGCAGCGGAGTGGTGTATCGCTCATGAGGTGATCTCCAGACAGAACCGTATGGTACGAGGGAAAAGCACACTCATCCCGATCCTGCCCTCTGGTGATCGGCGAGGTACCTGGCGTTGCGGGCCCGAGCATCTGCCCGCGCCCGACGGGTCCATCGGGACTCGCTGAGCAGATCAAGCGTCGATCGCAGTATCTGGAGGAGCAGCCAGAGCCATGGCAGGACTGCCAGCACCGTGAAGATGGTCGCCACCAGCCCGAAGGCGCCCTCTGGGATCAGCAGACGGTTTTCGGGAAAGGGAACAACCCAGGTGAATACGCCGATCGGAACAGCCAGGACCGCGCTGGTCGTCAGCCGGCGGGACGTGTGCAGTAGCTCCAACTCTCGGGCGATCGATGCCATTGACGCCAGCAACAGTGTCGTTCCTGAAATCCCCAGGAACTCCAGTAACAGCGCTGTTTCCCCAGGAGGAATGGGCGACGTGTACCACCACAATCCCACGGCCCACACGACAGGCCCGGCTCTGGCAATGAACCGGATGACCAGCCATGCAGGTCGTTCTCGGTCGAGCCCGCCGGGCGTCAATGGCCAGGCCACCACCGCCACGACGCCTGCGACGATGGCGAGCGCGGCGTGGAACCGCACGCCGTCCAGTCCGATCATGGAGACCAGACCAATCGCCATCGTCGCCAGAATGGCGGCAGCCATCAACGCGAGTGATGCCTGGAAGGTGAGCGATCCGACGAAGCGCTCACTCACTCGAAACGACCGGTCCGCGGTTCTCAGGGAACTGACTCGGCGCGGCTGCGATGCGAGTTCGCCCTGAAGGGGACCGCACTCCGGGCACGGCGCATCGAGCGGATGACCTCGCAGGTCATAGCCGCACTGCCGGCATTGGCGAGGTAGCGGATCCTCACTGGCACTGCCCATCGAAGCCGGGCCGAACCCACTGGCGACCCGATTGGCGCACGTGCTGCACATCGATCCGATCGGCTGCCCCGGCGTCGGCGCGCCGCATTTGACGCAGACAACGCCACCGACGCCCGCACTGGCACGTGATCCCGCCATCGCCTCGCGAGCCGTGAGATCACCGCCACATTCAGGACACGGCCTGCCCCATTCAAGGCCGCGGCAGTCATAGCCGCAGTGGGGACAGCATCGAGGATGCGATGGCTCCAGGGGCCGCGGAGTCAGATGAAACGGATCAATCGGAGGCATGCGCCCCCCTTTCCGTCAGGCTGGTGTCGAGGCTCGCCGCTCGACCACGTGCGCAACGGCACGCTTGAACATCTGCAGTCCCGGGGGATCGCCTTCGGCGCCGGGCCGCCGGGTCCAGAACGGATGTTGCGTCCAGTGCAGGTATCGCTCGGGATGTGGCATCAGTCCGAGGACGAGTCCCCGTTCGTCGCAGATTCCAGCAACATGCCCCATGGATCCGTTCGGATCATCATCCGCGGCGTATCGAACCGCGATGCACCCGGCCTCTTCAAGGCGCTGCATCGTGTTGCCATCGGTGTGGAACCGCCCTTCTCCATGGGCAATTGGCAACAGATCTGCCTCTCCTCCGGACGAAAGTCCGCGGGTCCACACGCATCGTGAATCGGGGTACTCGACCCGAACCCACCGATCGACGAATGTCCCGCCCGCGTTCTCAAGCAGCGCGACTTCCGTGCGGCCTGCCGCGTCGTCATGCGGGCCAGGCAACAGACCCGCCTGCACCGCAATCTGAAACCCGTTGCAGGGCGCCATGATGGGGACTGCCCTGGCCACAGCGGCGTGCAATCGGTCAATGATCGACTCCTGCAACATGACCGCCAGCACGCGTCCGGCTGCAATCGCATCCCCATACGAGAATCCACCGGGCAAGCCGATGAGATCAGCCCCGTCAAGGAGTGTCGGCTCGGCGGTCAGTTGATTGAGATGCACCCGCGTGGCCTGCGCGCCCGCCAGTTCAAACGCCTCCGCCAGTTCGAGGTCGCAGTTGATGCCCGGCGCGGTCACCACGATGGCCTGCGGTCGCATGCTCATGTCGTCCATGGTATCTGCGGGGGACCAGATCACAGACCCAGCCCCGTCCGCCAGCATTGTGACAGGTCATTCAGGTCCACTTCAAGGTCGCCGAGCCGTAACTGGAATGCCTCCCCGAACGAGCCGATCACTGTTGCATCGGCCCCCAGCTCGGACATGACGGCGGCGACATCGGCGGCATCGACTTCAAGGAGATACCTGCTCGGCGTTTCGGCGAAGCACCCTTCCATGAGACCGACCTGGCCCGCCACGGCTTCGATGTGAAG
>CAYQJN010000027.1:13566-21146 GCA_964417845.1 uncultured Isosphaeraceae bacterium
GAGCTGGCCAGCACACGCCATTTCGCATGCGGCAACCAGGACCCCTCCCTCACTGCAGTCATGCGCTGAGCGGACAAGTCGCTGGCGAATCAGTTTCGCCACGTGCTGCGCGAGTCTTGGACCGCGATCCAGGCAGGTCACCGGCAGCGATCGATCACCGGGCATGCCCGGCGCCAAGCGAATCGCATGGCTTCCACCCAGCGCGGCGCCAGTCTGCCCCACGAGCATCAGCACACTTCCAGCGTGCTTCGCGTCCATCGTCACACACTGACGCACGTCTTCGATGATGCCGAACCCACTGATGAGCATCGTCGGCGGAATCTGAATCGTACGTCCGGCGTCGGTTGTGAACTGGTTGTTCAACGAGTCCTTACCGCTGATGAACGGTGCCCGGTAGGCAAGCCCCGCATGCAGACACCCGACCGACGCTCGAACCAGTTCCGCCATCCGTTGAGGGTCGTCACATCCGGGCCAGCAGTAATTGTCGAGCAGGGCGATGCGCTCGGGGTCGGCGCCGACGCAAACGAGATTCCGCACGCACTCATCGACAGCGGCAAGCACCATGAGGTACGGATCATCACTCCACCCGGTCGCCAGGCCGGATCCGATGGCCAGTCCTCGCGATGACCCGCGCACGGGCGTCACCACCGCGGCATCTCCGGGACCGTCGCCCTTTGGACCCACAAAGGGCTTGAGCACTGTGCGGCCCTGCACCTCATGGTCGTACTGCTGCACGATGTCCTGCTTCGACGCAATGTTGGGATGCGACATCAGGGCTCGGAGCAGGTCGGCCACGTCTGGGGTCGACGCAGGAGCTGGCGGCGGCGCGATCTGGGGTGGTGTCCAGGAGGCAGTCCGCACACCGTCCGGCAGACCACCGTGCAGAAACGCCATGGAGAGCCTGCCGACTTCAGTCCCTCCGTAACTCAGGATCAGATCCTGATCAGGTGTTCCGAAGTGGCCAAGATCACACCACTCGACGTCATGAGACGCACAGATCTCCGCCACCTGTTCGATCCTGGCAGCCGGGACGGCCAGCACCATCCGCTCCTGCGCTTCACTGATCCAGATTTCCGTGGGAGTCAGGCCGGCATACTTCAGAGGTGCCCGTTCCAGATGCACTTCGGCACCAAGCGTCTCCCCCATCTCACCAACCGCACTGCTGAAGCCACCGGCTCCACAGTCGGTGATCGCACTGAACAGGCATCCGTCTTCGTGATCACGAGCCTCCATGATCGCGTCGAGCACCTTCTTCTCGGTAATGGGGTTGCCGATCTGGACCGCATGCGAGAACTCATCGGCATGGGTGTCTGTCAGCTCCGCCGAAGAGAATGTCGCGCCGTGAATGCCATCGCGGCCGGTTCGCCCCCCCATCGCCACAATGCGATCGCCCGGCTGCGGGTCTCCATGCACCCGATCACGCGGCATCACCCCGACACACCCACAGAAGACAAGCGGGTTGCCGACGTAGTTCTGGTCGAACCAGACCGTGCCATCGAGCGTCGGAATGCCCATGCGGTTCCCGTAGTCTCGAACGCCTTCGACAACGCGGTTCAGAATGCGGCGAGGCGGCAGACAGCCGGCCGGCACATCGTCCGTCTCGAGCGGTGCCACACAGAAGACGTCGGTGGCTGCAATCGGACGAGCGGCGAGTCCCGTACCGATGACATCTCGAATACAACCGCCGATGCCGGTAGCCGCGCCACCATAGGGCTCCAGCGCCGATGGGTGATTGTGCGTCTCGACCTTGAAACACACTGCGTGCTCCTCGTCGAAACCGACAATACCAGCGTTGTCCACAAACACTGACAAGCACCACTCTGACAGACCGTCGTCCATCAACTGATGCGTCGCAGACGCCACCGTCGACTTCAGGAGGTTTTGAATGCGCCAACGGCCATCGGGCAACTTCTCGACATCTGGAATGGCGTCGGCACCCGGCAACTCACCTTCGTAGTCCACAGTCGCCTTGAGCGTCTTGTGAACACAGTGTTCCGACCAGGTCTGAGCCAGGGTCTCCAGTTCGATCTCACTCGGCGCCCGGCCTCGCTCCAGAAAGTGCGACTGGAGCGACTTCATCTCCTCGAGGGAAAGGAAGAGGTGAGCCTCCCGGCTCAGTCGCTCAAGGGCTGCATTGTCCATGCCCGCAATCGGCACCTCTCGAACGGTCATGTCCCGGTCGTGCCCGCATTCAAAGGCGTCCGGATGAGCCGGCCCGATGTGCACATCGTGAATCAGCGGATTCGCCAGGCATGCCGACGCAATCTCCGCGGCATCACTTTCACTGACGCCGTGCATGTCATACCGCACACCGGTTCGAACACGAACATCGCATCCGAGCATCGACTCAATCGCCGCCTCGACCACGTCCGCATCCGGATCCATCACACCAGGCAGTGGATGCACTTCGATGATGGACGTCGCACGCGCCGCCCCGGCGCCCATCACAAACTGATCGGTCACCGGGTGCGACAGCAGTTGGGTCGCAACACGCTCAATCGCTTCTGGCGACAGATTGCCTTCAATGAGATAGACCGATGCCGTATCAATGGCACTTGGCACATCGGATGCGTGCGCCGCAATGATGTTTGCCAGCGCTGCTCGACCTGCGGGATCACCGGCGCCTTCTTTCGGCCTGACTTCGATGCGGTGCACGGTCACATCAAGACTCCCTCTGAAACATCTCTGCTTGTTGCTTCGCAAGCAGATCGCAGCGCTCATTGTCGGCATGCCCGGCGTGACCTTCCACCCAATTCGTGTCAATCCGAAGCCTGGCCCGTTCGGCATCAAGCGCCCGCCACAGATCTTCGTTCTTCACAGGCTTCCTGCTCGCGGTGCGCCATCCGCGACGCTTCCAGTTGTCCAGCCACTCGGCAAGGCCCTTCAGTACGTATTGGCTGTCTGCTGACAGATCCACCTGCGTGCCTTCCGGAAGCGACCGGAGTCCTTCAAGAACCGCTGTCAGCTCCATTCGGTTGTTGGTCGTCTCGGCCTCCCCGCCCGCCAGCACGGTCTCCTCGCCATCGGGCAGCGGCCTGACGATACAGGCCCAGCCACCAGGCCCGGGGTTCCCCAGACAGGCACCATCGGTATGCAACTCAACGTGAAGAATGGGGTTACTCGCGGTTCAGGGCCAATCCTGAGGCGGGCAGTCTATTCAGAATGAGGATGAATCGTCGGACTGGCCAAAGACGGGGTTCCAGACCACCCAGACCCCGTTCGAGCCCCCCTCCCGGTCGCTCATCCACGACTTATCCACAGCCCGGGCGGGGCGATGAATCCCCCCACCGGCGTTCACAACGTCCTATATGACAGGATCTTTTCGATGGTGCCACCGGCGGATGGGGCGGGCCCCCCAGCCCCATCAGGCACCCCCGGGCCACTTGAAGCGAGCCGCGGTCCTGATACACTGCTTGGCTCGCCTGTCTGGCGACAACGGAGTTCCCATGCCCACGATCAACCAACTCGTCCGTAAGCCCCGGCGCAGCCCCAAGGCCAAGTCGAACGTCCGCGATCTGGCGGCCTGCCCGCAGAAGCGAGGCGTCTGCCTGCAGGTCCGCACGGTGACCCCCAAGAAGCCGAACTCCGCGCTTCGAAAGGTCGCTCGTGTCCGCCTCTCCAACGGCAAAGAAGTCACGGCCTACATCGGCGGCGAAGGCCACAACCTGCAGGAACACTCGATCGTGCTCGTGCGCGGCGGACGTGTCCGGGACCTCCCAGGCGTGCGATACCACGTCGTCCGCGGCAGCCACGATACCCTGGGTGTTGATGGCCGAGCCAAGGGACGCTCCAAGTACGGAACAAAGCGAGCCAAGAAGTAGGCTCGATACAACACATGGCCCGCATGCGCGGGCAGAGGCAAGTAATCGTCTCGCCTCGACCTTGAGACGGTGAACACAGGCCCGCATCGCGGGTGGATGAGCCAAAAGGAGGCCTGTCATGGCCGGTCGTATCACAGCATCTGAAAAGCAACTGCAGCCCGATCCCCGATACGGGGACAAGGTGCTCGCGAAGTTCATCAACTGCGTCATGGTGGATGGCAAGAAGGCCACCGCGCAGCGGGTCGTGTACGACGCGCTTGACAAGATGAAGAAGCGCATCGACAAGGACAAGCGGGAGGGTATGCCCGATACTCCCATCGATGCGTTCAGAAAGGCCATCGAGAACGTCAAGCCCAACGTCGAGGTGCGATCGAAGCGGGTCGGCGGTGCCAATTACCAGGTCCCCATGCCCGTCACCCAGCGACGCCGGCAGAGCCTCGCGTTCCGGTGGATCATCACCGCTGTTCGCGCTGAAAAGGGTAAGCCATTGGCTGACCGACTCGCCAAGGAGCTGTACGACGCGGCCAACGGAGAAGGCAAGGCCTGCAACACGCGTGAGCAGACCCACCGCATGGCCGAGGCCAACAAGGCATTCAGCCACTTCGCCTGGTGATTCCAAGCGGCGGCACTTCGAACGACGCCATCGACCTGTCGGCTCGGTACGACCGACAGACGTTGCTCCCGGAGATCGGTTCGGAAGGCCAGCAGCGCCTTCACGAGGCCATCGTCCTTGTGGTCGGGTGCGGGGCGCTTGGATGCGGAGTCCTTGACCTGCTTTGCCGGGCAGGCGTCGGCACGCTCCGATTCGTCGACCGGGACGTCGTGGAGTGCTCCAACCTGCAACGGCAGGTGCTCTTCACAGAGCGGGACATCGCGCAGCCCAAGGCAATCGCCGCAGCATCCCGACTGGCCGCTGTCAACTCTCAAGTCAAACTCCAACCACACGCCGAGCACGTGAGCGATGCGAACATCGATCGCCTCGCCAGTGGCGCCTCGCTCCTGATTGACGGACTCGACAACTTCGACACTCGGTATCTGCTCAACGACTATGCCGTCCGTGAGGGAATCCCCTACGTGTACTCGGGCGCGGTGGGCACCGAGGGGCTGGTCATGCCGGTGCTGCCACGCGGCGCATCGAGAAGAACCGTTCACTGGAACAGCGACTCCGACACGCCGTGCCTGCGGTGCGTTTTCCCGGAACCACCCCCTGCAGGAGCTACTCCCACCTGCGATACCGCGGGGATCCTCGGACCAACGATCGCCGCAGTCACCGCGCAGCAGGCAGCCCTTGCGCTGTCGGTGCTGATCGGGCGGATCGATGAACTCGACCGATCCATGCACGCCATCGATCCGTGGAATGGGATCAATCGACGTATCGACCCTGGCGCACCTCGCGACGCCTGTCCCTGCTGCGACGAACGTCGCTTCGAGTGGCTTGAAGATGGACGAGGGGGCCAGGCCGAAGTGATGTGCGGCCGAGACGTCGTGCAGGTCGTACCGCCGACGTCCACCACGGTGGACCTTGCGCAGATCGCACTACGGTGGACATCACTCGGCGACGTTCAGGGCGATGAACACGCGGTGCGGATCGACCTCTCTGAAGAGGACACACGGATCACTCTTTTCGCGGATGGGCGAGCGCTCGTGGGTGTCAGCGACCCAGCGATCGCTCGAGCCATGTACGACCGATACGTCGGAAGCTAGCGCGCGCCATCGCGGATGCGGCGGCGTCCTACCATGCCCGCCATGAATCCGATACTTGAGCAGATGCACGCCCACAGATCGATCCGGCAGTACACCGATCGGCCTGTTCCCGATGAAGAGATACGCACTGCCGTGGAAGCCGCCCAGTGCGCCGCAACGAGCGCCAACATCCAGGTCTACAGTGTGCTTCAAGTCAAAGACGCTGACGCCCGCCAGCAAATGGTCAAGTTGACCGGAGGTCAGCAGAAGGTGGCGGACTGCGGAGCATTCTTCGTAGTCTGCGGAGACCTGCGGCGGCACCGACTGCTCGCTGAACGCGCCGGTAAGGACTGCACCGAAAACCTTGAGTCGTTCCTCCTCTGGACCGTGGACGCATCGCTGTTCGCTCAGAACCTGGTGCTTGCCTTCGAATCGCTTGGCTGGGGCACGTGTTACATCGGCGGATTGCGAAACGACCTCGCCAGCGTCAATGCCGTGCTGTCGCTCCCCAAGGGTGTGTATCCGCTCTACGGACTCTGCGTGGGAGAACCCGCCGAGGAACCATGGAAACGACCACGGCTGCCGGTCGAGGCGGTGCTGTTCGAAGGACGATACCCCGACGACGACACACTCCTGTCGCTCATGGACTCCTACGACGATGACATGGCCGCCTACTACGAGAAGCGGGGCGCCTCCGGACGGCGATGGATCGGGCAGATGGAGTCCTTTTTCGAGGCACCCCGGCGAACAGGCGATCGGACGTTCTACGAGACACAGGGCGCTTCGCTTGAGTGACGTGGGCGGGAATGCGCGGTAGGCTCGCCCCGAGGAGTTCACCATGCCGATTACCCGCCGTTCCGTGGTCCGCACCGCCGCAGCGAGCCCGCTTCTGATCACCGCTGCATCCTGGGGCCGCGTGCTCGGCGCCAACAACCGCCTCAACATGGCAGTCATCGGAACCGGTGGTATGGGAACCGGACACCTGCAGCGACTGGTGGATCGAGCGAGCGACGAACAGCTTGAGGTGACGAAGGTCTGCGATGTCTATCGCCGCCGACTCGACAACGCGGCGAAGATTGCATCGCTCCCCCAATCGGGTGCCACCATGGAGTACGAACGCGTACTCGATGACCCTGACGTCGACGCGGTTGTCATCGCCACACCGGACCACTGGCACACGAAGATTGCTATCGAAGCGATGGAAGCAGGCAAGGATGTGTATTGCGAAAAGCCCTTATCGCACACCATTCCCCAGGCACTGGCGTGCCGAGACGCCGTGCATCGCACAGGCCGCACCCTTCAGGTCGGGCCGCAGGGCACCAGCGACGGCACCTTTTGGGCGGCTCGCCGCGCCATTGCCGAGGGACGCATAGGCAAACCCACATGGAGCCAGGGGGCCTACTGCCGAAACTCACGGGGAGGTCAGTTCAATTGGCACATCGATCCCGACGCCGGTCCGCACAACGATCAGGCAGATCCCGGCTACGTCTGGTGGGATCGATGGCTGGGCCATACGCATGGCCTGGCACCAGACATTGACTGGAACCCCGACCACTTCTTCCGCTTCCGCAAGTACCTCGCGTACAACGGGGGCCTGGCGACCGATCTGCTGTACCACCGACTGGCACCGCTGCTCCTGGCCATCGAAGGACACAACGGGGCGTATCCACGCAGAGTGGTGGCGAGCGGCGGGCGGTACCTCGAGAAGGACGAACGGGACATCCCTGACACGTTCTTCATGATGGTGGACTATCCCAGTGAGCACACCGTCTGCCTCTCCAGCGTCATGACCAACGACGACACTTGGCCGACGGTCATTCGGGGACAGTATGGAACGATCGACTTCGGAGAAGGCCTGACCCTTTCCGAGCAATCGCCCTGGTGGAGGGAGTTCAGGACTGCCAATGGCCTGCCCATGGACGAAGGTGACACCAAGCCCGGCCACGCCTCCGCCAGCCTCCAGCGGGATGCTCGGCGGGATCACATGGGCAACTTCCTCGACGCCATCCGCGAAGGTGCCCCGCTGGCCTGCAATGTCGATCTCGGGTGCGCCACCATGGTCGCGATCAAGATGGG
>CAYQJN010000028.1:0-21066 GCA_964417845.1 uncultured Isosphaeraceae bacterium
TGGGCAAGAGCCTGTACATGAACGTCGTCGAAGGCGGCATGGATCAGGGTGGCACCATCACACTCGCCAACGGCGCCGTCGTAAGCGGTGCTGGCGGCTCTTCTGTGAGCAATGTCACCAGTGGCTTCAGTGGCACCGGCGTGATCGCTGATGCTGCTTCGGTCAGCGTTTCTGGCATGACGCTTGTGCGCAGTGGTGCGGGCGTCGAGTTCCAGAGCGGCGCGACGCACATGTCCGGTGACTCGCTTGTCATGTCGGGCGGCTCACTGATGGCTACCGGCAATCTGTCCAACACCGGCTCGATGACCACCGTCGGAACCTCCGTCGTGGCAGCGGGCGCGATGGACAATGCTGGCTACATGAGCACCTCAGGCACGTTCGTGACCGACCTGAGCAATGGTGTCGACGGCGACGTCTACTGCAACGACGAGACCATGCTCTCGGGCAGCCTCGTCAATGACGGCCTTGTGTCGGTCAACCGCGGACCGTTGTACATCCTTGGAAGCCTCACCAACAACGGCACCATCGTCGGTGAAGTTGATAACGGCCCCCTGGCTGGCGCTGGTGAACCCATCGTGGGCGACGGCCTTCGCGTCGCAGGCGACTACAACGCCGGGTCTGGCGCCGAACTCATCATGGCGCACGCCAACTGGCAGCTCTCCGTCGGTGGTGACTTCAATGTCGCGATCGATCACCACGATCGCTTCGTGATGGATGAGGCCACCCTCGCCATGACGGGCGTTGCTGACGCCCAGCACATCGAGGCCATGAGCACCGATGTAGGCAGCAGCACCGATGGCATTGATCGCACCATTGATGGTCACTTCCCGCTCGGCCAACTCGTGATCGAGTCTGGCAGCAGCGTCATCGTCGTGGACAACCACGACAATGCCGAAGGCGAAGAGACGATCTATGCCAAGCATCTCGTCATCGAGGCTGGCGCCACGCTCGACACCGGCACTCGCACCGTCTGGTACGAGACCGTGGTGAACAACGGCACCGTGATCGGCGAGATCGATGTCATCAAGGATCCGTGCCCCGGCGATGATGATGGAAATGGCGAGGTCAACATTGATGACCTGCTGACCGTCATCGGTAACTTCACCTGCACAGGCGACTGTGACGGCGATGCCAATGGCGACGGAACCGTCAACATCGATGATCTGCTGATGACCATCGGCAACTTCGGACCGTGCGAGTGATCTCCTGATCACTTGAGTTCTGTGATCCCATGCAGGGCGGGTGGCTTCGGCCACCCGCCCTGTCACATGGGTTGGCACCTATAGAGACACACCCCCACCACGAACGCTCACTCGGTGAGCCGTGTTGGATCGCCCGCCACCGGAACGGTATCAGGGACCGCCCGGACCTCGGCCTGAGCGGGTTCCATCCCCGCCGTCCCAAAGCCTCCTGTGTCGAGGAACTTCGACACCAGCATCATCGTGTCCGGGTGCTGCATGATGCGTGTGTGCGACGCGTCGACGATGGCGACATCGGTTGCGGAGGCATGCAGTGCTTCACGCATAGACACGGTCCCGTCATGCAGTTCGTCAGGATCGAACACACCAAAAAGCCATGCAAGCCAGGATGGGGGGTTGTCGAGCGTCGCCCCGGCGGTTCCGACGATGATGCCGCACGGCGTCGGGGGCGGTGGCCAGCACGGCTCGGTGGCAAGTTCTACAAGCGCAGGGCCCATGAGCCAGCGAATTGGCGGCGCTGAGGCAGCCCAGGATGCCATCGCGCTTCCATGGCTTGGGGGTGCCAGCAGAACGCATCCCTTCCAATTGAACCGCGACGACAGTGCTCGAAGAACAAGGGCACCAAGTGAATGCGTGACGGCGATGAGCGGGTGCTCGACCTGTAGATCCCCCAGCTGCGACGAAACGACCTCGGCCGCCTCTCGCACGGAACAGCGACGCGAGGGGTACCCGACATTCCGCGTCTGGCGTCCCGCCGCCTGCACGTGACGCTCCAACGTGGACAGCGACCGCGTGGTGCGGCCGAGACCATGCATCAGAACGACAGTTCCATCCATGTCCGCCTCACTCCAGAGAAACCTGTGATCCGATACGCAGTGTTCGGAGATTCGGACGGCCCGTCAAGTCGCCCCAATGCCCTCCTCCAGAAGCGACGCGATGTGCAGCACGTCAGCGACCTCGTGCAGCGGAGAGGAGAGCCGGATCTGGAACGACCGGCCAGTCCGGGCGGCCCGCGCCAATCCCAGCAGGAGGACGGCCATGGCCGCGGAGTCGGCGTGCCTCACGGACTGCAGATCGAGAATCAGCGATGAGACCCCGACATCAAACCACCGCTGCACAATCGCATGCAGGTCCGCGACATGGTCTGCGATGCCCAATTCCGTCCAATCACAGGAGATCACCAATGCCCCCTGGTCTGATGACACCGACACACCATCGCAT
This sequence comes from uncultured Isosphaeraceae bacterium, assembly GCA_964417845.1. GTDB lineage: Bacteria > Planctomycetota > Phycisphaerae > Phycisphaerales > SM1A02 > UBA12567. The sequence continues at coordinate 2,421 of CAYQJN010000028.1, forward strand.
CGGGAATCGTCATACCGGACATCAGAACGCATACAAACCTGATGATCCTCCGAAGCGGCAGGATCTTTCACAAGACTGACCGCTCGCATGTGATAGCCTCCCCGCCCATGGCTGGCTCGACGCACGTCTTTCAGGCACCCAAGGGCATGCGGGATTTCTTCCCGGATGACATGGCTGTCCGCCGCCACCTCGAAGCCGCCTGGCGAAGTGCGTCCATCCGTCACGGCTTCGACGAGATCGGCGGCCCGACATTTGAGCATCTCGATCTCTATACCGTCAAAAGCGGTGAGGGCATCGTGAGCGAATTGTTCTCGTTCAGGCGTTCCGGTGGTGATACCGACTACGCGCTGCGGCCTGAGTTCACACCAACACTTGCCAGAATGGCGGCGGCCAAGGGGCGGTCTCTTGCGTTACCCACCAAGTGGTTCGCGATTCCTGATCTGTTCCGCGCCGAGCGTCCCCAGCGGGGACGTTTGAGAGAGCACCGACAGTGGAATGTCGATCTGCTCGGTGCGCCGGGGCCGGACGCTGACGCTGAGGTGATTGCCGTCGCGGTCATGGCGCTTCGGGGCCTCGGTCTGGGGCCTGAAGATATCCGCGTACGAATCAGCCATCGAGGCGCCGCTGCCGGACTGCTCATGTCGTGCGGCGTCGCTGAAGAACGACTTGCCGATGCGTTCTCCCTCGTCGATCGACGGGAGAAGATTCCTGCTGATGTGTTTGCCACGCAAGCCGCCGCGCTCGGACTCGACGCCGAGGGCGTTGAGCGACTGGCCGCCATTGCGGGAAGCCGAACACCTGCCACAACCGCTCCTGAATCCATCGCGCAGACTCATGGGCTTGACCCGGACGCCGTGCGTGATCTGGCCGATCTTTCCCGTGAACTGGATCGGCGCGGTCTACTTCCCTTCTGCGATTGGGATCTTGGGATCGTCCGTGGACTCGCCTACTACACGGGGACCGTGTGGGAGATCCACGACGCCTCCGGTTCGTTTCGGGCCATTGCCGGTGGCGGTCGATATGACGGTCTCGTTGCGCTGTTCGGGGGCCCTGCGGTCCCAGCGTGTGGGTTCGGCATGGGTGACGTCGTGCTCGCACTGCTTCTCGAAGACCGTGGTCTTCTGAACGCCGAACATGGCGTCGAAACACCGCGGCCCGACGTCTTTGTGGTTTCCAGTGGCGGCGAGGATGCCGAACAGCGGTTCATCCCGCTGGCGACGTCTCTTCGAGACGCTGGATTGCATGTGCGCCATACATTCAAGGCAACGAGAAACATCGGCAAGCAACTCAAGGAAGCGTCCGGACACCGCGCACGATTTGCCATCATCCTGGGTGATGAGATCGCCGACAATCGCGTGACGGTGAAAGACCTGGATGCTGGCGAGCAGACCGAGTTGACCTTCGGAGACCTGGCCACCTGGTTGCAGCGCCGTCTCGCTGGCCATCAGGGCGAGCGTGCCACATGCGACCGCTGATCGTCGTCGCCGTCGAGGCCGAGCGAGACGCCTGCGACAACGTCGATGCTCATGTCGTCGTCGCTGGTATCGGTCGGACCAACGCCGCTGCCGCCACCACACTGGCCGCCGTTGCCCACGGACCATTCGATGCAGTGCTCTCGGTCGGAGTCGCTGGATGTCTTCCGGGCGGTAACCTGTCGATCGGCGATCTCATCGCGGCGGAGACCTGTGTCTATGCCGAAGAGGGGATCACTCTGGAGTCGGGCGCTCGGGACATGCGAGCCCTCGGATTTGCTCTCGGCGACTTCGATGGCAACGACGTACCGTGTGATGCCAATCTGTGCAGGCAGATCGCTCCCGTATGCCCACTCGTGCGGATTGCCACCGTGGCCAGTTGCTCGGGAAGCGATGCCGCCGCTGACTCCGTGGCCGAGCGAACCCGCTGCGCGGCCGAAGCGATGGAGGGCGCCGCGGTGGTGCACGCGGCGCGCAGGCTGTCGATTCCGGCCATCGAGATCCGAGCGATCTCCAACACCACCGGAAACCGCGATTCGCAGCAGTGGGACCTGCCTGCCGCCCTCGATGCGCTCAGGGAGGCCATGCCCGACCTGTTGAAGCGTCTCGGGGCCGCTCACACCGCCTGAGAGCGCCGACGCCCCCCTTCCACGATCTGTCTGCCTGAACGCAGCAGCGATGCAGGGTGCTCCGAGCTGCCGCCCCGCACAACCCGCACACGCACGCCAACCCCTCGCCGGGGGCCGGCTGCTGCGCGGCGCTCCCTTCAGGAGCCTGGGCAACGATCCGATGACTCGTCGGACACCGCTCCCTTTGCGCGGTGCGGAGACTCTGGCATGCGGCTCAAAATGAGGCGACCTCTCACCAGCGCGATCGCGGCCGATTTGGGCAGCTCCGCGATCCAATGCCTGCAACTCAATCCAACGGGTCAGTCCGTTCAGGCCGCTCTGTCCGAACCCATGGACTCAGATTTCGACACCGACAGGCACGTTGATGCAGTTGCTACTTGTCTGGCTCGGGTGGCCGAGCGATCGGCATGGACTAGCCGCCGCGTGCTGGTCGCGCTTCCAGCAGAGGTCGTCACCATGGCGCACGTTGAAGTAGAGCAGGGGGGCGACGTCGATCTCGCTGTGGCCAGCCGTCTTCAGGATGCTGGCGACGATGCCGTGATTCGGCGGATTGATGTGTCGAATCCGTGGCGGAGCACCCGTGGGGGTCGCAGCTTCCTCTGCATCGCCATGCCCAGGCCGCTCGTTATTCGCTACGTCGAAACGATTCACAAACTGAAGTTTGAAATCGCTGGCGTGTACGCACCGGCAAGCATGCTTGTCCGCGCCTTTCAGCATGTCAATCGCCGCGCTGCAGACGCCGATGTCGCCACGGTGTACCTTCATCTCGGTCAACAGACCAGCACGATCGCCATTGGGCACGGAACAGCACTCCGCGCTGCCAGATCGATCGCCTGTGGCCACACGTCGGCCACGGCGCCGAAGCGAGTCGTCGAGACACAGACGGCCCCTGCCATCAACTCTTCTGAGCCCTCGCTCCTCACGACGATCAACCGCCGCACCGACGCCGAGGCACCGACCCTGCCCGAGCTCGCGCACGAGCGGGCGACGCCGTGCGCCAACAGCAGCGACCTCTGCGAAGAGATTCGCATGGGCATTCGGCATCATCAGCAGCTCTTCGACGAAACACCCCTGCAGCGCCTCGTCTTCACCGGCCCTGGTGCCCTCGACGCCGCGTTCTGCAGGTCGGTCGCTCAAGAGATCGGCCTTCCCGCACAGGTGGGTGACCCCCTTGCGAGATTCGGAGCAGACACCCCGGAACGACCGAGCGAGGACTGGGCTTGTGAACTGCGACCCCAGTGGGCCGTCGCCGCCGGACTCGCGGCAATAGAACATGGGGACCCACCGTCATGACGCGACCTTCAGAGGACTTTCTCCCACGTGAGTACGTCGATCACCGCGTCGACCGCCGCATGCACTTCGTGGCCGTGGCGTTGCTCGCTGTGGTTCTGACCGGCGTCGTCATCGCGTTTCTCGCCACCCGATCCGAGTGGCGACAGGTTCGCCTGATTCACGATCAGATGACGATTCGATATGAAGAAGCCGCCGACCAGGTGCGAACCCTCGCATCGCTCGAAGAGCGTCAGGCACGCATCGCCGAACGAGCGGAACTCGCCGCGAGCCTGATCGATCGACTCCCCCGCTCCGTACTCCTGGCCCAGTTCATCAATCGCATGCCGGACGGACTCGGCCTCCTTGAGTTTGAGCTTGAGTCTCACCTCCTTCCACCCGAAGTCTCCGACGCAGACGGCCCATCAAATCGCCCGGCGCGTTCGCAAACTGTCTCGGAGGCATCCGTCGATCCGCGAACGGCGCCACCACGTTGGCGAACCTCCGTCTCACTGCTCGGATTCGCGCCAACAGACGTGCATGTCTCAGCATTTCTTTCAGCGCTCAATGACTTCAACCTGCTTGAAGACGTCAATCTGGAGTTCTCGGAGGAAACGGACGTCAACGACTTGCCGGTTCGCCAGTTCAGAATCCTCGCCAGCATCGGTCCGGATGCCGACTGTCGAACCGCCTCCCACCTCACGCTGGTCGAGGAGTCGGAACGATGAAGCAGCACACCCGCCAGATCATCTTCGTCGCTGCCCTGCTCGGCATTCCGCTGACCGCCTGGTACACGGTGTTCCGGCCGCAGAACGAGCGTATTGGGGCCGCCATGGAAGAGATCTCGATGCAGCAGCAGCAACTTGATCGCATCAATCAATTGGCAACACGCATTCCAGATCTCACGGAAGCGCTCTCGACCGGAGAGCGTCTCGTTCAACGTGTTGAAGCTCAGTTGCCGAGAAGCCGTGACGTCGAGGGCGTCCTCGAAAGCATATGGCAACTCGCAGAGCGAAGTGGAATGCAAGTGCGATCGGTCAAGACCAAGCCGCCGGTTCCTTCCAGCGTCTACATGGAGTTGCCGCTCAAGGTCGTCATGGACGGACCGTTCGAGGGGTTCTATCGCTTCCTTCTCGAACTGGAAGGACTGCCTCGTATCACGCGGCTCTCCACGCTCTCGGTTCAGGAAGCGGGGCTCAAAGTCCGTGGGCCGGATCATGAACTGCCGCCAGGATCGGTGACGACACAGTTCACGCTGAGCATATTCTTCGCTGACGCGGTTCCCGAAGTGGCGGAGGCAGGAGGCAACCAATGAACTGGAGCGACGCATCTGCCCCTTCTGTGCCCGAAGCCACGTCGCAGATTGATGAACAATCATCTGCGTGCCAGCCATTTTCACAGCAACGGCGTATGCGCCTGCTGGTCCTCTCACTGGTCATCGGTGGCGGCCTCCTGATGATTGTCGGCATGCAGTTGATCACTGGCGGGCCCGCCTCCGCAGTCGCCGCCAGCGATGCAGAGAGCACCATCAGCGCCTATCTCGCGCCAGACGACTCAATTGCCCATGTTGCTAAAGACGATCCGCTCGCCGTGCTTTCCCGGTTTGGCACACCGCAGATGTCTGTCCCGCTCTCGAACCTGCGACACAACCCGTTTCTCCTGCCCGGAAGTGCGGCAGGCGGGCCGACGCCGCTTCCTCGCATCACCGTTGATCAAGCACGCACGGCGCGTGAAGCGGAGCTACGAAGCCGCGTCGCCCATATGCGGGTGTCCATGGTGCTTCAGGGCCGTCACAGCGTGGCAGTCGTCGGCGATCTCAGCCTCCCGTTCGGCACGCCTGTGGAACTCGACCAACGAACTCACTTGCGCCTGGTCTCGATTGACCGGCGCGGCATCACCGTCGAAGCATCTGATCCCTCCATTGATGTCTCGACGCTCATCCAACTCGATCGCCCATGACCCACCTGACACCCAGAAGCGCCACACCGTCTGATCCTCGTCCCCAAGCTCGCCCTGCCGGGGATGACGTCACCATGCATGCCCTCTGGTCTCCCGACCAGGCAGTCACGCCCGCAGTTGATGACCTCGGTGAGCGGCTGCTCTCCACCGGCGTGGTGAGCGGAGAAACGGTTGCTGCAGCGCGGCGCGTCCACGCACAGTCAAACTCCAATGGACTCCACGATGTCCTCCTCGACATGGGTGTTGACGAAGGCACCGTCATGGAGACGCTGGCAGGACTCAGTTCGCTCCCATTCGTGTCACCCACCTCCGAGCAGATCGACATGGATCTACTCAATCTGCTTGGAATCGACTACTGCCTCGCTCGTGCGATTGTGCCTCTCAAGCTTGATGACGACCGCCGATTGATAGGCACCACCGATCCGCTTGCCATTGCAACGCTCGATGAGGTCCGAACCCAAGTCGGCGATGACTCCGTCCGCCAGGCGCTCATCGGTCCGAGCGACGTCGAGCGGCTCCTTGATGCAGCGCGCGGACAGGCCGCCGACGACATCGACATGCAGCAACTTCTTGCTGACGTCGCCGAGAACGATGTTGAGTTGGTCGAGGTCGGGCCCGACGACGAAGTCGATGACGGCTGTGCATCACCGGTCGTCCGATACGTCAATCACATCATTCAATCCGCCGTCAAGGACGGTGCCTCTGACATCCACATTGAGCCCTCGGAGCAGTCTCTGAAGGTTCGATTCCGAATTGACGGCGTGTTGTATGAGACACTGAACCCACCTCGACGCATGCTGGCCTCCATCACAAGCCGGATCAAGATCATGGCATCGCTGGACATTGCCGAACGGCGGCTTCCGCAGGACGGGCGCATTCGCGTGCAGGTGCATGGCCGACCGCTGGATCTCCGCGTCTCGACAGTTCCAACGCCCCACGGTGAGAAGACCGTGATGCGTTTGCTCGACAACCGCTCCATTCAGGTTCCTCTGGATGATCTGGGATTCCATTCCGACACACTTGAACGCTGGCGTTCGCACATCGAACGGCCCCATGGGATCCTTCTGGTGACCGGCCCGACTGGATCGGGCAAAACGACAACGCTGTATGCCTCCATTCAGGAGTTGGATCTTCAGCGCCTCAACGTCTCGACGGTCGAGGACCCAGTTGAGTACCAGCTGCGAGGCATCACACAGATTCAGACGCATGATCGAATCGGGCTGAACTTCTCGACCTCGCTTCGGACACTCCTGCGGCAAGATCCGGACGTGATCATGGTGGGTGAGATTCGGGACCAGGAAACAGCCACGATCGCGATTCAGGCGGCGCTTACTGGCCACCTGGTCCTCTCCACCCTGCACACCAATGACGCGCCTTCGTCCATTACGAGGCTCATCAACATCGGCATCGAACCGTTTCTGGTCTCTGGTGCCGTCAACGCCGTCCTCGCCCAGCGACTGATGCGTCGGGTATGCCCTCACTGCGCACATGATATTGACGTCACAGCCGAAGCCTCGGATCTGCTCAGCACATTCGGACTCACTCCAGACACGTTGCGTGAGGGTGCCGGATGCGAGGTGTGCAGGCAGACGGGCCTGTCCGGACGCCTGGGTATTCACGAAATGCTCGAACTCGATGACACCCTCCGCGACCGAATAGCGGGCAATCCATCAGTCAATGAGCTCCGCACGTTGTGCTGCGAGTCCGGAATGACCACCTTGCGTCAGGATGCGCTTCGAAAGATGACGGCGGGTCAGACGACCCTCAACGAGGTCTTGCGAGTCACAGCAGACGATTGATCACCGAATCAACAGGCCTGCCATCAACACCAGCCAGACGACGGTCCCCATCGCAATCTTGAAGACGGTCCCGGCAGCCCGCCCCGCCGCCGCCCCGGCCGCCGGCCCGACCGCCTCAACCACGGTCTTTCGATCCGCCCCGGTGACCTCCCCGACCATCGCCCCTGCGAAGGCCCCCACCACCGCGCCGATAAACGTGCCCAAAATCGGGATGGGAATCAACGGAGTTCCCACGATGGCACCCACGATGCCACCGATGAATCCGCCCCACATCGCGCGGCGACCCCCGCCACCCACCCTGGCGCCCGCCGCGCTCGAGGCGCTCTCAAGAATCTCGCCCACCACGGCGAGGCCTAGCGCCACACCGATGGCCCACCATCCCGCCGACACGTCGGCGCCGTGCCCCCAGGCGACATCCGCGAGTTGCACCAGCGTGGCCAGACCAACCATGATCCACGTCCCGGGCAGTTGCATGATGATCAGAATCAGACATCCAGCCCCAAGGAGCGCGAAGATCCCGGTGAGCGTCCAGTGCAACCACATCATCCTTGACCGCTTTGATGGGCCTGATGGATCACCATAATCTCATCGAGTCTCTTGCGCTCAATGTCTGGAACCTGACAATCATCAGTCGGCCAGCCCACAGGAATGAGTAGAAATGGCCGCTCGTACTCAGGACGACCAAGGAGATCCTTGAGAAACCCCATGGGGCTTGGTGTGTGTGTCAACGTGGCAAGACCGGCGGCCTGCGCCGCGGCCAGGAGCAGTCCACACGCAAGTCCCACAGATTCGTTGACGTAATACACGCCATCTGATGTGTCAGGGCGGTCGTCCTGCATCAGTTTGAACACCACGATCAGCCAGGGCGCGCTTTCCAGGAACGGCTTGTCTGGACCGGTCTCAAAGGCTCGGAGATCGTCCAGCCACTCCTTGGTTGCACGTCGTTCATAAAACGCCTGCTCCTCCTCCTCTGCGGCTTCTCGAATGCGACGCTTCAGCTCGAGGTCGGAGACGGCCACAAACCGCCAGGGTTGCTTATTGGCGCCACTTGGAGCCGACCCGGCGGCCCGAATGATGGACTCAATGAGGGCCTGCGGGACGGGGCGATCCGAGAATTCCCGCACCGTTCGGCGGCGGCTCAACATCGCTTCCATGGCCGCAGCAGCATCTGCAGGGTCTCCCTGCGGCTTCCAGGGGTCATATGGGATGCGGGAAGGAATCTTGGCCATCAAATCTCGCCGGAAACTCAGAAGTGTTGACTGGACACAATATCGGGAGTCCGCGCACCATGGCGGCATGACCGAATCGATTGCCCTCGTTGCGGCCATGCTTCTGCTCCCTGGTGGCTTTCAGCCCGAGTCGGTGACTGAGTCCACCGCTGCATCGGGAACAGCGACCGCCGAGGTGTATCGACAACTGGAAGCGGCAGCGTTGAGTGCAGATGAGGCCGCCGAGCTGGTGTGGCTCAAGGAGTGCGGTGAACACGGCTACCCGTTCACACCCTCCATGTCGGCGCGTCTCCGGCAGGTCAGTGATCCAACGATGACGCTTGTGCTGCAGGCGATTTCCATGCCGGCTCCGGATTTCGAGGTCCCCGTCGAAACCGATGGATTCGCAGCAGTCATGCCACACCTCTCGTTCATGATGCACGCGGGTCGCACCAATGTGTGCCTTGGAGATCACGCCATCGTGACCGGGAACGCAGATCAATTCGCCGATCACGCGATGGCTGGTGTCACGCTTGCATCGCACGTACTCAGCGACAAACTCCTCATCAATTCCATGATTGCTGCCGCGTTGATCTCCGAGACCTGCAAGCAGATCGATCGCGCCGTGGCGCGGGGCGTCATTGATGAGGCTTGTGCCGCCCGTCTCACACCAGCCATGCAAGCATTCGTCGCCACGGACCCACTTGGCATTGAGACCGCCATGGCCACAGAGCGACACATCGCCGCGCAGTGGATTCATCAGGCACTGGGTCTGGACAAAGGCGATGAGCGCGATCCAGTCCCCGACACCATTGATGACCTGATTGGTCTCCCACTGGGAAGTAGTGGGCTCACCAAGCACACATTGAAGGGTGATCTTGAGTTGCTCGACGGCTGCCACGCCCGACTGGGCGAGGCCCTCAGCCTCGGAAGTCGTGACCGCCAACTCGCCGCCATCGAGAAACTTGAGGCCGAGGTCGCCACCGGGAAGCATGGCACGTTGGCCACTCAGCTGCTTCCGGCACTCAGCAGCGTCATCGCCAAACGTAACGAGGTGGTGGATCGAATCCACCAGAGCCTCAAACACCTGGCAACAATTGAGGCTGGCACATCTTCCGGAGCCAATGCCGTCTGGCACTGGATCGCGGCTGGCACGCTGATGCAGGAGTTCCCCGGAGCGTGGATGCAGGACTCGACCCGCGCCGCGTGGATCAATGCGGAACTCGCGGCAGCAGATCAGGCCGCCAATGCGGTCTTCCCGGAGCCATTCACAGATCACCTCGAAGCGCCCGTTCCGTGGTGGCTTCCCGCTCAGGATCGCCTTGTCGCGGATCTGCTGATGAGGTCAGAACTGGCGCTGGCATCCGGCGATGTCGCCGCCGCCCAGGCTGATCTGCAGCGAATCGCCCGGATGGCGGCCGCGGCCGGATCGCACCCAAGCATCGCTTCGTCGCTGCATGCCGCTGCGGCCACGCAGGCGCTGGCCAACATCATCAATGAGATTGCCTCGCAGGCCTCCCCAGATCAGCGGCGCCAACTGGCGCAGTGGATTCGGACCATCCCGACGCGTGACCCCATGGGCATGTCCCGCGCAGCGTCTGAGACGGCATCCCGGCTCGACGCTCTCAACGTGCTCTCAGATGGGACGCCCATACTCTCGATACCTGACTCCCATAACAAGATGCTCAACGCGCTCGCCTATGCGCGAGGGCGCGTGAGTCTGGAGTCTCATCCGGAGGTGTACGTCGAACCGGAAGCGGACGCAACTGCGCTTTGCCTGACGCGCTGGGACCGGGCCCTCATAGATGGGTGGTACGAACTCGGCCAGCGGCAGGACGACTCGCTGGACTTTCAGGCACTCGGCATGATCGACGTCGACGCTCCCGCACACGCGGCAGCCGAAGCAGCCCGCCAGGCCCGCGAAGCACTGCGTCAGTGAATGAACCGCAACCTGCCGAAGTCCGGGATCCACCCTTCATGCGGCGCGGGGAAGTACACCGCAAACGCCTTGCCGATGAGCAGATCCTCAGGAACCACAAAGGGCGTCGCATCCACCTGCTCGGCCACGATCGGCGCGGGGGCACCCCACAGTCTGCCATCAAGTGAGTTGCCACTGTTGTCGCCGAGCACGAAGTACTGAGTCGGGCTCAGTGTCACCACGCTGCCGGGACTGGTCGCCGCAGCGGGCTGACCTCCAACGATCGATCCGGCGAACTCACCCACCGCTTCATGACGCATTGAGTGTCCTGTGAGAACCGATGGTCGATAGTACAGGTCCCGATCAACCTGCATGTTGCTCAGGCGAACCGGCGAGCCGTCGAACTCCCAAGTCAGAGACGCCTCCACCGGACGCCGCCTCGAGAGCTCGGCATCAGTCAGGTTTGAATCGGAAGCACCAGACGCAGCCCGCAGGCGGTCCGTCGGATCCCAGTCGTACTCCAGTGTGACCACATCCACGCCATCGACCAGCAGTCTCGCCGCTTGATCAATATGTTCGGCCACGACCCGCACCGGTTGGTCTGCGCGGAGTCCGCTGATGGCCCCCTCGACGCGCGTCACAGCGGCCGCATCGGTCACGGGCCACATGGAAATCGACGCGGTCTGGCCCTTCAGTGTGTACTGAATAACGTGCGATCGCACGCTCATGGAGAGCGACGCCTCAAGCCCGTCGGCCGCTGGCGTCACGGTGGCCGCGACTCGAAGATCACTCACCGGGATGTCACCCATCACCGGCCGGAACATGTTGTATGAGTTCCAGTCGTCGAGCGGGAAGCGATCTACGTCCCAAGTGAGGCTGGTGGAGTCGCTGGTGTCGGACTGAAGTGATCCATCCACGTCCCGCCAGTGCGACTTCGGATATCCGATCCACGGCATCCCCGTCCAGCGCCGGGCCAGACGGTCCGGTGCCTGTGGCGTGTGCGAGCTATCCCAGACACGCTGCCACACCCCGTCTCGGACATGACGGGGCTTTCGAGCGACGTGGAATCTGTCTTCGCCCGGCGCCTGAATGAACACGTCACCATCCACAAGCCAGATAGACTCCCCCGGCAATCCGATCAGCCGCTTGATATACGTGCCGCTGGCTCCCTCCGGCGCGACCGGATTCTTGAACACGATCGCATCCCATCGGGTCGGCTGGGAGAACGGGTACAGCCACTTGGCCACCAGAATGCGATCGCCCATGCGTGGTGCGCTCGCTCGCAGGGTCTGCCTGGTGAATGGCTCCGAACGACCAGCCATGTAATCCCGGAGTTTCGAGACATCCGGTCGCTGCCCCTTGGCGAGGTCAAGCCCGACCGGCGTGGAGGAGCCGGTCTGCAGGCTGTCGATCCGCATGTGCTGGCCCATGAGCGTCGGCGCCATGGATCCCGTGGGAATCACGAAACCCTCGACGACAAAGCCGCGGAAGATCATGGCAAAGACGAATGCCACAATCAGCGACTGAATCGTGTCGATGACCGCGCCGCTGTGTTCGGTGTGTGAATCCGACATGGTTGATCAGGATAGCCTTGGTGATCTCACTCAGCGGCGGGCGCATCCCCGCCCTTCTTCCGTCTTCGCCGACGCCGGCGTTTCTTCTTGCCCCCGGCACCTTCCGGAGATCCTGCTGCGGAAGCCTGGCTGCTTGATGATGTTGTTGCGTCGCTGCCCTGGCCCTTGCGGCGCCTGCAGCGGCGCTTCTTCTGTGCGGGTGCCCCGTCCGCGCCCTCCGCCACTCGGCGGTCGCCGTCGGTGCCACTGCCGCCATCCGTTCGACGACCCCTACGCCGACTGCGCTTTCCGGACTTCTTCTTGGATGGCGGAATCCGATCTTCATCTGGTGGTACGGCAATGACACCCCGGGAACCCGGTGGTGGGCAGGCATCCGGATCCATCAGTTCCTCAAGTGGCACGGCGATCTCTCGACCATCGTCCTCAAGCTTGACCCGAACCAGCTGCGTCAGAATCTGCCCATCAAGCACGATCCCCGGACCTTCAATTGTTCCCACCCTCGTCTTTCGGTGCGGAAGGTTCGCCTTGAGTTCCTTGTAAGTCTTGTCCTCATAGCGGAGGCAGCACATCAGGCGTCCGCAGCGGCCGGAAATCTTGAGCGGATCAAGCGTCGCCTTCTGCTGTTTCGCCGATCGCATGTAGACTGGCTTGAGCACCTTGAGGAAGTTCTTGCAGCAGCAGTGCTGGCCACATCGCTCGTAGTCCGCGACGAGTCTTGCTTCGTCGCGGGCGCCCACCTGCCGCATATCGATCCGACATCGAAACTCGGCGCCAAGGTCGTGCGCAAGTTCGCGAAAGTCCACCCGTTCCTCGGAGTGGAAGTAGACGACTCCGCGCTCCCCTTCGAGAGTCATTTCAGCGTCGATCACCTTCATTTCGAGGTTGAAGAACGACGCAAGTTCGCGTGCCTTGACGACGAGCTGCCGTGCCACGCCATCCTGCTCAACCTGATTTCGAACATCATCCGGCGTGGCAATCCGAAGGACGCGGCCCCGATCATAAAACGGGTAATCCTTCCCTCCCGATGCGTCGATGTACTCCCGCATCTCCTTGCGAGACACTGAGGTGGGACATCCGCTGTTCGGGCAGGTCGTTGTCAGCATCGTGGCCAGTTCGACTCCACGGTGCGTTCGCACGACCAGTTTGGAGCCACACCCGGCACGAATGGTGTCCCGAGACTCGTACTCCCCGATCTGCTTCATGCGGCCAAAGCGGACAACAAACGTCTTCGGCGCTTCCGTAGCCGCCAGTTGCTCTTCGAGCGTCATCCCGTCTCGGCGCGCTGGATCAGCGTCCTCTTCAAAGACAGGCAATGGAAAGATGGACATGCACACGCATCCCCGCACGAGCGTGCGGGAACCCCTTCAAGCACGGATTGTCGCCGGGCTGGGGTATCAGCCTCGAAGCGCCGTCCGGCGAGCCCTTCGAGTGAGACGCGTTGAGACCCGTACTGTAGCAGGAGTGGGCGTGCGAGCCGCCGATATCTCATTACAGTGCAACGACTTCCGTCGCCAGGCGTGTGTAAGGGGCTGCCAGGCCCGGAGATACCGCGTGATCAACTCCGCGTCTTCACATCCTGCAGCGACTTTCGGTTTCGCTTTGAGAACATCAGGCGAATCGGGACCTCACTGAAAGGTAACTCCTCGCGAAGCCGGTTCATCAGGTATCGCTCGTATCGCCCCTCGAAGAGCTTGGGGTCATTCACGACCAGCGCGATCGTCGGTGGATCCGTCGCCACCTGAGAGACATAGAAGAGTTTGGCCTGCGTGCCAAGGCGTGACGAGGGGCCCCGCTGCTTCAGAATCGACTCGATCACACTGTTGAGTTGTCCCGTGGTCTCCCGATGTCGAGCCTGCTCGCGAAGGTTGAAGGCCATTGTCACGACATCCTCCAGCCCAGTGCCCTCTTCCGCGCTGAGCAGCACGATGGGCGCAAAGTCGAGACCCCGCAACTCGCGCGTGAGGTAGTCTGCGAACTCATCAGGATCCGTCCCTCTGGCACCAGATCCCACTTGTTGAGCACCAGCACTGTGGGTTTGAATTGCCGCTGCAGTTCCTGGGCCAGCTTGCGATCGACCTGAGATACCTTCCGGGTCGCATCGATCATGAAGAGCACGACATCGCTTCGACGAATGGCCTGCAGCATTCGGTGATAGGCGTAGTACTCCACATCACCGGAGAAACTCTTGCGGCGGCGAAGTCCGGCGGTGTCGATGGCGACGAACGGCCTTCCGGCCATCTCGAATCGCACATCCACGGCGTCGCGAGTGGTGCCTGCGATCTCCGAAACAATGCACCGCTCCTCTCCAGCCAGCGCATTGATCAACGTCGACTTCCCGGCATTCCGGCAGCCCACGATGGCGACCTGCATATCCGCTTCGGCGGGCGTCTCTGCCTGCTCGACACGCTCCCAAATCTGCTCCAGCAAACGTTTGACCCCGTAGCCGCTCGTCGCCGAGACACAGGCAGGCACGCCAAGCCCAAGCCCGGCTGCCTCCATGGCGTGGGCCTCCCACGACTTGTCGTCGACCTTGTTGGCCACGAGCAGAATGCGATCCTCAAGTTGGCGGCGGCGAATGAGATCGACAACGGTCTCGTCCAGCGGTACAACGCCGTCCCGGGCATCGACCACCATCAGGATGACCGCTGCCTGCTCCATCGCCTCGCCAATCTGACCCTCAATGTCTTCGGTCAGGTTTGCCAGATCACAGCCAGCATCATCGATCCGCCCTTCGTCGGTCGTATAGACGCCCCAGCCCCCTGTGTCGGTGAACTCAACCCACCGCGTCTCATGCGAATCCAACTCCCTTGGCGCCGACAGTTCCGCCAAGGCGCTCACCCGATCGCGCGTGACGCCCGGAACCGCATCGACGATGGAGATGCGGCGTCCGGTGAATCTGTTCAGCAGGCTCGATTTGCCGACATTCGGCCGGCCGATGATGGCGACGGTGGGCAGGGACATCGGGGAATTGTAGAGCCCGAACGCCTCTGGGGGCGTGTCGGCACGCCACCAACAGCACACACCGCACGCTCTACACTGCACCCATGTCTACTGACAGGCCCTCAGGATTGCTGCTGGTGGTTTCCGGCCCCTCCGGGGTCGGAAAGACGACCATCGTGCACCGCATTCGCGAACGGTTGGGTGGACGATTCAGCGTCTCGGCCACGACCCGGCCCAAGAGTGCCGACGAGGTCGATGGCGTGGATTACCTCTT
Source organism: uncultured Isosphaeraceae bacterium (assembly GCA_964417845.1). Lineage (GTDB taxonomy): Bacteria > Planctomycetota > Phycisphaerae > Phycisphaerales > SM1A02 > UBA12567. Next base: position 17,463 of record CAYQJN010000028.1, read on the forward strand.
TGTCGCCCCGGACACGTTTGCTGCCATGGTGGCCGACAATGCGTTTCTCGAGCATGCGGAGGTCTTCGGCAGGCACGCCTACGGAACGCCGCGTCGGCCGGTTGATGACGCGTTGGCAACAGGTGACCTGATCATTCTGGACATCGACGTGCAAGGTGCCATGCAGGTCCGGAAGCGAATGCCCTCCGCATTCATGTTGTTCATCCTTCCGCCAAGTGATAATGAACTTCGACGGAGGCTCGAAGGACGGGCCCGGGAGGATGAAGAAGCGATCAACCGCCGCTTCGCAGAAGCACGGCGAGAGATTGATCTTGCGACCGGGCACGATGTCTACGACGCCTTCATCGTCAATGACACGCTTGACCGCGCCGTTGAAGAAGCATGCACGCTCATCACGACGCGGCGTCAGGAACTTCCGGTCTCGTCATGATGCTCCTCGCTACGGTGTTATCCGTCGGCGCGCCGCCAACAGCCGCACCGCCTTCGATCCTCGCGCCACGCGGAGGCGCGCTGGTGATCCCACTTCCGAGGGATCATGACGAGGAACTTCCCACAATCAGCTTGCCGGATGCTCCCAATGCGCGGGCTACCAATGCCTGGATTTCGAGCGGACCTGCGCCCGTGCGGCACTGGGCTTCACCCCCGCATACCACCACGATGCATCTCACACCGGTCGTAGACGCCGCGCCTGTCATCGTGCTCTCCCTTCCCTTTGACGGCCGCGGACCGCTGCGGATTGGTGATGTTGAGATTCCCTTGCAGTGGGAACCTCTTCCAGCAGCCATGCCCGGTGTGAACCTCTCACCATCGCACACGCCCCCCGGTCCCCTGGCCAGCCCTCCGCTTGATGACCCCGCCGCTGCGTGGCGTGCGGAGTTACTGGCGGCAGCGCGCGGACTACCACAGCCCTCGCTTGATCGTTTCGACGAGTTGCATCGGCTGTATGCCCTCTCGACCATTGGTCCCTGGCGAGTTGCAATGCACCGGATTGCCTCCGCCGACAGCGGGGTCGCCGCACAAGTGGTCGATCTGTTGACCGGCGTTGTTCAGACGCCGGAGGGAGAAGCGGCCTGCTGGCTGACGGAGCACGCATCGCTCCAGTTGCTCCTTGACCTGGCGCTGGCGCCGGAATCCGACGCCAATCCGCTGGCAGAGCGCGTCCTGCGATGGTGTGATCGTCAGACACCGCAGGCTGCGTGGCTTCGCTCGAGCCACGGAGCGGCGGTCGACCTCTGCGTCGCCAACCCGTCTCCTCAGTTGGCCATTGCTGAAGTCGCATGGTCTCGCGCCCACGATGTCCCACTCGGGATCCCCGCCATCAGCGGCGGACTGACCACCGAGTCCATTCCACCGCCGCTGATTGATGAGCCGGCACACCTGGTCATCGAGCTCGGGACCAACTCTCTGGTGCTGCCCGTGGATCGGACCCCCCGAGCGGTGGAACCGCCTGGTCTCACGATTGGTCCGTTGCTCCCCCACCGATCGCTCGCGGACGCCCGCGGCGGCACGTTCCCTGCGCCGCCACCGCTCGAATGGCAGACATTCGCGCATGTGCGACGTCTCATGGGCCGCTGGGAGATCATGCTCGAGTGTCGTTGGCCAACGGGCACGCTCGCTCGGCCGCCCTGGGACGGGGAAGCGGTCGATGTCGTCTGGACCTGCGATGGTCTGGAGCACCAGACACGGGTCACCCCGACCGGAATCGCATCGACCAGCAATGACGCAGTCCAGCCACGGGCGCACGTCAGCCAACAGACGCATGCATGGCTGTGCAGATTGGTACTTCCGGAATCCTGGACTTCCTGCGGAACTCCTGCCCTTTCACTGCGCCGTAGCCATGCAAGAAGCGATGCCAGCGAATCCTGGCCGACGCCGGAAACTCCATGGTTCCATGGGCATGATGGTGCCGCGATCGACATCGAGGCGTGGGACGGTCGGTCACCGGACGTACGTTGAGACTGACATCAATGCGTCATCGTCAAGGGCACAGTGTCCAGAACGTCCTGCAGAAGATCGTCACTCGTAACACCATCGGCCTGCGCATCAAAGTTAAGGACCAGTCGATGCCGCATGGCGGGTATCACAATGGCGTGAAGGTCATCAAGCGTGACCTCAGTTCGGCCGGCCCGTAACGCCTGCACCTTGGATGCCAGTGAGAGCGCCTGCCCGGCCCGTGGCGACGCTCCAAGTCGCACATAGCGATCAACCTTCGGTGGTGAGTGATCCCGTCCAGGATGCGTCGCCACCACCAGCGTGGCCATGGCGGACCGCACCCCCGGAGGCAGCGTGACCGCCCGAACGGACTGTTGATGCTCGATGATCGCGGCCGTATCGAGTACGGGCTTGATGCTGGCGTTCCCCGTGGAGGTCGTGCGATCGAGAATCTCACACAACTCATCGCGAGTCGATGGTGCCACGATCAACTTGAAGAAGAACCGGTCGAGTTGCGCTTCGGGAAGGGGGTACGTGCCTTCTTGCTCAATGGGATTCTGCGTCGCCATCACCAGGAACGGAGGCCCCAATGGGCGCGTTTCGCCACCGATCGTGACGGCGTGTTCCTGCATGGCCTCGAGCATGGCGGATTGCGTCTTTGGAGTTGCCCGGTTGATTTCGTCGGCGAGCACGATCTGCGCAAAGATGGGCCCGGGCCTGAACACGAATCGCCGCCCCTCTGCATCCTCCTCCACGACCGTGGTGCCTGTCACGTCTGCAGGCATGAGGTCGGGTGTGAACTGGATTCGAGAGAACTCAAGCGACAACGCCTGCGCAAGTGACCGCACCAGCAGCGTCTTACCAAGCCCCGGGACACCCTCCAGAAGGACGTGGCCGCCTGCGAACAGTCCGGTCAGTACGCCCTCGACGACATCCTCGTGGCCCACAATGACCTTGCCGAGCTCTTGTGTCAGTGTCTGCCAATCCCGGCCGAATGTGTCACTCATGTATCAGAGCCTACCACGCGAGGTGATCAGAATCGGATCGTGCCCTGAAAGCCCAGCACGGGCGCCGGATCCTGATCACTGGCCCATGTGTCGTTTCCACCTGCATCGACCGTCTTGAGACGCCCGTACACCGTCGCGCCGGCAAAGGCGGTCAGACTGAACCGCTCGCTCACGTTGCAGGACAGAAAGACCGTCACCGGAAGTGCTTCTGTCACACCGACACCGCCCGCTGCAGGCGCGTCATCGCTGAGCCTGAACCGTTGATAGTCAAACACGGCCGACAACCCGACATCGAAGGTGTCATCGAGCGAATAGACCAGTTCTGCGCCGCTCTGGTTCGCCCACCCCGTTGTCAATCGGGTGGATAGCGACAGTCGGTCAGAGATTCTCCAGTCCGCGACCACGACCGGATAGAAGAGCACGTCATCCTCAAGTTGGGTTCGCACGCCCAGACCTCCGCCGATGACCAGTGATCGAGAGAAGGCCCACGCGGCGCCGAATGCGCCGCCACCTTCGAACCCATCACCAAGATCTCCGCCAGCCTCCGCCGCCCACCGCGCCTGCCCGCCACCAAAGATCTGTAGCCGTTGGCTCGCCTGCCACTGCAGCGCGGCATCCACGTGCGTGGTGTTGATGTTCGACCAGGGCGACACCATGTCGTCGAA
>CAYQJN010000029.1:0-21003 GCA_964417845.1 uncultured Isosphaeraceae bacterium
AGGAGACGGATTGACAGATGTCAATGACCTCCTGACCGTCATCGGAGCATTCGGCCCATGCCCCTGAGTCTCTCCCCCGCACGATATCGCGGGTTCTCCCTGATGGAGCTCATGATTGTCGTCGCGATCATCGGCGTCTTGGCGGCCCTCACACTCGTGGCGGTCAATGCGCTCGACGACTCGTCCATGCACTCTCTGGACATGTCGAATCAACGGATGATCGCGAGAGCCAATATCCAACATGGAGGTGACCATGCAGGTCGGCTGCTCCATCCGCGTACAGGGCCTGTGACCGAAGGGGATATCTGGTCCTTTGCCAACGACGACGATTTCGCAGTCGACCAGAGTGACATCCCCGACATCGTCGATCGCATCAACGCCAGACTCTGGGTCAGAGCCTATGACGATGGACAATTCACCCGACTGGTCACGATTGATCCCTCCCAAGCCAACGAGCAGAAGATCGAGAAGATCGAGGCCCTTTCCGACGGGGAAGCGTGGGCCTACATGGACGGCAATCCGGAGACGTACAAATCACCACTTGACACAACTCCGCGTCTGCGGTCCTACTCGCTCAATGCCTATGTCGGGCCCGAGTTGGCGGCCGACGACATCTATGCCCAGTGGAGTTGGGACGATCCGTTCTATGGCAGTTTCGTGAAGTACGCCGTCGGATGCCCAACCTCCGCCACGGTCAAGCAGCCCGCCATGACATTCTGCTCCATCACGGAAGATGATCCGGGGCATTCGGGGGGCTCGCCTCCAGGGCACAACCTCTATGGCTTCCTGCTCCATCCAAATCAGGAAGAAGGGTATGCGTCGTATCAGATCTGGCATGACCTGCCAGGCTTCTGGGATGCGAATCGCATGAACCTCTCCTACATGGATGGGTCGACGCGACCGTTCTTCTTCAGCGATCCCAATCTGGCCAAGCAACTCGATACCGATGGCGACGGGCTTCCGAATCACCGAGCCGTGTTTGACGGGCCGGACCTTCGCGCACTCCAGCAGCAACTGCTTCCGGGTGTTCTGGAGTATCGATCAGCCGACGATCTGGCCGACTGACATCAACCGCCTTCAGGCGCCCTCGCTCAGCATCATGTGACACACGGACCGCTCCCTCAGGGAAGCGTGGCTGCGTGCGCTGATCGGACAGACTCCGCCGTCCTGTTGAGCAGTTCGTCGAGGTCCTCGAAGCTCATGTTGAGCGGCAGGCGGAAACGCATGGAGTCCGAGCCACAGGGAAGCACCATCGCCTTGCGATCAAACATGGCTGTGATCGCCGCCGCCCGGTGCTCGCCGCTCGGGAATGTGACGGCAACCAGCGTGCCCCGCCCGCGGATGTTGCCAAATGCGCCCGTATCCCGGGCGATGGATCGAAGGCCGTCCATCAGTCGATCGCCCAGCGCGGCGGCGTGCTCCGCCAGACCTTCCTCAACAATGATCTCGATGAAGCGGCGTGATCGGACCATGTCCACGAGGTTGCCACCCCACGTCGAATTGATCCGGCTGGAGACCTTGAAGACGTTCTGCTCAACATCGTCAACTTTTCCGCCGGCGTAGATGCCGCACACCTGCGACTTCTTGCCGAATGACACGACATCTGGCGCCGTGCCAAGGTGCTGCCAGAACCAGGGCTTGCCGGATCCGAAGAACCCGGTCTGCACTTCGTCATACACCAGCAGGCAATCATGATCGTCCGCGTACTTCCGCAGCGTGGCCATGAATTCAGGACGAAAGTGATTGTCGCCACCCTCGCCTTGCATTGGCTCAATCAGGATGGCGGCGATGCGATCGGCACTCTCGGCGAACGCGGCGTCGAGTTGCTCGCATGCCTTGGCCTCTTCCGCCGCGATGTCATTGCAGACCTTCCCATCCATGTCGAACTCACACACGGGATTGTGAATCCGAGGCCACGAGAAGCGGGGAAAGAGCCCGACCTTGTCGGGGATCGTGTTGGTGCAACTCATCGTGTAGCCGCTTCGGCCGTGGAAAGCCTGTGCGAAGTGAACAATCGACAGGTCGTTGCAATCCGCCAGGTAGTCGTTTCGCCCCAGGCGGCGAGCCTTCCAGTCGAATGCCGTTTTCATGGCGTTCTCAACCGCCAGCGCGCCGCCAGCGACCCAGAAGTGATGCGGGAATCCGTCGGGCGTCACGTGCGTGGCGAATGACCTCACGAAATCGGCCATCTCCGCGGTGTACAGGTCGGCATTGGCGACATTGGACTTGGCGGCCCGCATCAACGCGGCTTCAAACTCCTGCGTCTTCATGCCGGGGTGGTTGAACCCGAGAGGCCATGATGCGAAGCAGGTGAATGCATCGAGGTACTTCTCGCCGGACGCGGCGTCATGGATCCACGATCCGCATGACTGCTCAAGGTCGACGACCAGTGGATAGCCGTCGACGAGTTGATGGCGAGAAAGGCTCTGAAGGACTTCGCTGGCGTGCATTTCGGGCTCCTCTGGGCGGCGGGGCCCGATCTTCGGGCCGAGCCCAGCATGGTACAGGCAGTCCCCCTCGATCGGCGAGGGGTTCTCCTTTGCCCCGCCGGCTCCCGCCCATACAGTGGTGCCATGGGCATTGAGGCGTTGCTATTGGACCGAGGGCTGATTACTGCCTCGGCAGTGAAAGAGGCGGTTGAAGAACAGCAGCGAACCGGCGAGCGACTGGACCGCGTGTTTGTCCGGCTGGGGCACATTGACAGCACCGCCATGCTCAAGCTCATTGGTGAGCAGTTCTCCATGCCCGTCATCGACCTCTCAGAGGTGACTCCGGAGCCGGAGACCCTGGGGATGATCCCCTCGAGGCTCGTCTTTCGGCAGTTGTGCGTGCCGATTGCCTGCACCGAGGAGGTCCTTCAGATCGCCACAAGTGATCCGCTCGAGTTGACCGCCTTCGATGAGATGCGGCTCCTGACAGACCGCAGCATTGAACTGGTGCTCGCGGATGAGGAAGACCTGCGGACGTTCATCCGAGCCCACTATGGAGTCGCGGGTGACACACTCGAGGCGCTGGGCGCAGAACCCGAGGGGCCAGGCGAGGTACACATCGAGGACGGTCAGGATCAGGCAGAACTCGCCAGCGTGATCAGACTGGTCAACGACCTGCTGATCGAAGCGGTCCGAGAGCGAGCCACTGATGTCCACATAGAGCCCTACGAAACTCATCTCTCCATCCGATATCGCATCGATGGACTCCTCACGACGGCATCCGTGCCTCGGACGGTCGATCGATTTCGCAGCGCCATCATCAGTCGCATCAAGATCATGGCCAACCTCAACGTCGCGGAGAAGCGGCGGCCTCAGGATGGCCGGATCACGCTGCGACACGAGGGACACGAGTACGACCTACGGGTCTCCGTGATTCCGATGATTCACGGAGAAGGCGTCGTGCTGAGGGTGCTCGATGCCAGTGCTGGCCTCCGACCGCTCGATGATCTCGGAATGCACCCGAACATTCTCGACCGGTGGGACCGCTGCATTCGGCGGCCCCACGGCATTCTGCTCGTGACCGGTCCGACGGGAAGCGGCAAGACGACCACGCTCTATGCCTCGCTGCGCCGAATCGTGACCGACGAAGTCAAGGCGATCACGATTGAAGACCCGGTTGAATATCACATCGCCGGCGTGAACCAGATTCAGACGCACGCCAATGTCGGCATGACGTTTGCAGCTGGCCTGCGGTCCATTCTGCGGCACGACCCCGATGTCATCATGGTGGGCGAGATCAGAGATCGGGAGACGGCCGAAGCAGCGGTCCAGGCGTCGCTCACCGGGCACCTCGTCTTTTCGACCCTGCACACCAATGATGCCGCCGGCGCCATGCCTCGACTACTGGACATGGGCGTCGAGCCGTTTCTGGTGGCCAGCTCCATCGAAGGAGTGCTGGCCCAGCGGCTGGTGCGACGCGTCTGTGATCGCTGTGGCGCTCACTGGACGCCCGAATCGGAGGACCTGCCTGAGTTCCTGAGACTGCGACCGGACACCGTCCTGCGCCGCGGGGTCGGGTGCAGGCAGTGCCGCCAGACGGGATATCGTGGCCGAGTCGGCCTGTATGAACTTCTGGAGATGAGTGATCGGGTGCGGCATGAAGTGCGATCCCGAGGGGCTGCCAACGAGATCGCACGCGTCGCCACCGAGGACCAGGGCCTGCGCACGCTGCTTGAGGCAGGGCGGCAGGCCATCCTGGAGGGCACCACGACTCCGGATGAAGTCCTTCGAATGACCACTCAGGACGACTAGCCGGCCTGCAGGGTCCTGCCGGACGGACCAGAGACGCTTGAAACCCCCCTCCACCAAGGATCTGCGGGCGGTATCATCCCCAATTCGGCTGGCGTGCCTTGACGCTGGCCGGTGTGGTGGGGAGACTCCCCGGCCTGACTCATTGTCTTGGCCCGAACCCCGTGGGCCAGATTGGAGAACCCCAGCCTCATGGCCATTCGAAGCAATGCCAGCCCTGGCATCACCATTGCCCTGATCGTCTTCGTGCTCCTGTCGATCCTGCTCCTCGCGGGCTCCATTCTGCTGTGGGGGCGGTGGGAGGAGGCCAGACAGGCCGAAGCAACCGCGAAGGAAGAGCTTGTCAGCCTTCGTGCCGACAGAGAACAGTCTGCCCCCTGGTATGAGCGGCTCGAACAGGCGCACGGTCGCGACTCGATGCTCGCCTACCTGAACGGCCAGTACGAGACGCTTCAGCAGTTCTCAACTGGTCGCGTGGACGACACCTACACCGACGTTGAGGCACTCCGAGACCAACTTGGCCTCTCCACTGGCGAGTCCCTTGCCAGCGCCATCAGCGATGCCAATCGAACCAAGGCCGACCTACAGGCGGCGAAGACCGCACTCCAGCAACGCGTCGCCAACGCTGAGGACGACCGCGCCCGCCTGGATGCCATGCTTCAAGAAGCCACACGCGAGCGTGACGCGCTTGTCGCCGCTGAATCCGAGCAACTGCAGGGGTATACAGACGCGGATGCCAAGCACTCCGCTGCCATCCAGGATGCAATTGCGGACTTTGAACGGATGCAGACGACGTCTCGCGACCAGATGAATGCCACGATCTCAGATCAGCAGGACGAGATTGATCAATTGACGTCCAACAACAAGCGTCTGGCAGCCCGGCTGCGTGACCTTGAAGGAAAGATCAATCGTGATCGGCTCGGCGCCGCCGATCCTGCCACGCTCGTTGACGGCACCGTCCTAGATGTCGTTGGAAGTGGCGATCTGGTGTACATCGATCGCGGACGGAACGACCAGGTCGTCCTGGGCATGACGTTTGAAGTCTATGACTCCCCCGCACAGATCAAGGCCGATCTGGACGGGGATGAGCCCAGAGGCAAGGCGAGCATTCAGGTCGTCAAGGTCGGCGACTCGAGTTCGACAGCGAAGGTGACCAGACAGGTCAAGGGCCGCCCGGTGCTCCCCCACAACGTCATCGCCAACGCAATCTACGACCCTGAATACAAGTTCAAGTTCCTTGTGCACGGCAAGTTCGACCTGGACGGGGATGGTCGATCCACGGACGAGGAGGCGGCCTACCTGCGCGACCGAATCCAGCGTTGGGGCGGCGAAGTGGTCTCCGGTACGGAAGTACCCGGCGACCTCGACTTCCTCGTCCTTGGTGAAGCGCCTCGCCAACCCATGCAGCCGACCATCAACCAGCGCTCAACGCAGGCCATGGAGGCTTACCGGGCGATGCGAACGGCGGTTGATCGTTACCAGTCGCTGCTCGATCAGGCGCAGCAGGCGAAGATTCCCGTTCTGAATCAGAACAGGCTAGAGATCCTGACGGGGCGATCCGACCTCTGATCGGATTGCCGCGACTGGACGCTTCAAGCCTGATCGCGGACCCTTGCACAATGGCGCAGCGCACGCTGACCAGAAACCTTGCCGAGTACCTGCCCGCGCGGCTGCTCGCCTCGGTGATTCAGTGTTTCCCGGAACGTCGCAACCTCGTCACGGCGGCGGCGGCAGCTCGCCTCTATGCGAAGGTGACGCACTAGCACCGCACGCGTGCCATGGAACATATTCAGACTGCCTTCCCTGAACGTGACCCTCGGTGGACCAGGGAAGTCGCGATCCAGTCCATGGAACACCTGTTTCAACTGGCTGCCGTCGATGCACTGGTGATGCCCCGCTGCATCAAGCCAACCACCTGGCATCGCCACCTGGATTTCTCGGCCGCCAAAGTGGCCATGCCCCTGCTCACCTCCGATCGACCGGTGCTCATGCTTACGGGACACTGCGGAAACTGGGAACTGCTCGGCTATGGCATGTCCGTCATCGGCTACCCGATGGCGGCGCTCGCACGCCCACTTGACAATCAGCTCCTCAACAACTGGCTGCTGGGCATCCGTCAGGCGTGGGGATTGAAAGTCCTCACGAAGTGGGGCGCGACGCCGCAGATGCAGGCCATTCTGGACCGTGGAGGTCGCCTTGGGTTCATTGCGGACCAGAACGCGGGCGATCAAGGCGTCTTCGTTCCCTTCTTCGGGCGTCTGGCATCGGCCTACAAGTCAATTGGTCTGCTCGCGATGCGGTTCGATGTCCCGATCGTGGTGGCCATGGCCCGGCGGCGCCGCACCGCGCTCGACTATGAAGTCGTGGTCGGCGATGTCATCGAACCAACCGACTGGCAGCAGCAGGATGATCCGCTCTATTACATCACCGCCAGATACACGCGAGCACTCGAGCATCTGATCGCCGACTGCCCCGCCCAGTACCTCTGGATCCACCGACGATGGAAGAGTCGTCCACCGCACGTACGATCAGGAAAGATCATGCCACGCTCCCTCGAACGCCGCATCAGGAGCCTTCCCTGGTTGGACGATGCGGGCGCCGCGGAATTGATCGAGACGTCCAATCGAGAAGCCACCGCAACACTTTGACGCCCCGGAGCGTCAGAGCGATACTTCCACCGTGCCGGCAAGACTTGACAACCTCACCGTTCTGATCGTTGACGACGATGAAGACATCCGAACGGGCATAGCCATCTCACTCGCCGCAGAAGGTGCCACAACCCTGCAGGCAACTGACGGCAATGAAGCAGTCGCCCTCTGGCGCCGTCACGCCCCACCGGTCGTTGTCCTGGACCTCATGCTCCCCAAGCGATCGGGGTTCCTGGTGCTGGAAGAGCTCAATGAGGCGTCATCCCCCCCGATTGTCGTCATGGTGACCGCCAATGAGGGCCGCAGGCACGAACAGTACGCAAGAGACCTCGGCGTGCATGCATACCTGACGAAGCCGGTCCCGCTCGAAATCCTCGTCGAGACGATTTCGGATCTCGTGGATCTGCCCAGCTGAATCGCTGGTGGCCACACCAGTCCATTCGCAGTGTGGTCGAGCCCTGATAGGATGGGCCTGTCCATCGTTGGAGCCTCAATCCGTGTCTCGACAGTATGTCATCGCTCCCCGGGAATCCGCATCGCCCCAGCACCTCGGCACGCGTTCCGAACTCGTTTCGAGATTGTCGACGCTCAACACGGGACCTGAATCCACTGATGGAGACATGATGTTCGGCCCCGGGATCCGACTGGAGATGCCTCCGGGACAGGACACCGTCAATCAGATGATTCTCACCATTGTCGAGGAGGAGATCGCCTGGCTCACTGTCATGCGCATCGCCCGTCTGTGCGAATGGCGCATCATCGATATGGAGTCCGGTGAGGAACTGGAGCCCGAATGACCACAGACGAGTCATCAATGGAAGGCATTTCGGTGGAGATTGATGCCGCCAACCGGGATGAGACGATCGGACACGCGCTTTCATACCGGGGGGATGTGTCGGTCTCCACGCACCAGGGCGATGTCACCGAGGGCTATGCGTTTGACCTCCAGAATCATGCGCTTCGCCTGGATACCTCGGACGGGTCCAGTCGAGTGTGCATCCCGGTTGAGCAGATCGCCTGCATCACCTTCTCGGGCCGCGACATGGCCGCAGGGAAGTCGTTCGATCGGTGGATCCGTCGATACATCGACAAGAAGCTGTCTGGCGAAGTGGCGGAGATCCGCTCAGAGGATCTGGAAAGCGCGCCCTGACCTCGGGCTACAACTCATGCAGCGCGGCGGCAGGACAGCAGGGCCGAGAGCGAAAGTGCCCTCGGTCCACCCGGTTGCTCAATCACCAACCGATCCACACCAAGGTGAGCCAATCGCTGCAGAGTGTCGACGGCTTCACCACCCGACAGTCGCATGGTGCACCCAGCCATCGGATCTTCCGGCTCAAGCGAGAGCGTACTTGCCCACGCCCGGGCACGATTGCGCGTGACGAACACGCGGATTGATGGTTGTTCATCAATGATCTCGACCAGGGGCAGGTTGGACGCTGCCGGATCGCGGAGCATCAAGATGCGGTCCTGCCGCTCAAGCCATGCCCAGATCGAGGCTTCCTCATCAAGCGCTGACTCCTGCTCCCAGAGTCGTTGCATCGCCCCGATCAGGGGTTCCAGAGGCAAACGAATGCTCTGAGGTCCATGGTCTATTCGGATCCACTGAACGCCTCGTGCGCACAACCGCCCGAGCACCCGCAATGCAGATTCTCGATCGATCGTCACGCTCCCGACCGGGACACCAACGACGTCACTGATCCAACCATCAATCGCCTGGGTCGCTCGGCGCCGGGTGGAGAAGACGAGCGCCACGGGCTCTTCACCCTCGAGTGACATGTAGGGAAGTGATGCCCCATCGCCACTCAACACCGGGATGTGCCAACGCAGGCGGGCTGCTGCAAGCCAGAGCGACTCAATCGGACCGGCGCCCTCTGAAGGGTGGCGGAACTTTTGCGTGGACGTGCCCTTGAGCATGCGGTGCCTCCTTGTGGCCTTGCACTGACAATCGCTACGTCCGAAAACCGTTTCCGGGTTCGGTGGGAATGACGCAGAAGTCGCTCGTTTTCGCGCCAGGGCGTCCGCCAAATGGCAGAACCCATTGTCAGCAATCGAGTTCCGGGAGGGGGGCCACCTGGCCAGACCGCGGGACACAGGCCAGCAGACCACGGGTATAGGGGTGCCCGGGCGCGGAAAGGACGTCCCGAGCGGCACCATGCTCGAGGATCTCTCCATGCCGCATGACCGCCACACAGTCAGCCCAGCCGGCGACGGAGGCGAGGTCGTGCGTGATCAGCAACACCCCGGCGTGGCGCATGGGCACCCCCCGAAGGAGATACAACGCCCCCCCCCCCCGCCCCCCCCGCCGGGGGCGGGGGGGGGGGGGGGGGTCACCCCCCCCCCCCGGGGGGGGGGCGGGCCCCCCCCACGAAGGAGATCCAACGCATCGCCACGATTGACCGCATCCAGCGCAGCCGTTGGCTCATCCGCCAGCAGGAGGCCAGGGTCCGCAGCCAGACCCATCGCCAGAAGCACTCGCTGACGCATGCCACCACTCAAGGTGTGCGGATACATCCTGGCCACCTGATCGGCCGACTCAATACCAACCTGTGTCAGTGCAGTCACGACCCACCGCCGGGCCTCGGTCCCGCGAATTGGGCCGCGACGCCTCCGCGCCTCAAGCAACTGCTGGTCAATGCGCATGACGGGGTCCAACGCTGTCATCGGCTCCTGAAACACCATGGCCACCGTGCGCCCGCGATGCCGCTGCCACCAGCGAGGCGTCTGCAACACATCCGTCCCATCCACGCAAACGCGGCCTCGCCGAACGACCATGCCTTCAGGAAGCAATCCCATGATGGCCAGCGCGGTCATGGTCTTTCCGCTCCCGGACTCCCCCACCAGCGCCGTCATCGCGCCCCGCTCCACCGTGAGCGTGACCGAGTCGACGATTCGTTCTCCGTCCGGTGAATCAATACAAAGATCGTCGACCTGCAGCAACGGGCTCATGAGACTCCCCGCGTGCTTCGTGGATCAAGGCGCATCCGAAGGGATTCTCCGAGGACCGTCAGCGCTACAAGCGTGGCAGCAATCATGAGGCAAGGCCACAGCAGCAGCCACCAACTGGACTTCACCGGATTGAGTTCGGCAAGTCCACCAGCCGCGAGATTGCCCCAACTGGGAAGAGGCTCCTGCACGCCGATTCCGAGAAAGCTGAGAAAGGCCTCGGACAGCATGGCCATCGGAACGATGAGCGCCGTGCATGCCACAATCGGTCCAGCGAGCCATGGCAGGTAGTACCGCATGACGAGTCGATGCATGGGAACCCCTACCACCACTGCGGAGTCGGTCATCGGCCGTCCACGAAGGCTCAGCACTTGCCCACGAACCACGCGAGCGAGCGTGAGCCAACTGACCGCGCCAATGGCGAGCCACAGCGTCATGAGATCGAGCAGAAGGCGTCCGCCGCCTGAGGCCGCGGGCGCTCCTGCCCGGAGTCCATCGACGGCAAACGCCAGAAGGACCACAAGGAGGATTGACGGAAGTCCATACAGCACGTCGACGACGCGCATCATCAGACCGTCCACGCGACCCCCCGACAAGGCGGCGGTCAGCCCCCACGCCGTTCCGAGGATGAGCGCCGTCCCCGCCGCGGCCAGACCGACCACCAGCGACACGCCTCCGCCAAGAAGCATTCGCGCCGCCATGCTGCGACCAAGACGGTCAGTCCCCAACCAACCTGCCGGTGCCGTGCCTGCCACCCCGGGTGGTTGCAGTCGCTGGGCAGGTGTGGTGGCTTCGAACCTCCGCGCTACACGACCGGCGTCCCGTCCCAGTGTCCAGGGGAGACTGGCCAGCGAGCCGATGCCAACGAGCGCCAGAAAAACGCCGGCGATCCAGATTGATCGTCGGCGTGATTCCACTCGGCGCCCCATGGCGACGATGGTACTCCGTTTGACGGTGGCTCAGCCAGTCACCTCAGTGTTGCTGCGAGCGGGTCTTCACTCCCAGAAGCATCTCGATCCGCCGTTGAACGGCCCCTTCAAAGTCTGCTGTCTCCTTCGCCAGATCGGCCTCGGCGGCGGCGAGTTCAATGCGCATCTGCGCCAGTACGTCCGCCCTTGTTCGCAGCTCGGCACCCATCTGTGCCTCGACGAGTCCACGCAGTTGCAACCGTTCAGCAGCCGCGTCACCACCTGTCCTCGCTTCCGTAGACCGAATCGATGCTGCCAGCGACTCGATGGACGCCTCCAGGTGCAACTCCCTGATCTTTCGCCAGAAGAGCTCAGGATTGGTCTCCTTGAGATCAGCCAGTTCTGCAAGCGTCGGACCGAGCTGCCGTAGCACGCGACCGAATCGCTCCGGATCACGCTGGCACATGGACCTCAGTTGATCTCCCAGAGACGCGTCAATCTCTTCGGCCACATCCAGGTAGCGATCCACAAACGACGCCTGATCCGGGGTCGGCCGGCGATCCTCTGCGACCAGCGGTCCCCCGGCGTGCAGGACCAATGCCGCAACCACGGCCATGCCCGCCCACCAGAGTCCCATCGATGATCGAAGCGGTAGATGTGGCATGACCGTCATCCTGAAATCTGAGACACGACGCGAACCGAGTCCAACTCGTTCTCGACAGCCTCAAGCGGCGTCTCGCCTGGGGCCAGAATCATTCCCGAAGCCGCCCCGTTCTGAATCGCCCAGACGACTTGCTCCAGATCGCCCACGGCCCCACCGTAATCCAGATCATGCACCCGCTGCAGGCCGAGAAAGCGACCCATAGATCGGTCCGCGGCCTTCGGAGCGTCCGCGGGGGCGTCGAAGACCAGCGTCACGTCCTCGCCGCGATCAACAGGCGACTGACCCACCAGCCAGAAGGCTCCAACCACTGCCACCGCCAGACATGCCGCCAGCGCCAGACGGGCCACGCTTGGCAGGGCAGCGGCAGACGAAGCGGTCCCCCTTCCGATCTCCAGAAACGGAAGCGTGGCCTGATACACACGATCTTCGAGTCCTGCCGGAGTCTCTCGTGGAGCCGTCTGGTCCAGCATGGCGTCGAGCCCGGACTCAATCCTGTCGCAGCGGGGATCCAGCTGCTCCTTGTTGGCCCCCCTCTGGCTGGCCCCCCTCTGGCTGGCCCCCGGGGGCGTCTTGTCCGGTCCTTGATTCACCATGTCGCCCTCCAACGCCGTTCCGCCCGCATTGTTGCCACTCCTACTGTCCTCGCCGAAGAAAATCCTCGGCGATCTCATCTCCGAGCGCGTCCCGGAGGCGTTTGAGTGCTCGGAAGTGCCGTGCCAGTACGGTGCCGACGGGCTGCTCCAACTGGGCGGCAATCTCCTTGAATCCAAGCCCCGCCACATGGCGAAGGTGCAGCACCTGCTGATCGGCCTCCGCCAGGCCGCCCACAGCAGCCAACAACGCCTCCGCCGTCTCCGGGTCCACACGCTGGTGCCCGGGCCGATCTTCCCGACCCGTCCGCGCAACAGGTCTGAGCACCTCGGACGCCACCGGAATGGCCTGCCGCTTCCGTCGACGCATCTCATCTCGGAGACGATTCATGGCGATCCTGAAAAGCCAGGCCTCAAACTTGCCCATTTCGACATACGTGCCGACCTTGGCCGCCACCGTGCAGAAGGCGGATTGTGTGATCTCCTCCGCCAACTCATGGTCGCGACAATTGGCCACCAGGAGCGCGTGCACCCGCGGGGCCCACATCTCGACAATCGTTCGCCAGGCAGCGTCATCCCCCTCAGCTGCCCGCTGAATCAGTTGGCTGGTCTCTGAAGGATCCAGCGTGAACTCCTCTCATACCCGACTGGCCAGGCTGCCGCCACCTGGCGACCCCTCATACAATCGGTCCCTCGCATGCTTCACCTTCTACAAGCGACAGCGGTGTTCGGGAGCGACCTCTCTGCACCCTGGTCCATCGTCCTTCTGAGCGGTGGTATTGCCATGCTTGTGCTCGGAGGCCACTTTCTGGTGGAATCAGCCGTTTCGCTGGCGTCGCGACTCGGCGTGGCCCCCTTCACCATCGGCATGACCATCATCGCGTTCGGCACGAGTGCCCCGGAACTGGCGCTCAATGTCGTTGCGGCGACGTCCGGCGCGTCCGGTGCCTCACTGGCCTATGGCAATGTGGTCGGCTCGAACATGGCCAACATCGGCCTTGTGCTGGCCATGGCATGCCTCATTCAACCGATTCATGCATCCCGGGACGTCCGCCAAGTGCACTTCTGGCTCCTTCTGGGCACTGAACTGCTGCTCATTGGTGTCGCGGTGGTCATTGGCGAGGTCACTCGGCCCGCCGGGATCCTGTTGGTGCTGGGACTTCCCGTGTGCCTGATCATCTGGCGGGCGCTCGGCAATGGCCAAGAGGCGCAGGAGCCCTCGGGCACTCCAAGGTGGGGGAGCCTGAGGGCAACCGGAACCCTGCTCATTGGCCTGCTGCTCCTGCTTTCAGGCGCCAAGGTCACGGAGTGGAATGCCGTGCATCTGGCGTCGCTGGCCGGGGTTTCGGAAACGGTGATCGGTCTGACCGTTGTCGCCATTGCTACCAGCCTGCCCGAGAGCTTCACCGCCATCGTGGCCGCTCGGCGTGGCCAATCTGACCTCGCACTGGGCACCGTCATGGGGTCCAACGTACTCAACATCCTCCTGGTGCTCGGCGTGACGGCCATCGTGCATCCGGTCCCGGTTCCGGATCACTACGCGCTCCTGTCACTGTTACCCATGCTCGGGTTCACGGTCGCCCTCGCGACCATTTTCATTCGCAGGCCAATGGGCGTCATCGGCGGCGGACATCACCTGACCAGAACCTGGGGCAGTGTCGCTCTGGCGGCATGGGTCGGCGTCATGATCTGGACCGTCGTGGCGTGAAGCCCGAATCGCTTCCCTCAGATCGGAATGTCATCGTCCGCAGCGGGTGGTGAGGACGGCTTGTACTCCGTCGCGCTGGCCGCGACTTCTGGAGGCGGCGACGCGTCGATGTGATCGCGAAACCGAGTGGATCGCGAATCCCATGTGAGTTTCACCGTGCCGGTCGGCCCATTCCGCTGCTTGGCGATGATCAATTCCGCGAGGTTCACCTTGTCCGGATTGTCATCCCGCCAGGTCTCGTCCCGGTGGTAGTACGCCTCACGATGAAGCATCATGATGACATCCGCATCCTGCTCGATCGATCCTGACTCACGCAAGTCGCTCATCCTCGGACGATGCCCTTCTCGCTGTTCGGCCGCGCGATTGAGCTGACTGAGACACAGCACTGGCACATTGAGTTCCCTCGCCAGCGCCTTCACACCCCGGCTGATCTCACTGACCTCCTGCTGACGCGACTCGGTCCGATGACCGGAGGTCATCAACTGGAGATAGTCGATCACCACGGCCTGAAGTCCGTGCTTCTGTTTCATTCGCCGCGCCTTCGCGCGAAGCTGAAGCAACGTCAGCCCCGGTGTGTCGTCGAAGTACATCGGCGCCGTTCGCAATTCATCGCAGGCGGCAAAGAGGGCTCTGAACTCGTTGGGCCTGAGCGCGTTCCGTCGCATTCGATCGCCGTCCACACCCGATCGGCTCGCAAGAACACGCTGCACGAGTTGCGCCGATGACATCTCCAGGCTGAAGATGCCCACTGCTTCCCCCCGGGCCGCCACATTCTCAGCCACGTTGAGGGCCAGCGCCGACTTTCCCATCGACGGACGAGCCGCAAGGATGATCAACTCCCCGGGCTGAAAGCCACCGGTGATCACATCCAGATCTCCGAATCCTGACCCGACACCGGTCAGCGGCTGCCCATCGGCTGCTTCCAGCCGCTCCATGGCCTCTTCAATCAACGCAGAAAGCCCGACGGCTTGCTTCGACTCCGAAGCCTGTGCAATGCGAAAGACCTGCCGTTCCGCTTCATCGAGCAGATCGGACGCTGCATCCGGATTGGTGTACGCGTTGCGGAGAATGTCCCCGGCGGCTGCGATCAGTTGCCTGACCGTCGACTTCTCACGAACAATGCGGGCGTAGTGCACCGCGTTGGCGGCGCTGGGCACCGAGTCAGCGAGCTCGATGATGTACTCGATACCGCCCGCCCGATCCAGCGTGCCGCGATCCTCCAGGAGTTGCTGAAGTTGAACCACGTCAACAGACTGATGCCGGTCATACAGATGGACCAAGGCGGACCAGAGCTCGGCATGCGCGGGGCGAAAGAAGTCGTCAGCATCACGAATGATCTGCAGCACATCACCGCAGACGTCCGGATCGAGGATGACCGATCCGATGAGGCTCATCTCGGCTTCAACCGCACTCGGGGGGAGCGCGTTGAAAAGGTCGGCCAATGAGCGATCATCGCGAATCTCGCTTCGTCGCGTCGTCTGCCGTGTCGTCTGCCCGCTCACGTCACACCAGCATCCTGGCCATCCGGCACCCTCTGAACATACGCATCACCGTCCCATGGTCGCTCGACCGAGGGGGGATCTCAAGGAAACGCTCTCGAAAATGATGCGATTCTACTGATCGTCAGGTGACGGTCGCCGCACCGGACACATCAGCGATTGGGCACCGCATCCACTTCCACCGAAGTCGCCTCACCAGACTCAACCGCCATCTTCATCAGACGGCCAACCTTGAACTTGACGGTATTGCGGGCAGGCACCGGGACCCGCTCAAGCGTTCGGGGATTCTGGGCCACACGCGCGGCCCGCTCACGAGGTTCAAACACACCGAAGTCACGAAACTCAAGCCGATTGCCATCGGCCAACTCACTGATGACGGAATTGAGGAAGGCCTGAACGACGTCCTTGACGTCGGCACGACGGTGCCCGGTCTCGGCCGCGATGCGATCAATCAGGTCCTTCTTCGTGATTGTGCCCATTGATGAGCGTCCTTCCCCACACAGCGTGTGTTTGAACCGCGAACCCACAATACAGACGACCACGTAGGTCAGTTGCACGGTGGATCGGCCCGATCGGCCTCCGGAGGCCAGTATGGGTGACCCGGGCTGCGGCGTCAAGAAGGGACTTCTCGGACCATCGGGGCGTGGGACAAACTGGGGATACACTGCGGCCTCTTCTGGCTCAAAGAGGGACCTCCATGGACGTCATTATCTGCGGCGGCGGCGATATCGGGGCCGCAGCGGCTGAAATGTTGACTGCAGCAGGCGACAGCGTCACAGTGATCGATCAGGACGAGCGGCGGCTGGCCTACCTCTCCGAGCATCACGACATTGGCGTCGTCGGCGGCTCCGCCAGCTCGGCGGCCACGCTTCGGGCGGCCGGAGCGGCCAGCGCCGACGCCGTGATCGCGACCACCGACGTTGACGAAGTCAATCTCGTGATCTGTGACATCGCCGCCTGTCTGGGTGCCACACGGACGCTCGCCAGGATCGATCACAGCATGTTTCTGCAGCGAGATGACGTGGACTACGCGTCCGTGTTCTCCGTAGACCGACTCTTCTCGCCGGACAGGGCGATGGCCATGGGGCTCGCCGCGCGGCTCCGTAGCCCCGCCGCGGTCGCCATCGAACACTTCGCTGACAGCCGCATTGAACTCCAGCAGATCGAGGTGATTCAGCGAGCCCCCGCCATCGGCCAGTCGCTTCGATCGCTTGGACTGCCTAGGGGCGTGCGCGTAGCAGCCATCACCAGACACGGGTGCGCCTTTCTTCCGACCGCCGAATCGAGCGTCGAGGCAGGAGACATCGTGACGCTCGTCTGCGAGCGGGATGCCATTCAGAAGGTCCGCAGGCTCTTCACCCGGGGGCAGTATGGAAGACGGAGCATTGCAATCTCAGGTGGTCCCCCTGCCGCCGTGTGGCTGTGTCGCTTTCTGGGGCGCCGGGACTTTGACATCAGACTGTTCGAGTCGGATCCCGCTCGAGCGGCCGAACTGGGCGAGAAACTCGACTGGATCACCATTCTCAATTCGGACCCGGGTCTCCCTGAGACGTTCGACGACGAACAACTCGGCCGCCTGGACGCATTCATCTCGATGCGGTCCGATGAACAGAACATGCTCGCTTGTGCCTACGCCAGGCGGTGCGGCGTCGAATTGGTCATGCCGGTAATCCGCCACGGCGAGTTTCTGCCGCTGCTCCACGAACTGGGACTCGAACAGACGTGGAACCCACGCACTGCGGCCCTCAACGCCATCCGCCGCGTGCTCCACGCCCACGACTTCGAACGCATCGAAGGGTTCTTCACGGACACGCTCGAGTTGATGCGTCTGCGGGTCGCAGCCAGTTCACCGCTGGTCGGCCAGACCCTGCAAGGCTTGGGCGAGCGACCTGCGATGCTGGTGCTGGCCTGCGAGGACGAGGCGGGGCACCCATTCGTGCCAGGTGGTGACACCATGATTCAGCCCGGGGGCCACATGATTGTGCTGACCACCACCGCCGACGCCGACGTGGTCCGGCAGCGCTTCCAATCCGGGCCGGCCGCGTGAACCTTCGATTCGTCGTGGCCCAGTGGGGCCGACTGGCCATGCTGCTTGGCGGACTGCTCACCGTGGTTGGGCTGTTATTCGTCGCGGTTCCGGGCCCTGAGGGACGCATGCTGGAGGCTGCTGAACTGAGCCTCTTCGGCAGCGGTGGCGCCGCCATTGTGATCGGTCTTGCTGCCTGGTACTGGGGGCGGGGCGCGATGATGACGCCTGTTGGCTCACAGGAGCCCGGTGGCCCGATCCTGATGCGTCCGTATCGCATGGGGCGACGGGAGGCAGCGCTTGTCACGACGGGCGCGTGGGTCATCGGCGCAGGCGTCGCCGCCCTCCCCTTTCTGGTCTGGGGACGCACCGCGGCACCGGAGGGCCACGCCTTCGCCTCGGTGATCGACTGCTACTTCGAGTCCATGAGCGGGCTCACGACGACCGGTGCCACGATCCTGAGTGACATCGAGGCCGTCCCTGCCTCGCTCCTGCTCTGGCGGTCGCTCACACAATGGCTTGGCGGCCTGGGCATCCTCGTCCTCTTTGTCGCGATCCTCCCTGGCCTCGGAACCGCCGCCAAGAAGCTGTTTCGCATCGAGTCGCCCGGCCCCGACCCGGAAGGCGTCAGGCCCACTATTCGCCAAACCGCCCGACGGCTCTGGACGCTGTATGTCGGGCTGACCGCCGCCCAAATCGTGCTTCTGATGGTGACCGGAATGGGTCTGGTGGACGCCGCCAACCACACGTTCACCACCCTGGCCACGGGTGGATTCAGCACGCGAAATCCGAGCATTGCACGTCCGGAGTCACTCGGTGCGGAGTTGGTCATTCTGGTGTTCATGGTGATTGCAGGATCCAACTTCACCGTGCTCCTGGCCTTGCTCAAGGGCCGATGGAAGCACGCCCTGCGTGACACGGAGTTTCGGCTGTACCTGATGCTGCTGGTTGGCGGGTCCTGCATCGCCGCTGCTGCACTGCTGGGAGCTGACGCCCCATTGGTCCTGAGCAATGGTGATGAAGTGCCGCTGACCACGGGGTCAGCGATCAGGGCGGCCTCGTTTACGGTCGTCTCCCAACAGACCACGACCGGATTCGTCACTACCGACTTCGATCTCTGGCCTTTCGCCTCCAAGGCCGTCATCATCCTGCTCATGTTTGTCGGGGGCTCGGCGGGATCCACTGCCGGCGGCATCAAGGTAGTTCGCATCTGGATTGCGCTTCGCGTGTTGTGGGCAGAGCTTGAGCGGTTCTTCCGGCCGGATGTGGTGCGTCCGCTGAAGGTCAGCGGTCAGGTCATCGACGCGGAGCAGAAACTGAATGTCGTGACGTACGTCTGGGGCACCCTGTTTCTGCTTGCGATCGGAGCCATCGTCATCCAGGCCCTTGAGGCCGAATGCGCTGACTGCACGTTCGCCACAGCGGCCACTGCTGCCCTCGCCACCATCTGCACGGTCGGTCCGGGCCTGGATCAGGTCGGCGCCATTCAGAACTACGGCTGGTTCTCTGATGCCACCAAGCTGTTCCTCTGTGGCCTGATGCTCATTGGTCGTCTGGAAGTCTTCGTCATTCTGGTTCTCTTCCACCCGCGGTTCTGGCGAAGCACCTGAACGTCGCCCACGGCGGTCGGGAATCGCCCTACCATGGCCGCCCCAATGTCCATTGACCCCCGATCAGTCGTCGATGTCACGCCCCCGCCAATGAGCCGCGGCGACCGCCTTTTCCTTCCGGCCGTGTTCAAGGGTCTCGGAACGACCTTGCGGCATTGCCTCGGCAACGCTGGACGCGACGGAAAAAACAAGAAGAACATTCACGTCGTCCAGTACCCGGAAGAGCGCCGTGAACAACGCGATGTGCTTGAAGGCGGCCAGTACGGGCAGACGTTTCGAGGAGTCCACCGCCTCAATCGCGACGAGGATGGACGTGTACGTTGCGTCGCATGCTTCATGTGCGCTACGGCCTGTCCGGCCAACTGCATCCACATCGTGGGGGAAGAGTCTCCGTGGGAGGATCGCGAGAAGTACCCGAAGCAGTTCGACATCGACGAACTCCGCTGCATCTTCTGTGGCATGTGCGAAGAAGCCTGCCCCGTCGATGCCATCGAGTTGACGCCGAGATACGAAGTGGTCGGACTCACTCGAAACGAGATGGTTTTCGATAAGGCCAAACTCCTCGAGGTCTATGACCAGACCTGCGAGGAGAAGCCCATGTAGATCACGATGCCGCTGCCTACGCGAGATGGTGCTGGTTCGCCGGAGGACCGAAGCCGGATCTGGCGGCTCTCGTCCATGGGATTCACCCTGACGACCGAGGTCGCGGCCGGGGTGCTGCTGGGGTGGCTGGCAGACTGGGCCTTCGGGTTTGATCGCACCTTCATCATCGTTGGTGCCATCGCCGGCGTGCTCGTCGGGATGACCAGCTTCATCAGAGCGGCGCTGGCTGAGAATCGACGCCTCACACGGGAGCGGAGTAAACAGTGACACTCCCGGGACAGCAACCCGTAACGCTCCCGACAGGCCCGCTCTACGCGGTGGCCCTCGGAGGACCTGCGCTGGCTGCGGCAGGCTGGCTGATCGCCACCATGATCGGCCAATGGGGCCACGAGGGGCGGCTTCCGGGGCTGATGGCGATCGGCATCGTCGCCGTCATTGCCGTGATCGCCGTGACGCTTCTGCGCCCCTGGCGCGGGCGACCGATTCTGGCGTGGGGCAGCCTGTTGATTGCAGCCTCCACGGGGAGAATCGTGGCCACCATTGCCATCTGCCTGTTGCTATACTCCGCGGCTCGCCAGCCCGCGGCACCGTTGCTCTTCGGGGCCCTGTCCGGACTCGTTCCGGTACTGGCGGGAGAGACCTTCGTCGCGTCACGCCGATTCCGGCAGCGCGGCGGTTGAGCCCGGTTCGACGAAGCCCTTTCAACACCAGGACCCCGCATTCCGATGCTGCACCTGCTGGCCTCCGACAACCCGATTCACCACATCACCGACAAGCCGGTCACCGGCTCGTTGACACTGCACATGGGAGCGCTGGTGGTCGCGCTGGTCGTCGGACTGGCCGTGCTGCTCCGCGCCGCATCGGCCATTCGAACGGGCCATGAAGACGAAGGTACCGACCGTCATCTGACGAGGGGCCGCCTGTCCCAACTGATCGAAGTCATCTCGATGTATCTCATCGAGAACGCCATTCGCCCGATTCTGGGCTCTGACACGAACCGGTTCCTGCCGTTTCTTCTCTCTCTGTTCTTCTTCATTCTGACCTGCAACCTGCTCGGGCTGGTCCCGATGCTTGACGTGCAACACGCCGTCACCGGCCTCACCGCCTCTGAAGAGCGGTGGGCGGTCTTCGGCGGCACCGCGACGGCCAATCTGGCCGTCACACTCGGCCTGGCGCTCACGTCATTTGTCGCCATTCAGTACCAGGGATTCCGCTCGCTGGGCGTCAAGGGATGGGCCAGCCACCTGACTGGCGGTGCCCCCCTGTACCTGCTGCCAATCATGCTGCCAGTGGAGCTTCTCGGGCTGTTCATCAAACCGGTCGCGTTGGCGATTCGACTCTTTGCCAATATGGTCGCTGGCCACACGCTGATGGCGGTCCTGGCATCGTTCGGCACCATGGCCTACGCAAGCACCACCAGCTGGCTCGCATCAGGCTCGATTTCACTGGTGTCCATCATCGCGGCGATTCCCATCAGTTTCCTGGAACTGTTCGTCGCCTTCCTCCAAGCATTCATCTTCATGTTCCTCACGACGGTCTTCATCGGACAGATGACGCACCATCACG